>NZ_JBKHUI010000012.1:0-167045 GCF_046569695.1 Kluyvera sp. 142486
TTTTAACAAATCAAAAGGGGTTTTAATAACTGGCTTAAAGCTGAAAGCTTTCCGGAACCCCCAGCCTAGCTGGGGGTTTTCTGTGCACAAAAAAACGGGAACCCACCGGCTCCCGTTTATCACGAACCCAGCGAGTGGATTACATGTTTTCGATGATCGCGTCACCAAACTCTGAACATTTCAGCAGTTTAGCGCCTTCCATCAGACGTTCGAAGTCATAGGTCACGGTCTTGTTGTTGATAGCGCCTTCCATACCTTTAACGATAAGGTCAGCCGCTTCGAACCATTCCATATGACGGAGCATCATTTCTGCGGACAGGATGATAGAACCTGGGTTCACTTTGTCCTGGCCTGCGTACTTCGGTGCCGTACCGTGGGTCGCTTCGAACAGTGCGCATTCGTCACCGATGTTCGCGCCCGGTGCAATACCGATACCGCCAACCTGAGCTGCCAGCGCATCGGAGATGTAGTCACCGTTAAGGTTCATACAGGCGATAACGTCGTATTCAGCTGGACGCAGCAGGATCTGCTGCAGGAACGCATCGGCGATCACATCTTTAATGATGATCTCTTTGCCGGTGTTTGGGTTCTTAATTTTCTGCCACGGGCCGCCGTCGATCAGTTCGCCGCCGAATTCTTCGCGAATCAACTGGTAACCCCAGTCTTTGAACGCGCCTTCGGTGAACTTCATGATGTTACCCTTGTGAACCAGGGTCAGAGAGTCGCGGTCGTTGGTGATAGCGTATTCAATCGCCGCACGCACCAGACGCTTGGTCCCTTCTTCGGAGCACGGCTTGATGCCGATACCGCAGTGTTCAGGGAAGCGAATTTTCTTCACGCCCATCTCTTCGCGCAGGAATTTGATCACTTTCTCAGCGTCAGCAGAGTCAGCTTTCCATTCGATACCCGCGTAGATGTCTTCAGAGTTTTCACGGAAGATGACCATATCGGTCAGTTCTGGGTGTTTAACCGGGCTTGGGGTGCCCTGATAGTAGCGAACCGGACGCAGACACACGTACAGGTCAAGCTCCTGACGCAGCGCAACGTTCAGAGAACGGATGCCGCCGCCAACTGGCGTAGTCAGAGGGCCTTTGATTGCAACACGGTAGTCGCGGATAAGATCCAGCGTTTCTGCTGGCAGCCATACGTCCTGGCCATAAAGTTGGGTGGATTTTTCCCCGGTGTAAATTTCCATCCAGGAAATTTTACGCTCGCCTTTGTAGGCTTTCTCAACAGCGGCATCAACCACTTTCAGCATTGCTGGGGTGACATCAACACCGATACCGTCGCCTTCAATAAATGGGATAATCGGATTGTGTGGCACATTCAGCTTGCCGTCTTTCAGGGTGATTTTTTGACCTTCCGCCGGAACAACTACTTTGCTTTCCATTCACCTCTCCTTCGAGCGCTTCTGGTGTGCTCGTCATCCTTTACGCCACAGGTTCTTGCCGCTACTACGCCCACTCCACTTATCCCGTTTAGGTATAGCCTGGAGATGCACTGTCTTACCGTCTTCCTGCAACACAAAGAGTTAGAGCATTTTGTTAATGTTTTGTAATAAGCCTGTCAATACTACCTGATTGTTTGTCGCCATGAAAGACTCTCGTTATTAGGCTATAATGCGCGAATCTATAGAGCCTGAAAATACTATGATTAAGACTTCATTTAGAAAAAACCAGCTTGAGCGATTCAGCTCACGACAAGCCACCAGGGCGCGTAAAGATAACCAACCAAAACGCGTTATTCTGTTCAATAAACCCTACGATGTGTTGCCGCAATTTACCGACGAAGCAGGACGTAGCACGCTAAAAGATTATATTCCTGTGCAAAATGTCTACGCCGCAGGCCGCCTTGACCGGGATAGCGAGGGGCTACTGGTGTTAACTAATGACGGCGCGCTGCAGGCCAGACTCACGCAGCCGGGTAAGCGCACCGGGAAAATTTACTACGTGCAGGTTGAGGGTGAACCGACGCCGGAAGCCATTGAGGCACTGCGTAATGGCGTGACGCTGAACGATGGTCCCACCTTACCCGCCGGTATTGAGCGAGTGGACGCGCCGGAATGGCTATGGCCGCGCAATCCCCCAATCCGTGAGCGCAAAGCTATTCCAACCGCATGGCTGAAGGTCACGCTCTATGAAGGACGTAACCGTCAGGTGCGCCGGATGACCGCCCACGTAGGTTACCCAACGCTGCGGTTGATTCGCTATGCGATGGGCAGCTATACGCTGGATGACCTGAAAAACGGCGAATGGCGCGATGCCGCTGCATCGGCCGCAGAGCGCGGCTAACACCGCGCTCGCCGGAAAAGCCCGTTCAGGAAATATCGGGCACAATGATGTTCTTATATTTCTCCAGCACCGGTGCGTTAGCGTCTGACGGGTTTTGCAGTTGCCACAGGTTACGCGTGATCCCGTCATTCACCAGATAGATGACCCCGGTTTCAATCGCCGACATCAGGCAGAGCATCACCGGCTCATTCACCGTATAACCCACCTCACCTTCCAGGATGCGCTGATAGTCGATATAGCGGAAGATCCCCGCCTGGAACTCATAGGAGAGGATCGTTTTACTGGTATTTACCGATGAAAGCACCTCCCCGGTACCGACGTTTACCACGCGCAGGTTCACCGCGATTTGATCAAGCTGGTACTGCGTGCTGGCGCCGATACCAAAATAGCGCGCCCCTGCCCCACCCGTTTTCACGTTGCTTTCATAGCCGATAATCGACCCTTCGATCAGGATATTCGCCGCCACCAGCGACGGCAGTTGGGTGCGGTTATTCACCGCCACGGTGCCGTTCTCCTGCGCTGCACGAATAATTTTGCGTTCGTTGAGCAGGTTTTGCAGCCCCTGACGTTCAAGGGGAATAAACCAGTTGGAGTCTTTTAACGCCGACACCAGCATGGCGGTGGCGCTTTGCGGTACGGACGTTGAGAAGTTACTGGCCGGATAGGGTTTAAACTGCCCGGTTTCATCCTGAATGTTATAAACCGAGACAAACAGCTTGCCCTTCGGCGACGGTAAATGCGTGAGATCCTGGTAGCTTTGCGATCGCGGTAATAGCGTCGGTTTCGCGGCCTGTTTAGGGGGAGAGGTAATACAGCCCGTAAGCATGAACAGGCTAATAAAAATAACCACTGCGCCAGCTATATTTTTCATTTCTACATCTCGCCACGGAGGTGATTAATTTGATGAAACACTGTTCAGACCGTCAACTTCGATGGTTGAGGATTTCCCGGTTTTACGATCGAGAATATTCATCAGGAGCCGGCCGTCGACATTTTTAATATCAACAATAAAATCATTGGTCACTAATCGCCCCGGTTTACCGCTGGAGACATTTCCCATTAGGCTACCCAATAATTGCGACTGAACAGCGGAAGAAAAGTTATCTAATGCCGACGTTCCCGAAACGGCTCCCCAATCATAAGCATTAGGATCTTTATAAGAGTTCTGCGCATTCGCTTCTGAAAGTAAAAATGCACCGTTATTGGGATTACCGCCAAAATTAGGGTTAATAAACTGGAAGGTTAAATTTCCAGCATGAACAGAAGTCGATAGCAAGCCGATGCTAAGCATCACAGAAAGCACTTTCATCGTACGCTCCTAGAATTCGTCGTGGGTCAAATCACCGGTATTTAATAATGCTTTGTTAATGGCTCTTTTCGATACAGAGTCATAAACAGCAGCGATAGCCATTGAGACTTGTTTATCAAAGTCTTTTTTACTTGGAAATAAAAAAGTCTGATATAAAACATCCTGGTCGATTTTAATGGTTATCCAACTACCCCAGCGCGCGCTGGGGCGTTCATTAATTGTGATAGCCGCAGGGTATTCCGCCTCCCAGTGGGTGGTGAATGCACGATAAAAATCATGCCCGACCCGCGTAATAGTGTTATCGGTAACCAGACCCGGCACTTCGACTTCAGCTGGATAACTGGCGTGCGATACCATCAGCATCAATATTGATGCTGTAATACGGAATAAATATTTCATAACTATCGCCTGAGATTTTCGTTAGCCCAGGAGACGGCCTGCGTTCTGTTTTTAACCGCAATCTTGCGAAAGAGATTATAGAGATGCGTTTTCACCGTATTTTCACTGATGAACAGCAGCCTGGCGATCTCCACGTTTGAAGCGCCCATCCTGAGCTTATTCAGGATATCCTTTTCACGCTGCGTCAGCCCGCTGGTATCGTCATGATAACGGTAACTACCTGATTGATTAATAAGATAACTGGTGAGGTCGTGAGGGAAATGGCAGCCGCCTTTCTGCACGTTGCGGATGCCTTCAATCAGGGTGTGTTCATCAACGGATAAGTAGAATACCGCGCTGATCCCCGGCCAGCTCTCCACTTCGTGGAAGGCGTAATCATCCGGCATATTGATCAACAGGACTTTGACTTTATCGCGTAACCGCCGCAGCTCCGTTTGCCAGAGTAAATTCCGTTTTTTATCCGACTCGCTTAGGTCAAAAAGCACCAGCAATCGCTCTGCTTTCAGCTGATCGAGCGATTTTAAAATATTCTGGGTTTTGACATTTATCGTTAACGAACTTCTGAGTTGATGTACCAGGGCAGTGGCCTGCAATGAAGGCCGGGTTATTAGCATTAACGCATCATTATTCACCGCTTCTATTTCTATCGGCATTATGAAACCCCATTCCGCTTGCTGCTCGGAACAAGCTCTCTTTCTGATATGCATAAAAAATGCATATCAAGAAAGAGGTGCTGTTCTGTGTAGTTGCTGATATATAAGTATGACAATAAAGGGAAAATGGACGCACAATTGGCGCTTGTTTCCAGGAAGTGCTGCAATACTGTTCAATCTAGACATTGCCATTTTTATCGCAAGGATTATTTGTGTTTCAAATTGTAACAAGATCATGTCAGTTTATTTCAGCCTGATTTCACCTTAATGCTGATTTTACTACAAAAAATAGCGGAATTGTTCTTTGGCAAAATTCGGGGATTAGCCTCATAGATACATCGTATTTTATGCATGATATTGCCAGACCCACCAAAAAAGGCAGTGGGTGTAAATGAGACCTGACATTATTTGTCATAGAAATGGCAGGTTTTGCAGGAGGTGTAAACCAATACGTACTGATCGTATAAGAACACATCCCGGTAGCATCCCGCACGCACCGAGCCCCACCACGAGCTTCCCCCCAAAAACTCATACTAACGACTGACGTGATTTTTCAAAATACGCAATTCAGGCGAAAAAATTAGTTTCTTCCCTCCGACATACTCAAGCCATAAATCAGCGCAGCCAATTATTCAAAAGCAGGTTATTGGTGCGCCGATTTAACTCCTGACTTTAACCGTTGGTTAAATCAAGGTGCCATTATGAAACAGTGGTTTTTATTAATACCCGTATTGGGTTATTCCTGTCTGGCAACTGCTGGAGGGGATTTAGCGGGCTCAGAATTCTCCGGGCTGGATAAATTCCATCAGGGCTACGATAAAATTGCTATTACTGGTCAACAAGGCAGTGGAAATTTCGCCGCTATTACTCAGTCTGGCAGTCATTTATTTGGCTCAATTTCGCAGTTTGGTGGACATAATGCCGCAACGTTAAGCCAAAGTGGCTTTAATAATCGCGCGGCGCTGGCTCAATACGGCAATAGTAATACTGCCAATGTTACCCAATCAGGGACGAATAACTCCGCAATATTAGTGCAGGCAGGCACGGGTAATCAGGCAGATATTACGCAAACGGGTTTTGATAACTTTGCGGAAATTGTCAACAAAGGCAACGGCAATATTACGCAGATTAATCAAACGGGCACAAACCGCAGCGCGGGCGTTGTGCAAAACTCGGCAGGAATGGCAATTCGCATTACCCAAAATTAGCAAGCGGTACGGGTGAGTTAACTATCGATAAACCTATGGGGTATCTTCATGAAAACGTGGAAAATTGTTGTTTTTTCAGCATTGTTCGTCTCGGGTTCAGCGCTGGCCTCCGGTAGCCATTCAGGTGGCGGCGGCCCGTCAGAATTCCCGCAGTACAGCAGCCCGACGCTGCCTCAGGTCGGTAACTGGGATGCCATGATCCATGTCTACCAGTCTGGCAATAGCAACGGCTCGAGTGCAGTGCAAAGCAGCGCCTACAAATCGAAAATCGACGTACACCAGGGCGGCAGTAACAACACCTCGGTGGCCAACCAGACCGGCGATCGTAGCCTGACCAGCATCAACCAGGCGGGTAACAACAACTACTCTACGGCGGTACAGACCGGCGACAGAAGCTCGATTGAAGTGAAACAGACCGGCAGCTACAACGGCTCAACCGTGGGCCAGTCTGCGCATGACGCGATGGTGCTAGTCTCCCAGAGCGGTTGGTACAACAACAGCAACGTTAATCAGTCGTACAATAACTCGCTGACGATTGTGAACCAAAGCGGTAACCACAATAACTCGTACACCTCACAGCAATAACACTACAGCCGGATGAGCCTCTCATCCGGCTGATTTTACTCACCAAAAGGAGGCTTCTATGCATCTGCTGCTTATCGCCGCCGCCCTTAGCAATCAGCTCTGGTTTGATACCCAACAGCAGGCCGATGCGGTCGTTATTACCCCGATGGTCACATTGGCCGACGATTGCCAGTGCCAGTTAACCGTAAGCGTCATTCATCAAGGGACGTCTGGGCAAAGCTCCAGTAGCCAGCGCGGTAGCATTACGCTTGAGGGGAAAAAGCCGCAGTCGCTGGCCAGCATGACGCTGACGCTGCCGCCGGGAGAATGGGCGCAGGTGACCGTCACCCTCAGCAACCGCCAGGGGATCATCGTGCAGCAAAGCTGGCAATCGTCGGCGCGAGTTTGATTTCCCCCTCTTCTTCTTTATATCCTTATCTTCTTTCTCGCTCGATAAGGATGCCGCATGTTCAAGCCACACGTTACCGTCGCCTGCGTGGTTCACGCTGAAGATAAATTTCTGGTCGTTGAAGAGACCATCAACGGCAAAGCGCTCTGGAATCAGCCCGCGGGCCACCTTGAGGCAGATGAAACGCTGGCCCAGGCCGCTGAACGCGAGCTATGGGAAGAGACCGGTATCCGCGCTAAGCCACAGCATTTTCTCCGAATGCATCAGTGGCAGGCCCCGGACAACACGCCGTTCCTGCGATTCCTGTTTGTCATTGAACTCGACAGTATCTGTGCGACCGAACCGCACGATAGCGATATTGACCGCTGTTTATGGCTCAGCGCCGACGAGATTTTGCAAGCCAACAACCTGCGTTCCGCGCTGGTAGCCGAAAGTATTCGTAGCTATCAGCAGGATGCACGCTATCCGCTGTCATTAATCGGCGAATTTAACTGGCCGTTTACAGAGGGTGTCAAGTAAAGGGCCGCGTGATAGAATATGCCGCCTTGAAGTCCAATGTCGTGAGTATTCCAATGTCAGAAAGCCAGAAAAAAGTGATCGTCGGTATGTCCGGCGGTGTTGATTCCTCCGTTTCCGCCTACCTGTTACAACAACAGGGCTATAAGGTGGAGGGCCTGTTCATGAAGAACTGGGAGGAAGATGACGGCGAGGAATACTGCACTGCGGCGGCGGATCTGGCCGATGCACAAGCGGTATGCGATAAGCTCGGCATTGAGCTGCACACCGTGAACTTTGCTGCCGAATACTGGGATAATGTATTTGAGCTCTTCCTGGAAGAGTACAAAGCGGGCCGTACGCCGAACCCGGATATCCTGTGCAACAAAGAGATCAAATTTAAAGCCTTCCTCGAGTTCGCTGCTGAAGATCTGGGCGCTGATTACATCGCCACCGGCCACTACGTGCGCCGCGCGGATGTTAACGGCAAAAGCCAGCTTCTGCGTGGCCTCGACGGCAACAAAGACCAGAGCTACTTCCTTTATACGCTGGGCCACGAACAGATCGCACAGAGCCTGTTCCCGGTCGGCGAGCTGGAAAAACCGCAGGTGCGTAAAATCGCCGAAGAGCTGGATCTCATCACCGCGAAGAAAAAAGACTCTACCGGTATCTGCTTTATCGGTGAGCGTAAATTCCGCGAGTTCCTCGGCCGCTACCTGCCGGCGCAGCCGGGCAAAATCATCACCGTTGACGGCGAAGAGATCGGCACCCATCAGGGGCTGATGTACCACACGCTCGGTCAGCGTAAAGGTCTGGGTATTGGCGGGACCAAAGAAGGGACGGAAGATCCGTGGTATGTGGTCGACAAAGACGTTGAAAACAACGTGCTGGTTGTCGCCCAGGGTCACGATCACCCGCGCCTGATGTCCGTTGGTCTTATCGCGCAGCAGCTGCACTGGGTTGACCGTGAACCGGTCACCGGCACGTTCCGCTGCACCGTGAAGACCCGCTATCGCCAGACCGATATCCCGTGCACCGTCACCGCGCTGGATGAAGGTCGTATTGAGGTTCGTTTTGAAGAACCTGTTGCCGCAGTCACCCCAGGTCAGTCCGCTGTGTTCTACAACGGGGAAATCTGCCTGGGTGGCGGCGTGATTGAGCAGCGCCTGCCGCTGCCAGTGGAATAAAGCCCTGCTTCGATAGGGTACAACGCACTCTGGCCCGCGCTACGTCGCCGGTCAGGTGCCAACAAGGAGTGAGCGTGGCGAAGAATTACTATGACATCACCCTGGCGCTGGCCGGCATTTGCCAGTCAGCCCGTCTGGTGCAGCAGCTAGCCCATCAAGGGCACTGCGACGGCGATGCGTTACATGTTTCGCTGAACAGTATTATCGATCTCAACCCGGACTCTGCGCTGGGCGTCTTCGGTGGCAGTGAAGCCAATCTTCGTCTCGGCCTTGAAACTCTGCTCGCGGTGCTGAACGCCAGCAGCCGTCAGGGTCTGAACGCAGAGCTGACCCGCTATACCCTCAGCCTGATGGTGCTGGAGCGCAAGCTCGCCGCCGCCAAAGGGGCGATGGATATTCTGGGCAACCGTATTGCCGGACTGCAACGCCAGCTCGACCATTTTGATTTACAGTCAGACACCCTGCTGAGCGCGATGGCGGGTATTTATGTTGACGTGATTAGCCCGCTTGGCCCGCGAATTCAGGTGACCGGCTCCCCTGCCGTGCTGCAAAGCCCGCAGGTGCAGTCTAAGGTCCGCGCTTCGCTGCTGGCAGGTATCCGCGCCGCGGTGCTGTGGCACCAGGTGGGCGGTGGCCGTCTACAGCTGATGTTTTCTCGTAATCGCCTGACCACTCAGGCCAAACAAATTCTTGCTCATTTAACCCCGGAGTTATGATCTATGGAATTATCCTCACTGACCGCCGTTTCCCCTGTCGATGGACGCTACGGCGATAAAGTCAGCGCGCTGCGCGGGATTTTCAGCGAATATGGTTTGCTGAAATTCCGTGTACAAGTCGAAGTACGCTGGCTGCAGAAGCTGGCCGCACACGCAGCCGTCAAGGAAGTTCCTGCTTTTGCTGCCGACGCAAACGGTTTCCTTGATAGCATCGTGGCAAACTTCAATGAAGAAGACGCGGCGCGCATTAAGACTATCGAGCGCACCACCAACCACGACGTGAAGGCGGTTGAGTATTTCCTGAAAGAAAAAGTCGCGTCTGTGCCTGAGCTGCACGCCGTGTCGGAATTCATTCACTTTGCCTGCACCTCCGAAGACATCAACAACCTGTCCCACGCGCTGATGCTGAAAACCGCGCGCGAAGAAGTCGTGCTGCCGTACTGGCGCAAAACCATCGACGCCATCAAAGATCTGGCCGTTCAGTATCGCGACATTCCGCTGCTCTCCCGTACTCACGGTCAGCCGGCAACGCCGTCAACCATCGGTAAAGAGATGGCGAACGTCGCCTACCGTATGGAACGTCAGTACCGTCAGCTGGAGCAGGTTGAGATCCTCGGCAAAATTAACGGCGCAGTTGGCAACTACAACGCCCACATCGCCGCCTATCCTGACGTTGACTGGCACCAGTTCAGCGAAGAGTTCGTCACCTCTCTGGGCATTCAGTGGAACCCGTACACCACTCAGATCGAGCCGCACGACTATATCGCCGAGCTGTTTGACTGCATCGCGCGCTTCAACACCATTCTGATCGACTTCGATCGCGATGTGTGGGGCTACGTTGCGCTCAACCACTTCAAGCAGAAAACCATCGCCGGTGAAATCGGCTCTTCCACCATGCCGCACAAGGTTAACCCAATCGACTTCGAAAACTCCGAAGGCAACCTGGGCCTGTCCAACGCCGTGCTGCAGCACCTGGCAAGCAAGCTGCCGGTTTCCCGCTGGCAGCGTGACCTGACCGACTCCACCGTGCTGCGTAACCTGGGCGTGGGTATTGGCTATGCGCTGATCGCCTACCAGTCCACCCTGAAAGGCGTGAGCAAACTGGAAGTGAACCGCGATCGTCTGCTCGACGAACTGGACCACAACTGGGAAGTGCTGGCTGAGCCAATTCAGACCGTGATGCGTCGCTACGGTATCGAAAAACCGTACGAGAAGCTGAAAGAACTGACCCGCGGCAAACGCGTGGATGCCGAAGGCATGAAGCAGTTCATCGACGGTCTGGCGCTGCCGGAAGAAGAGAAAACCCGTCTGAAAGCCATGACGCCAGCGAACTATATCGGCCGCGCCATCACCATGGTTGACGAGCTGAAATAATCCCGCTCTACCCCTCCTTCTTCCTGAAGGAGGGGACTTTTCCGCCAATTTAGTTAATGTTTATCTCCATAAGCTCATAATCGCGTTAAACTATTCACGTAATTTATTTAATGGAGAAACAGCATGCGCGTACTCGTCGTAGAGGACAACGCTCTGTTACGTCACCACCTGAAAGTTCAGCTCCAGGAAATGGGCCACCAGGTGGATGCCGCAGAAGATGCGAAGGAAGCAGATTATTACTTAGGCGAGCATATCCCGGATATTGCGATTGTTGATTTAGGCCTTCCTGATGAAGACGGCCTGTCGCTGATCCGCCGCTGGCGCAGCCACGATATTTCGCTGCCTATTCTGGTGCTCACCGCGCGTGAAAGCTGGCAGGATAAGGTGGAAGTGTTGAGCGCGGGCGCCGATGACTACGTGACCAAGCCGTTCCATATTGAAGAAGTGGCGGCCCGTATGCAGGCGCTGATGCGTCGTAACAGCGGCCATGCTTCGCAGGTTATCTCACTACCGCCGTTCCAGGTTGACCTCTCCCGCCGCGAACTCTCCATTAATGACGAGGTGATTAAGCTCACCGCGTTTGAATACACCATTATGGAAACGCTGATTCGCAATAACGGCAAAGTGGTCAGTAAAGACTCCCTGATGCTTCAGCTCTATCCCGATGCGGAGCTGCGCGAGAGCCACACCATCGACGTACTGATGGGCCGCCTGCGCAAGAAA
Source organism: Kluyvera sp. 142486 (assembly GCF_046569695.1). Taxonomy (NCBI): domain Bacteria; kingdom Pseudomonadati; phylum Pseudomonadota; class Gammaproteobacteria; order Enterobacterales; family Enterobacteriaceae; genus Kluyvera; species Kluyvera sp. 142486. The sequence goes on from NZ_JBKHUI010000012.1 coordinate 11,329, forward strand.
ATTCAGGCTCAGTATCCCCAGGACGTGATTATCACCGTTCGCGGTCAGGGCTATCTGTTCGAACTACGTGAATGAAGAGCTTACGTCGGCATTTCCTGCCGCTGTCGCTGCGGATGCGTTTCCTGCTGGCGACGGCTGCGGTGGTTATCGTGCTGTCGCTGGCCTACGGCATGGTGGCACTGGTCGGTTACAGCGTCAGCTTCGATAAAACCACCTTCCGTCTGCTGCGCGGTGAGAGCAACCTGTTCTATACCCTCTCCAAATGGGAAGACAACGCGCTGCACGTCGATATCCCCGAAAATCTCAATATGCAGGGCCCCACGGTTGCGCTGATCTATGACGATCGGGGCAAACTGCTGTGGCAACAAAAAGATCTGCCGTGGCTGGTGGAAAGCATTCAGCCCGAGTGGCTTAAAGGCAACGGTTTCTATGAGGTAGAAGCCGATGCTACCGCGAGTAGTACCCTGCTGCGCGACGATCATGAGATGCAAAAAGAGCTGACCGAAATGCGCCAGGAAGGCGATGATTCGGAGATGACCCACTCAGTGGCCGTCAACAGCTACCCGGCCACCAGCCTGATGCCCGCGCTGACCATCGTGGTAGTCGATACCATTCCGATTGAGCTCAAACGTTCCTATATGGTCTGGAGCTGGTTCTCCTACGTGCTTGCCGCCAACCTGCTGCTGGTGATCCCGCTACTGTGGATTGCGGCCCACTGGAGCCTGCGACCCATTGCCGACCTCACCCGCGAGGTTCGCGAGCTGGAGGAGCATCACCGCGAGCATCTGAACCCCGACACCACCCGCGAGCTGACAAGCCTGGTGCGTAACCTGAACCGGCTGCTGAAAAGCGAGCGCGACCGCTATGACAAGTATCGAACTACGCTCACCGATTTGACCCACAGTCTGAAAACCCCGCTAGCGGTGCTGCAAAGCTCGCTGCGCTCACTGCGCAGTGAAAAGATCAGCGTCAGCGAGGCCGAGCCGGTGATGCTGGAGCAGATAAGCCGCATCTCGCAGCAGATTGGCTACTACCTGCATCGCGCCAGCATGCGTAGCGATAGCACTCTGCTTAGCCGCGAGCTTCATCCGGTCGCCCCGCTGCTGGATAGCCTGACGTCAGCGCTCAATAAGGTCTATCAGCGTAAAGGGGTTAACATCACTCTGGACATTTCGCCGGAGATCTCCTTCGTCGGTGAGAAGAACGACTTTATGGAGGTGATGGGTAATCTGCTGGACAACGCTTGCAAGTACTGCCTTGAGTTCGTTGAGGTCTCCGCCCGCCAGACCGATGATTATCTGCATATCTTTGTCGAAGATGACGGTCCGGGCATTCCGCACAGCAAGCGCGATATCGTATTTGACCGCGGCCAGCGTGCCGACACGTTACGCCCAGGACAAGGGGTTGGCTTGTCGGTGGCCCGCGATATCGTTGACCAATATGACGGCCAGATCATCGCCCACGAAAGCCTGCTCGGCGGCGCGAAAATGGAGGTTCTTTTCGGCCATCAGGATCTGGACAGTCACGAAGGGTAAATAATGTTTCCGTAGCAGAGTAGTTTTGTGAATACGATGTATAATCCGGACATACATCTGCTGCGGAAATATCAATATGGAATACCACTTAACGTTAAACTGGCCCGATTTTATGGCGCGCTACTGGCAAAAACGCCCGGTGGTGCTGAAACGCGGCTTCGCCAACTTTATTGACCCTATTTCACCGGATGAACTGGCTGGTCTGGCGATGGAAAATGAAGTAGATAGCCGGCTGGTGAGCCACCTTGATGGCAACTGGCAGGTCAGCCACGGTCCTTTCGAAAGTTACGATCACCTCGGTGAAAGCAACTGGTCGCTGCTGGTTCAGGCCGTTGACCACTGGCACGAACCTTCCAGCGCGCTGATGCGCCCGTTCCGCGCCCTCCCCGACTGGCGCATTGACGATCTGATGATCTCCTTCTCGGTACCGGGCGGCGGCGTAGGCCCGCACGTCGATCAGTATGACGTCTTTATCATTCAGGGTACCGGCCGTCGTCGCTGGCGCGTAGGCGAGAAAACCGCGCTCAAGCAGCACTGCCCACACCCGGATCTGCTGCAGGTGCAGGCGTTCGAGGCGATCATCGATGAAGAGATGGAGCCCGGCGATATCCTCTATATTCCACCAGGATTCCCGCACGAAGGCTACGCGCTGGAGAATTCACTCAACTACTCCGTAGGCTTCCGTTCACCAAACAGCCGCGAGCTGATCAGTGGCTTTGCCGACTATATTCTGCAGCGCGACCTCGGCAGCCAGCACTACAGCGACCCGGACGTACCTTCGCGCGATCACCCGGCAGATCTGCTGCCGCAGGAAGTGGATCGTCTGCGTGACATGATGCTGGGGATGATCCAGCAGCCGGAACATTTCCAGCAGTGGCTGGGCGAGTTTATCAGCCAGTCGCGCCATGAGCTGGATATTGCGCCGCCGGAGCCGCCTTATCAGCCGGATGAGATTTACGATGCGCTGCAACAGGGCGACATGCTGCAACGCCTGGGCGGCCTGCGGGTGATTCGTATTGGCGATGACTTCTTTGTTAACGGCGAGAAAGTCGATTCACCGCATCAGCAGGCGCTGGACGCGATGGCGGGCAGTATTATGCTGGAGAGCCAGCATTTTGGTGAGGCGCTGGACGACCCATCCTTCCTGGCAATGTTGGCCGCGCTGGTGAACAGCGGGTATTGGTTTTTCGCAGAATAGATAATGCGTAGGCCGGATAAGGCGAAGCCGCCATCCGGCAGAACGACGCACATTGCCGGATGGCGGCTTCGCCTTATCCGGCCTACAAAAAACCCGGCGCATATATCAGCCGGGTTTTCTTTGCTGACTAGCCGCGTTTCGCCGTCAGCTCCGCGATGCGCACAATCACCTGCACCGCTTTCTCCATCCCTTCCAGGGTCACAAACTCGTGCTTGCCGTGGTAGTTATAGCCGCCGGTAAAGAGGTTCGGGCACGGGAGTCCCATAAACGACAGTTGCGCACCGTCAGTGCCGCCGCGAATCGGTTTGAGATCCGGCTCGATGTCGCAATCGCGCATCGCCTGCTGGGCAATATCCAGAATATAAGGATGATCGGCCACCTTTTCGCGCATATTGTAATAGCTGTCTTCAATAATCAGCTCAATATAGCAATCCGGGTGCAGACCTTTGCCCACCTTCTTAGCAATCTCCATCATCTTGCGTTTGCGCGCTTCAAACTGCTTACGGTCGAAGTCGCGAACGATGTAGTGCATCTCTGCGCGATCCACCGAACCTTTGATGCTGGTGAGATGATAGAAACCTTCGTAGCCTTCGGTGGTTTCCGGGCTCTCGTCGGCCGGCACTTCCGCGTGAATGCGGGCCGCCAGCGACAGTGCGTTGACCATCACCCCTTTCGCGGTACCCGGATGCACATTGTTGCCGACAATCTTGATGGTAATAGAGGCAGCGTTGAAGTTCTCAAACTCCAGCTCACCCACGCCACCGCCGTCCACGGTATAGGCCCACTGGGCATTAAAGGCTTCGACATCAAAGTGCTTCGCCCCTTTACCAACCTCTTCATCCGGGGTAAACGCCACGCGAATATCGCCGTGCGGGATGTTTTTCTCTTTCAGCACCGCCAGCGCGGTCATGATTTCGGCAATACCGGCTTTATCATCGGCACCGAGCAGCGTTTTGCCATCGGTGGTGATAAGCGTTTGCCCCAGCAGCTGATGCAGCACCGGGAACATCACCGGCGATAGCACTTCATCACCGATACCCAGCGCGATATCACCGCCGCGATAATTTTCAACAATTTGCGGATTGACGTTTTTACCGCTGAAATCCGGTGCGGTATCAACATGGGAGATAAAACCGATCGCTGGAATATCGCCGCTGACGTTCGCCGGGAGGGTGCCCATCACCGTTCCCTTCTCGCTTAGCGTGACGTTAACCAGCCCCATTGTTTCCAATTGCTCTTTGAGCAGATGTAAGAGTTTCCACTGCCCTTCGGTACTCGGCACCTGACGCACGCCGGGCTTCGACTGTGTGTCCAGTGAAACGTACTGCAAAAAACGCTCAAGCAATTTATCCATGTAGCCACCCTCACTTTTTGTGACAACATTATCAATAAGCAGGAAAACACAAATATTGCGTCAGGTCACTTTTAGCCCGGCAAAGGCCATTTTTTTCATCAATTCGTCGCTAATCATCAGATATACCTAAGGTAGCTTAGACAAGGATTGGCGATTGGGTATCGTTTGCCGTAGAATGCCAGCCCTTATTAATAAATATCAGACCTCTAAACGTCTAAAGGTGGATAACCACAAACCCCGCATCGGTAAGCCATCCGGTGTGTTGACATGGGACAGAGTAAGAAATTGAATACAAAATCGCGTTCGCTTTCACCGCTGGTGCAACTGGCGGGAATTCGCAAAGATTTCGATGGGAAAACGGTCATCTCCGATCTGAACCTGACCATCAATAACGGCGAGTTCCTCACGCTGCTTGGCCCCTCTGGCTGCGGTAAAACAACCGTTCTTCGCCTTATCGCTGGGCTGGAAAACGTCGATGCCGGGACAATCCATCTGGAGGACCAGGACATCACCGACGTGCCTGCCGAAAACCGCCACGTCAATACCGTGTTCCAGAGCTACGCGCTATTCCCGCATATGACCGTTTTCGATAACGTCGCCTTTGGCCTGCGGATGCAGAAAACCCCGGCAAACGATATCAGCCCACGGGTTCACGATGCGCTGCGTATGGTGCAGCTTGAAGAGTTTGCCCAGCGTAAACCGCACCAGCTCTCCGGCGGGCAGCAACAGCGCGTCGCCATTGCCCGCGCCGTGGTCAACAAGCCAAGCCTGCTGCTGCTCGATGAATCCCTCTCCGCGCTCGACTACAAGCTGCGTAAGCAGATGCAGAACGAACTGAAAGCGCTGCAGCGTAAGCTTGGCATCACCTTCGTGTTCGTCACCCATGACCAGGAGGAAGCCCTGACCATGTCCGACCGTATCGTGGTGATGCGCGACGGCAAAATTGAGCAGGACGGCACGCCGCGCGAAATCTACGAAGAGCCGAAGAATCTGTTTGTGGCGAGCTTTATTGGCGAGATCAACATCTTCAACGCCACCGTTATTGAACGCCTCGACGAGCTGCGCGTGCGCGCCAGCGTCGAAGGCCGCGAATGCAATATTGACGTCAAATTCCCGGTCACGCCGGGGCAAAAGCTTAACGTTCTGCTGCGCCCGGAAGATCTGCGCGTCGATGAAATTCACGACGGCACCGAAGTCGACGGCCTGATTGGTTACGTACGCGAGCGTAACTATAAAGGCATGACGCTGGAGTCAGTGGTTGAGCTTGAGAACGGCAAGATGGTGATGGTCAGCGAATTCTTCAACGAAGACGACCCCGACTTTGACCACTCGTTAGATCAGAAAATGGCGATTAATTGGGTAGAAAGCTGGGAGGTTGTACTGGCTGATGAAGAGCACAAGTAAGTTCCAGAATGTGGTGATTGCCACCATCGTCGGTTGGCTTGTGCTGTTCGTGTTCCTGCCCAACCTGATGATCATCATCACCAGTTTCCTGACGCGTGATGATGCCAACTTCGTCCAGATGGTCTTTACCCTGGACAACTACACCCGGCTGCTTGACCCGCTGTACGCCGAGGTGCTGCTGCATTCGCTGAACATGGCGTTTATCGCGACGCTAGCGTGCCTGGTGCTGGGCTATCCCTTCGCCTGGTTTCTGGCGCGTCTGCCGCATAACGTGCGCCCGCTGCTGCTGTTTTTGCTGATTGTGCCGTTCTGGACCAACTCGCTGATTCGCATCTACGGGCTGAAAATTTTCCTCAGCACCAAGGGCTATCTCAACGAGTTCCTGCTGTGGCTGGGCATTATTGATACCCCTATCCGCATCATGTTCACCCCCAGCGCGGTGATTATCGGCCTGGTCTATATCCTGCTGCCGTTTATGGTGATGCCGCTCTACTCCAGCATTGAAAAGCTCGATAAACCGCTGCTGGAAGCGGCGAAAGACCTCGGTGCCAGCAAGCTGCAAACGTTTATCCGCATCATTATTCCGCTGACCATGCCGGGGATTATCGCCGGCTGTCTGCTGGTGATGCTGCCAGCGATGGGGCTGTTCTACGTCTCTGACCTGATGGGCGGTGCGAAAAACCTGCTGATTGGTAACGTCATCAAGAGCCAGTTCCTCAACATCCGCGACTGGCCGTTCGGTGCGGCCACCAGCATTACGCTGACCGTAGTGATGGGGCTGATGCTGCTGGTGTACTGGCGCGCCTCGCGCCTGCTGAATAAGAAGGTGGAGCTGGAATGATCGGTCGACTGCTGCGCGGCGGCTTTATGTCCGCCATTTACGCCTATCTCTACATCCCGATTATCATTTTGATCGTCAACTCGTTTAACAGTTCACGCTTCGGGATCAACTGGCAGGGCTTCACCACCAAATGGTACAGCCTGCTGATGAACAACGACAGCCTGTTACAGGCGGCCCAGCACTCGCTGACGATGGCGATTTTCTCCGCCACCGCCGCCACGCTGATTGGCTCGCTCACCGCCGTAGCGCTGTACCGCTACCGCTTTCGCGGCAAGCCGTTCGTCAGCGGCATGCTGTTTGTGGTGATGATGTCGCCGGATATCGTGATGGCGATTTCTCTGCTGGTGCTGTTTATGCTGCTCGGCATTCAGCTTGGTTTCTGGTCGCTGCTGTTCTCGCATATCACCTTCTGCCTGCCGTTCGTCGTGGTCACCGTCTACTCGCGCCTCAAAGGCTTTGACGTGCGCATGCTGGAAGCGGCGAAGGATCTCGGAGCCAGCGAACTGACCATTCTGCGCAAAATCATTCTACCGCTGGCGTTACCGGCAGTGGCCGCCGGCTGGCTGCTAAGCTTTACCCTGTCGATGGATGACGTGGTGGTATCGTCGTTCGTGACCGGGCCGAGCTATGAAATTCTGCCGCTGAAGATCTACTCAATGGTGAAAGTTGGCGTTTCACCGGAAGTGAACGCGCTGGCGACGATTTTGCTGGTGCTGTCGCTGGTGATGGTGATTGCCAGCCAGCTGATTGCACGAGATAAAACCAAGGGCCTGAAGGTCAGGCACTAAACTCAGGGGACGTAAAATGAAAAAATGGTCACGCCACCTGCTCGCGGCAGGTGCTTTAGCGCTCGGTATGAGTGCGGCCCACGCGGACGATAGCAAAACGCTCTATTTCTATAACTGGACGGAGTACGTGCCGCCTGGACTTCTGGAACAGTTCACCAAAGAGACCGGCATCAAGGTTATCTATTCGACCTACGAGTCGAACGAAACCATGTACGCCAAGCTCAAGACTTACAAAGACGGTGCCTACGATCTGGTGGTGCCGTCGACCTACTTTGTCGACAAGATGCGCAAAGAGGGCATGATCCAGAAGATCGACAAAAGTCAGCTGAGCAACTTTAAGAACCTCGACCCGGAGATGCTCAACAAACCGTTCGATCCGAACAACGATTACTCGATCCCGTATATCTGGGGCGCCACGGCGATTGGCATCAACAGCGATGCGATTGACCCGAAAACCGTCACCAGCTGGGCTGACCTGTGGAAGCCAGAGTATAAAGGCAGCCTGCTGCTGACCGACGATGCCCGTGAAGTGTTCCAGGTCGCGCTGCGTAAGCTCGGCTACTCCGGTAACACCACCGACCCGAAAGAGATTGAAGCGGCCTACAACGAGCTGAAAAAGCTGATGCCAAACGTGGCGGCGTTCAACTCCGACAACCCGGCTAACCCGTATATGGAAGGCGAAGTCAATCTGGGGATGGTGTGGAACGGCTCGGCGTTCGTGGCCCGTCAGGCCGGTACGCCGCTGGAAGTGGTGTGGCCGAAAGAAGGCGGTATCTTCTGGATGGACAGCCTCTCTATTCCCGCCAATGCCAAAAACAAAGAGGGCGCGCTGAAGCTGATTAACTTCCTGCTGCGCCCGGACGTGGCAAAAGAGGTGGCGGAAACCATCGGCTACCCAACGCCAAACCTGGCGGCGCGTAAGCTGCTGAGCCCGGAAGTCGCTAACGACAAATCGCTCTACCCGGATGCCGAAACCATCAACAAAGGCGAATGGCAAAACGATGTTGGCAGCGCCAGCACGCTGTACGAAGAGTATTACCAGAAGCTGAAAGCGGGACGTTAATTTACAGGCCCGCTAGCCCGGCAGGCATCGCGCCGCCGGGCTACACCAGCGCTATCTCCGCCGAAAAATGCATCTCCTCCCCCGCACTCAGCAACACCAACCCCGGCTGTCCTTCCATCGAGTGCGCATCAACCGGATGGCTTTGCGGTTCAAGACAGACAAATGATTCACCGGGCGGGTGATACAACATCAGCCAGGGCGTACGGGCCGTCAGCTGCACCGTCATGTCCGATCGTCGTAGCGTCGCCACGCCGCCCCAGCCGGAATAGCCCACATTTTGCCAGCGGTCGGCAACCGGTGCGGGCCGATTAAAGTCGGCGTCTTCAGGCAGCGTGGGCTGCCATCGTTCAGGCAAATGCCGTTTCCCTTCCGGCCAGTAGCCCGCGGAAGAGAAGGTCAGCGTCGTATCGCTATCGAGGGTAAAGAACGGATGGATTCCCGTGCCATACAGCATCGGTTTAATCCCGCGATGACGCAGCGTTATCGCCACCTGCAAAGCAGTTTCTACCAGCGTATAGCTCAGCTCGGCGTGATAATCGAACCCGCAGCGGTGCCGTTGGCTCAGGGTCAGAACGCAGCGTTGCGCCGTCTGTGATATCACCGTCCAGCGGCTTACCCAGCCGTCGCCATGCAGGAAGAAGTCATTATCCGCCGGGGAGTCCGGCAGCATCACCCACTCTCCCGCCAGCATAAAGCGATTATCCCGCACCCGGTTTGCCACGGGGAGCATGGGAAACAGCGCCACACCATCCGGCCGAGCGCCCTTCCCTGGGTGCAGCAGCGGCTGGCCGTCAGCCACCCGCTCCAGGCTCAGTACCGCGCCACCTTGCGGGGTAATGCGCATCCGCAGATACGCATTCTCAAGCAGCAGTTCGGTCATCAGTGCGCTCGACCGGTGTTGGCTGCCGTTGCGCTTTTCTGGTGGCTCGCCGCCAACTGTTCTTCCAGCGCCTCCAGGGTCACGCCTTTTGTCTCTGGCACGTTACGCAGGATGTAGAGATAGCCCAGCGCGCAAATGATGCCATAGAGCGTGAAGCTGCCCGCCGCGCCCAGACCGGCATTGAGCAGTGGGAAGGTGTAAGTCAGCAGGAAACAGGCTACCCACAGCCCCAGCGTTGCCAAAGACATCGCCAGCCCGCGCACGCGGTTAGGGAAAATCTCCGCCAGCAATACCCAGGTGACCGGCGCCAGCGTCAGGGCGTAGATGGCGATCGCCGCCAGCACCAGCAGCAGCACCGGCCACCCCATAATGCCCAGCGCATAGGCCCCGGCAATCAACGCGTAGATAACCGTTAAACCGCTCGCCCCCAGCAGCATCAGCTTGCGACGCCCCAGTTTATCCACCAGCGGCAACGCGGCGATGGTGAAGACCAGGTTGATAATCCCGGTGGCGACTATTGATTTCAACGTACCGTTGATATCAAACCCGGCGGAGGCAAAAATCTCCTGTGCATAGTTGAAAATCACGTTGATACCGCACCACTGCTGGAAGATAGCCAGCACGATGCCCATAATCACCACCGGTTTAACCTGCGGCTGTAACAGCGTAGAAAAGGCGACACGCTGGCTATCTTTCGCCAGCGTATGGGCGATATCGTTCAGGGTACGGCTGGCATATTCCGGCGAACCAATACGCTCCAGCATCTGACGGGCGCGGGACTCTTTCCCAGCCTTCATCAGCCAGCGCGGCGATTCCGGTACGATAAACAGCAGCAGTAAGAAGGCGACCGCGGGCAGTAATTCTGCGCCAAACATCCAGCGCCAGCCCATTTGCCCGTTCCAGCTCTCGACAATCGCCTGCTGGGTCGCACCAGCGGCTACCGGTTCGGCAATCAGCAGATTCACCAGTTGCGCTGCCAGCACGCCAATGACGATGGTCAACTGGTTGATGGCGACAAAGCGCCCGCGTTTTTCTGCCGGGCTCACTTCGGCGATATAAAGCGGGCTCAGCGCAGAGGCGAGCCCAATCCCGACGCCGCCCACGATGCGATACACCACAAACATGTCAAAGTTGCTGGCCATCGCCGTTCCCCACGCCGAGGCGCTAAAGAGAATGGCCGCAAGGATAAGCGGCAGGCGGCGACCAAATTTATCGGCACACCAGCCCGAAACCAGCGCGCCAAGTACGCAACCGACCAGCGCCGAGCTCATTGCCCACCCGGACTGCGCCGGGTCGGTGATATTAAAGTAGGCTTCATAGAACGGCTTTGCGCCGCCGATCACCACCCAGTCGTAGCCAAATAGCAGCCCACCACAGGCGGCCACCAGGCAGATGGTCCAGACGTACCCCATTTTTAATTCTGTAGCTTTCATGTTGATTTCCTCAGTCGGAAAACGCAGGGTCAGAGTGGCGGGCGACTCATGCCGCCCGCTGTTATGTTATGGCAACAGATCGTGTTTCAACACATGGTGGAACAGATGCGCTTTGTCATGCGCAGGGTTAAGGGTTAGCAGGCGAGTCAACAGCGCCGTGCCGCGTTCACGTTCGCCCAATCCCAGCCAGCCCAACGCTTCAATAAACAGGCAGTGCTGCTGATGCTGCTGGCGGCTATCGCTATCCAGCGCCACCAGGTCCGGCAGAGAGACCGCGAAGAAGTCGCTCTCCGGCGGCGTGTCGCGGTTGGCTTCGGCCCAGGAAATAAAGCTGCGGAAATGCGTTTCGGCCCCGGCGTTATCGCCCAGCGCCCGTCGCGCCATTCCTTGCCAGAAAAGGTAATCGGCAGGCTGGTCGTTGTAATAGCGTCCAGCCTCCAGCACCGATTCGCCGTCACGGGCACGGCTGAAGTAGTACTGCGCCTGCTCATGCTGCCCCGCCTGCGAGGCATAGACGCCCAGCAGATACCAGATATCGTTATCCGTCTGCCCCGGCAGGCGGCCTTCGCCGAGGTTATGCGGATAACGCAGCGCGGCTTCCAGCAACGCGGTCGAACGGCTCGGATCATCCTGCGCTAACGCCCGATGCATCTGGTTGAGCAAATACTGCCCGGTGACTTTCCCCTCCCCGCCTTCCCACGGATGGAAGACGCGGTCACGCAATACCTCGGCGGCGGCATCATAATCACCGTGGGCATGCCACAGGCTGAGCAGCTCAGCGGTGAGATCGTCACGGCGGAAGACCACGCTCAGCCGGTCATTGAGCCGCGACAAACGGGTCTCTACGCTTTCTGCATTCAGCTTCGCCAGACAGTCCAGCTCAAACAGGAAGCGCGCATTTTCCGGCTCCAGCGCTACCGCCTGCGCCAGACTTTGCGCCGCCGCATCGGCGTCGTGCTGTTTGTTCCACTGCCAGATACCCAGCAGACGGTGAGCCGGGGCAAAGGTCGGCTCCAGCGCCAGAGTTTGCTGCCAGCAGGCTACCGCTTCATCGTAGCGGCGCTTGCTGTACCAGAAGCAGCCCAGCAGCCAGATGGCGAAAGGAGAATCCTGGAGCTGTTGCAGCATCTGCACTTCATCCAGCGTATTGGGGAAGCGCACCCGGCGGGCAAAGGCCTGCCGCGCCCGTTGCAGGTTGGCGGCACGATCGTCGCCCAGCGCCGCACGCCACAGCAGCGGCAACGTCTCCTGGCTGTCCAGGACGGCCAGCAGCGTTCGCGCGTCCTCACGCAGGCCTAGCGAGATAAGCCAGCCGGCCAGAATGCTGGCGTTAGTGCCGCGTTGCCCGGTCACCTTAAGCAGCGAGTCGCGATCGGCATCGTCGCCGCGAATAGCCCAGCGTGCGTAATGCAACGGGTAGCTCAGCGGATACTGCGCCAACTGTTGTGCAATCCAGCGCAGCGCTTCGTCTTCACGGCCCAAACGCGCCAGCACCAGCGCTTTCAGCCCCATCGCCAGATTATTGCTGCCGTTAAATTGCAGGCTCTGCTCGACTTTTTTCAACGCGTCAGCATAGTCGCCGCGCTTCATCGCCAGCCGTGCCAGCGCCCAGAAGGCCGCATCGCGACAGTTGCCGCTCCAGCTCGCTTTGTAATAGCTATCCCATGCCGCATCGTCGTTATCCTGACGCTCCAGCGCCGTTGCCAGCAGCCAGCTGGCCTCGCCGTCGCGCGGGTTTTTATTCAGCCGATGCGCCCGCACCAGCGCGGCTTCCGCACACTGCTGCGCCTGCGCCCAGTCGGCGGCATTCAGCGCCAGCGTACCGAGCGCGACGTTATTGCGATAATCGTGAGGGTCGATAGCCAGCGCCCGACGGTAGTAGTCCTGCGCATGGCGGCTGGCGTGGTTGTACTGCTCCAGATGCTGGCCGATGAAATAGAGCTCGTCCGGGTTATCTATCGCTTCCGGCAGCGCTGGGGCTTGCGCCGCGTCCGGCAGCGGTGTCTCCTGCGGGATATGCTCGTCATAGCGCAACAGCGTGGCTCCGGTGGCATCAAGCACCGTCAGCGACAAACGCTGTGGCCCCGGCGACGGCAGCGCCTGCTGCCAGCTCTCTCCCGGCGTTAACGAGATCACGGTCTCCCATTGCGGTTCGCCCTCTGATGCCAGCACAACGCTAACTTCATGTAGCGGAGCCACGGCGTAGACGCCCAGCGTGACAGCGTCGTCACTGCGTTCCAGTTTGATAGCCAGCGTAGTGCTGGCGTTGTGCACCCGACCCAATTCGCCATACGGCAGGAAGTTCTGCACAAATACCTTCTCTTCGAACGGGGCGAGCCAGGTAAAGTCTGGCTGATTATCGGTGTAGACCCCGGTCATGAGTTCAATGTACGGGCCGTTCTCATCGGTCAGGTTGCGATCCCAGGCCTGGCCAAAATCACCGTAGCCCCAGCTCCACTGTTTTTTGCCCGGTGAAACGTGATGGTCTGCAACGTGCAGCAGCCCGCCATGCTCGCCGTGGTGGTAGGCGCCGACAAAGTCATAGTCTGATTTTTCCGCCATATAGGAGGTCGGTACCGGCACGTTTTTATAGCGTGAGATATCCACGCCCGCGGAGTAGTCCACCTTGTAGTAAGTGCCGGTAGCAATCGGGAATGCCGATACGGCGCGCTTGCCGTGGTCGAAAACGGCGGTCACGTCCGGTGGGAAGATGCTCTGGTGATCGTCGCCGCCCTTCACCGCCGGGTTAGCCCACCACAGGAAATGACGCGGAGTGGCGTTGCCGTTAAAGACCTTGCCGGTAATCTCAACGAGCGCCCGGTCTGGATACAGCGTGAAGCCCGCCATCACCTGCAGACCACGCATCGGCTCCACTTCGCCCATCCATACCGTCTGCTCGCCCTGCTTACCCGCCTGGATATTCACGTCAACCGGCATAAAGGTGGTCGGGCGGTGATGCTGCGGCCAGTTAAACTCGATGCCGCCGGAGATCCACGGCCCTAGCAGGCCAACCAGCGCCGGTTTCACCACTTCGTTGTAGTAGACAAAGTCACGCTCACGGACTTTGTCGTAGGCGCGGTGGATACGCCCCCCTAACTCCGGCAGCAGCATCACGCGGATGAAGTCGTTCTCCATCCATACCGCCTGGTAATCACGCATTTCGCGTTCACCGGTCAGGGTATCGATAACGCCATAGGGCCAGACCGCGCCGGAAGATCCTTGATAGACGCGTTTTTCAAGAAACATCGGATTGGGATCTTCGGCTCCGGTGGTCCATGTTGGAAGGGATACGGTTTCTTGCCAAACCTTCACTGCACTGTACATTCGGCTCTCCACTAAATAAATTGAAGTGAAATGGGGGAATGACAGCATTCTGACCGAGCATGTCGCGGTTAAAATGCGCAATGCTCACGCAATACAGTTAAGGGAGTTAAGTAAATGTTGCGAACCGGTTTTAATAATGCGCGGGTCAGGCAGACCAACAAGCAGGTCTTTCTTGGTCATCTGTGGCGCGAAAAGCAGCTCAGTAAGTCCCGATTGGCGCAGATAACCGGGCTGTCGATCCCGGCGGTCAGCAATATTCTGCAGGAGCTGCTGGATGAAGGCCGTATTACCCATTCGCGAGAAAACCTCAGCCAGCGCGGGCTCAACAGCGGCAGCTTCCAGATCCCCACCGACGGGGCCTGGCTGCTGTGTATGAACGTGTCACCCACCCATATCAGCAGCCAACTCGCCGATAGCCGCCTGTTACCCATCGGCGACGTACAGCACGAAACCATTAGCGCCCCGCAACCCACCGCGCTGATTAGCGCGATTGCGACCCACTGGCGGCGGTACAGAAAGCAGCATCCGCAGGCCACCATCAACCTGGCGCTTGGCGTCCACGGGCAGGTCGACCCGGTGACCGGGGTATCGCAAACCATGCCGCAGGCACCGTGGAAAGCGCCGCTGGAGATCCGTTATCTACTCGAAGAACAGCTGGGCATCCAGGTGCACCTGGATAATGACTGTGTGATGCTGGCGCTGGCGGAGAAATGGCAAAACCCGGCGGCGCTGGAGGATTTCTGCGTGATTAACGTCGACTACGGCATTGGTTCATCGTTCGTGATTAACGACAGGATTTGGCGCGGTAGCCTGTATGGTTCGGGGCAAATTGGTCACACGATAATCAACCCCGACGGCATGGCCTGCGACTGCGGCCGCTACGGTTGCCTTGAGACGGTGGCATCGCTGAGCGCACTGAAAAAGCAGGCCCGTATCTGGCTAAAATCCCGCCCCGGCAACCAGAGCCTCGACCCCGATAATCTGACCACCGCTCAGTTGATCGACGCCTGGCGGCGTGGAGAAGGCCCGGTACGGGCGTGGGTGGAAAACGCGGCCAGCGCCATTGGGCTGAGTCTTTATAACTTTCTGAACATTCTCAATATTAACCAGATCTGGCTGTATGGTCGAAGCTGCGCCTTTGGCGAACCCTGGCTAAACACCATTATCCGTCAGACCGGGTTTAACCCTTTCGATCACGGCGATACGCCGAAAATTAAGGCCACGCAGATTGGATTCGGTCAATTGACCCCGGGGCAGCAGTTACTGGGCAGCGGCTATCTCTACGTCGAGGCGTTGCTGAGTGAAGTTTAACCGACACAATGCAGCCCGGCCAAGCGTAGCGCCGCCGGAATGGCTGCAATAAAAAAGCGGAGCCTGAGCTCCGCTTTTTATCGGCATAACCAAACCATCAAAGTTCTTTCAGCAGCTTCGCCACAAACGCTGGCACCACTTCGCTCGCCAGACCATAGTGCTTCTCTTCAAACTCACTACCGACCTGACTTGGCTCAAGATTCAGCTCGACGGTGTGCGCGCCGTGCAGCTTCGCTTCGTGAACAAAACCCGCCGCCGGATAAACATGCCCTGACGTGCCGATGGCGATAAAGATATCCGCCCTCGCCAGCGCCATATAAATATGGTCCATCTCAAACGGCATTTCGCCAAACCAGACGATATGCGGGCGCAGCGGCGCCGGGAACTGGCAGCAGTGGCAGCGATCGTCTACTGTCAGGTCACCCGGCCAGTCAAAGACCTGGCCGCTTTGGGTGCAGCGCACCTTCAGCAGTTCACCGTGCATGTGCAGCACGTTTTTGTTGCCCGCGCGTTCATGCAGATTGTCGATGTTCTGCGTCACCACCAGCACATACTCGCCCAGCGCCTCTTCCAGCCTTGCCAGCGCCAGATGCGCCGGGTTCGGCGCAATCTCCGCCTGCTGGAGCTGACGGCGACGTTCGTTGTAGAAGCGCTGCACCAGCTCAGGATCGCGGTGATAGCCTTCCGGCGTCGCCACATCCTCAACCCGATGCTCTTCCCAAAGCCCGTCCGCCGCGCGGAAGGTCCGAATGCCCGACTCCGCCGAAATGCCTGCGCCCGTCAGTACGACCACTCTTGGTTTATCCATCTCTTCTGGCATCACCCTGTCCGTAAAGAAAATTCGCTGGCGCAGACGCTGGCGCAGCTGACGTTTATTCCGACGAAAACGGCTCAATCGATGTAAGCGGCGCGACTGCATATCTACTCCATGTTAGTTGGTCAGATGAAGGAACGCCGCGCCGCGCATCCCCCCTGCATCACCGTGACGAGCGCACTCAATGCGCGGCGTACGGGCTACAGGCAGTAAATGACGCGGTAAGCGGTGCGCTAGTCCATCGGCGATCGCTGTAAAATTAGATAACCCACCGCCGAGCACCACCAGATCCGGGTCGACGATAGTCAGGATGTTGCCAAGGCACACCGCAAGCAAGTCCAGATAACGTTCAACGTGCTCACGCGCGTTGTGGTCTCCTTGCTGCCAGAGGGCAACAATTTCCGGCGAGGTCAGCGGCTGCTGGTAAAAATGTTCGTACAGCCACGCAAAACCACGACCGGATAAATAGTTTTCAATGCAGCCAGACTGACCGCAGCCGCAGCGGGTAAGTGGAAAATCACGCCCTACTACCTCCAGCGCATCCACCGGCAGGCGAATATGGCCAAACTCGCCGGTGATATAGCTATGACCAGTAATCGATTTACCGTTCAGCACGATACCGCCGCCAACGCCGGTGCCGAGAATCAGCCCCATCACCAGCGGATACTGGGTGAATTCGTCGTCCCAGGCTTCGGAAATCGCGAAGCAGTTAGCGTCGTTGTCCAGACGGACGTCGCGATCGAGCAGACGACTTAAGTCCGCACGCAACGGTTTACCGCTGGCCGCCGGGACGTTAGCCGCGTACAGCAAACCGCCTTCGGTTTCCGGCATGCCGGGAATGCCTATCCCCACCGTACCCCGACAGTCAAAGCGTTCGTCGGCCTCTTTGACCAGCGCGATAACCGCGTCAAGAAAGCTTTCATAGCTCTCTTTCGGTGTGGGAACGCGCGTTTCCCACCGTAGCTGGCGCGATGAATCAAATACGCCAAGTGCAATCTTGCTGCCGCCAATGTCAAATCCGTAATGCATCATTGTTCATTCCTCTAACTGACGCGCGCAGCAGCAAGGCCACACGGTCAGGACGTCAAATTACTGGCCACTCAGCACCCTCGCAGGGTCGATTCGGCTGGCGCGACGGGCGGGATACCAGCTCGCCAGCAGACTCAGCAACAGTGCCGTGACCAGCACATAAACGACATCCAGCCAGTGCAATTCAGACGGCAGGAAGTCGATAAAATAGATGTCGCCAGATAAGAACTGGTGACCAATAAGTTTTTCAATCACGTTGATAATGTTGGTCAGGTACAGGGAACAAAGCACCCCAATCACCACGCCACACACGCTGCCCAACAGGCCAGCCAATAAACCATACCACACGAAAATGGCGCGAATCAGCCCGTCTTTGGCGCCCAGTGTGCGCAGCACCGCAATATCGCTGCTTTTATCTTTCACCGCCATCACCAGCGTGGAGACGATGTTAAAGCAGGCCACGCCAATCACCAGCACCATCGCCAGATACATGATGGCGCGGATCATCTGGATGTCGCGGTACATGTAGCCGTAGGTGCCGATCCAGCTTTTGATGTAGACATAATTGTTGGTCACTTCGCCTGCGTCGCGCACCAGCTTGTTGGCGTTAAAGACGTCGTTCACCTTGATGGCGATACCGGAGATGCTCTCGCCCATGTCGAGATACTGCTGGGCATCCTGCATCGGGATCATCGCAAAACTGTGGTCGAGCTGGCCGCTCAGCTGCAGAATCCCCGTCACGTGCAGGCGCACGCGTTTTGGCTGCAGCAGCTTATGTTCCGGATTCGAGTTCGGGATCATGATAGAAACCCAATCTCCCGCCTTCACCTTCAGCGCATCGGCCACGCCTTTGCCGAGAATAATCTGCTGCTCACCGGCTTTAAAATTAGCCCATGCTTCCGCCTGGATAAAACGCGGCAGCGCGCTGAGCTTGCTCTCCTGCACCGGATCAACGCCTTTCACCTGGATGGCGCGCAGGTTGCTGCCGCTCTCGACCAGGCCGGTAAAGTTGATGTACGGCGCCGCGGCTTCAATACCCTTCACCGCTTCCACTTTTGGCAGCACGTTCTGCCAGTGATTCCACGGCTGGTTCACCGCTTCAATTTCACCGTGCGGCACCACCGCCAGAATGCGGTTATTCAGCTCACGCTCAAAACCGTTCATGGCGCTGAGGCCAACGATCAGCACCGCTACGCCCAGCGCGATACCGACCGTAGAGATAACGGAAATCAGCGACACCATGCCGCCGCGCCGACGGCCGCGACTAAAGCGCAGGCCGATCAGTAACGAGAGGGACGGAGCCATTAATGCGCTCCCATCAGGGTCAACTGGTCGCTCAGGTGGCCATCGCGCATTTCGAGCTGGCGGCCCATCCGTTTCGCCAATTGAAGGTCGTGCGTCACCACCAGGAAGGCGGTGCCCTGCGACTGATTCAGTTCGCCCAGCAGTTTGAAGATGCTGTCGGCGTTTTTCGCATCAAGGTTACCGGTTGGTTCATCGGCCAGTACCAGACGCGGGTTATTCACCAGCGCACGGGCAATCGCCACGCGCTGACGTTCGCCGCCGGAAAGCTCCGACGGACGGTGATGAGCACGATGCTCAAGCCCAACCGCCTTCAGCATTTCCAGCGCGCGCGTGTTGATTTCGGCGGTTTTCTTTTTGCCAATCAGCAGCGGCATCGCCACGTTTTCCAGCGCGGTAAAGTCCGGCAGCAGATGGTGGAACTGGTAGATAAAACCGAGTTTCTGGTTACGCAGCTCCGCTTTCGCCGCCGCAGAGAGCTTGCTCATCGGCTGGCCGCTGAAAATCACGTCGCCGGTGGTTGGCGTATCCAGCCCGCCGAGCAGGTGCAGCAGCGTACTTTTGCCGGAACCGGAGGTGCCGACAATCGCCATCATTTCGCCTTCGCCAATGCTGAAGCTGACATTGTGCAGAACGTCGGTTTGCACATTGCCTTCCTGATAGCGTTTGCACAGGTTGTCGCATTGCAACAGGATCTTATTCATAACGTAAAGCCTCAGCGGGTTGAGTGGCGGCAGCGCGCCAGGAAGGGTAAAGCGTCGACAGCAGCGCCAGGGCCATCGCCACCAGCGCAATCACGATAACCTGCAACGGTTCGATGGCAACTGGCAGCGCCGCGCCGTCGAGGAACGCGCCGATAATCGGCATTAAATTGTTGAGCTGGCTGGCCAGAAGTACGCCAAGCACCGCGCCTAACAGTGCGCCGATAATGCCCGCGCTGGCGCCCTGCACCATAAAGACGGTGAGGATTTGGCGCGGCGTTAGCCCCTGGGTTTGCAGAATGGCGACTTCGCCCTGCTTCTCCATGACCATCAGCCCCAGCGAGGTGATGATGTTAAACGCGGCAACGGCGATGATCAGGCTCAGCAGCAGCCCCATCATGTTTTTTTCCATGCGCACGGCCTGGAACAGCTCGCCTTTACGTTCGCGCCAGTCCTGCCATTTGGTGCCCTGCGGCAGCGTTTGCTGGCTCAGGGTATCTACCTGCAGCGGTTTATCCAGCCACAGACGCCAGCCGGTGATATTCCCCAGCGGGTAGAGCATCAGGCGGGAGGCATCCTGAATATTGACCAGCATCTGGTAACCGTCGACCTCGCTGTTAGCAGCAAAGGTACCAATCACCGTGAACAGGCGCTGGCTCGGCAGACGGCCCATCGGCGTAAACTGGCTGGCAGAAGGCACCATCACGCGAATTTGATCGCCACGGTTAACCCCGAGCTGCCCGGCGAGCTGCTCGCCAAGAATGACGTTATATTTTCCGGCGGTAAGATCGGTCTGTTTGACGTTGACCAGATACGGCGTGAGCGGATCTTTTTGCGCCGGGTCAATCCCCAGCATCACCCCGACCGACACGCTACGCGCACTTTGCAGCACCACATCACCGGTGGTGAGCGGCGCAACGCGCGTTACGCCCTGTAGCTTCGCGCTCGATTCCGGGTGCTGTTGCGGGTTGAGGGAACCCTGATCCGCCGTCAGAATGGCCTGCGGCATCAGCCCCAGGATGTTGTTTTGCAGCTCGCGTTCAAAGCCGTTCATCACCGAAAGTACGGTCACCAGCGCCATCACGCCAAGCGTGATGCCGATAGTCGACAGCCAGGAAACAAAGCGACCGAAGCGGTCCGCTGCTCGCCCACGCATGTAGCGCAGGCCGATAAATAGTGCGACAGGTTGGTACATGTAATCCGTCTGGTTGCTGAAAGCAGATGCACGAGTATATAAGCGAAAGCAGGATGGGTAAATGACTGAACCGTAAGCGCAAGGCTGACAATCGCTGACGAAAGGATGCAAACATTGAAATTTTGGCCGTCACGGACAATAGTGTTGTTTTCCCTTTATTTGCGAATTCATGATGATCCGCACCGTTAATCCTCTGCTGTTATCCGCAGGCGCGGCGCTTCTGGCGCTGTTCCTGATTTATACCGGCGTGAGCGCCGATGAAAAAGTGACCTGGCTAATGGAAGTCACCCCGGTGATTATCGTTGTGCCGCTGCTGCTATTCACGGCGAAACGCTATCCCCTCACCCCACTGCTTTACACGCTGATTTTCTTTCACGCCATTATTCTGATGGTCGGCGGTCAGTACACCTACGCGAAGGTGCCGATTGGCTTTGACGTGCAGGCCTGGTTTGACCTCAGCCGTAACCCGTACGACAAACTGGGGCATTTCTTCCAGGGGCTGGTACCGGCGCTGGCGACGCGCGAAATCCTGCTGCGCGGGCACATTGTACGCGGGCGTAAAATGCTGGCGTTTCTGGTCTGCTGCGTAGCGCTCGCCATTAGCGCAACCTACGAGCTGATTGAGTGGTGGGCGGCGTTGGCAATGGGGCAAGGTGCGGATGATTTTCTCGGCACCCAGGGTGACCCGTGGGATACCCAGTCGGATATGTTCTGCGCGCTGCTGGGTGCACTCACCACGGTGATTGTGCTGGCGGGCTGGCACTGCCGACAGTTAAAAGCTGCCGGATGGCGCTAACGCTTATCCGGCCTACAGTGAACATCCCGTAGGCCGGATAAGGCACTTGCGCCGCTATTCGGCAATCCTCGCAATATTCCCTAGCCGCGACGGAACTTGATAATCAAAATCGGCATGGCGAACAGCAGCGTCATCAAATTCGCCATGCTGACCGCCGTATCCTCAATCATCACGCCGTAAATCAGCCACATCACCAGCCCGCATACGAACATGATGTACATCAGGCCGGAGATCCCCTGGGTGTTGCGGGTGACGATAACCTTGATGGCCTGCGGTAAGAACGATAGCGTCGTCAGGCAGGCGGCCAGATAGCCAATCACAGAAGCCCATTCCATGATTACGCCTGCGCATCGCGAGTAACAGCAAGCGGGCTTACCGGCACCTCTTGCGGTGCGGCGGGCGTCTGCACTTTGCGGTATTTATCCAACAGGTGAATCTGAATTTTACGCAACCGATCGCCGTTCAGACGGTAGAAGCGGAAATAGAGCACCAGAGTCACGATAAAGAACAGCGCAGGCAGTACGATCATAATGAACTGCATGCCCATAATGGTTTGGGCAGACTGCGCCACGTTAGGGGTATAGCCAATCACCCCCAGCACGACGGCGATAAAGAATGCGGCAAAGGCCGAGCCCCCTTTCACCACCATGGTTTGCACCGAGTAGGCGATGCTCTCACAACGAACATGGAGCTTAAATTCGCCGTAATCCACGGTATCCGCCACCATAATCACCTGCAGCACCCAGAACAGCGCGGTGCCAACGTTGAGGAAGATACCGGCTATCACAATCAGCGGGGCGTTATGGTAGCCCGCCCATGCCATCGCAAAGAGTCCTGCACAGCTGATGACCGGCAGTATTGATGCGCCAGCCCACAAAATCCGTCGAGAGAGTGCGTTAACCAGCCGAGGGAAGAAGATAAGCGTCAGCAGGTTTGCGCCACCCGCGTAGGAAAGATAGTACGGGAACAGATCCGCGTCGCCGATCACATAGGTGAAGTAGTAGATAGCAAAGCCGTTGATGATATTCGAGGCGATGTTATAGGCCAGCGCCATTCCTAACAGGCAGGAGAGCTGATCGTTTTTGTAGATGAGCCCGACAATTGATTTTAAGGTGATGCGCGAGCTGTCCGCTGACGCCTGGCTATCCGAAGAGAACACCTCATGGACGTTACGCAGCGTGACAATCGTCGAGACGATAAAGAACGCGATCAGCACCAGCGTGAACATCTGAAAACCGAAGCCCCTGTCCGCCCCGCCAACATAGTTCACAAACGGCAGCGTTATCCCGGCGGTGACAAACCCCGCCAGACTGGCGAAGAAGCGCGGATAAGGTACTAACTGTTCGCGTTCGCGTTTATCCAGCGTTATCGTCGGTACCAGCGACCAGAATGGAATATCCATAATGGTATAGGTCATGCCCCACAATATGTAGGTCACGCAGACAAACACCACCTGAGCGGTGCCTTCAAACAGATGCGCGCTGAACAGCAGGAACAGCACCAGCGAATTCGCCAGGGTACCCACCAGGATCCACGGTTTAAACTTGCCCCACCGTGAGCGGGTCGCGTTAACAATCCAGCCCATAATGGGATCGTTAATCGCATCCCATATGCGCGCCACCAGAAACAGCGTGCCCACCAGGCCTACCGATAATCCCACCACGTCGGTGTAGTAATACATCAGGTACATGTAGACGATACCGATGGCGAAATCCTTACCAAACGCACCGAATCCGTAACTAAGTTTTGTTGTCAGAGAGATGCTCATAGGGTACCGGGTCGCTGTTACCAGCGCCCGCCTTCTGTTATTAGAGAGGTAAGCGCCGGGTCTTACGCCCGGCGCGGTTGAACTTAACGGTGCAGCCAGGCCGGGAGCCAATCGCCGTGTGAGGCAATCAGGTCATCCACCAGCGCGTAAATCTCTTCAATGCCCAGCACCGCGGCAGTATGCGGGTCCATCAGCGCCGCGTGGTAAACGCGGTCGCGGTTTTCGGTCAGAATCGCTTCGGTCAGCAGCGTCTGCACGTTGATATTGGTTTGCATCATAGCCGCCAGATGCGACGGAATCGCCCCCACTTTGGTTGGCTGAATACCGTTGGCATCCACCAGACACGCCACCTCAACGCAGCTTCCCTGCGGCAGGTTATCAATCAGGCCGTCGTTACGGACGTTGCCGTAAATCACGCTCGGCTCACCGGTCCAGATAGCGTTCATAATGGTGCTGGCATATTCGCGCGACGGCTTAATATCGATGCGGTCGGCGGTTTTGTACTCTTCCAGCTCTTTATGCCAGTTCGCCAACTGCTCGACGCAGCGTTTCGGGTACTCATCCAGCGGCACTTTATAGCGTTCAATCAGATCCTCGCGCCCTGGTTTGATAAACCATGGGGTGTATTCCGCAAAGTGCTCTGACGACTCGGTGACGAAATAGCCCAGCTTTTTAAACATCTCATAGCGCACAATATTCTGGCAGCGCTCATTGCCGTGAATATTCGGTTTCGGCGCCTGCCCGGCTTCATAGGCGGCCAGCAGTTCCGGATAGAGGTTGACGTAGTGACCCTCGGCGGTCTTACGCTCCAGCTCCAGGTAGAACGCCATATGGTTAATCCCGGCGCTGCGATAGCGCAGCGTGGCAGGGTCGATATTCAAATCACGTGCCAGCTCTTCCGCCGTGCCCTGCACCGAGTGGCACAGCCCCACCTGTTTGATGTGCGGATAGCGAGCGTACATAGCCCAGGTATTCATCGCCATCGGGTTAACGTAGTTAAGCATGGTGGCGTCAGGGCAGACTTCGGTCATGTCGTCGCAAATTTGCCACAGATGTGGGATGGTGCGCAGCGCACGCATAATGCCGCCCGGGCCGAGGGTATCGGCAATGGTCTGCTCCAGCCCGTGGCGTTTGCAGACTTCAAAATCGGTCACGGTGCAAGGCTCGTAGCCGCCAATCTGGAAGGCGACCACCACGAAGTCGGCTCCCTGCAGCGCCGCTTTGCGGTCGGTATGGCAGGTGATATGGCCGGACGCGCCGGCGGAATCCATCAGTTTACGCACCACAATGTGCGACTCTTCAAGACGCGTCTCGTCGATATCCATCAGAGCGATATGCGCCGATTTAAGCGCCTCTCGATGAAAGACATCGCCCAGAATATTTTTAACGAAAATGGTTGAACCCGCGCCGATAAAGGTAATTTTTGGTGCCGTCATCATGACTCTCCAGAAACAGTAGTGAACGCCTTTATCGTGGCATGCGCTTAGGGCGAAAACCTCCGGCTTCCCCAACGAGCATTCCCGGAAACTCAGATCTGCTGGTGGTCATGACAAGATCTGAGCTTTTGGGAGTAAATAGACTAAAAAGCAGAGTATCCGGCCTGCTAATCAGGCTAGTATCTGTTGTAGCACCCGCGTTTGAATCTGCCCTGCCGGCATGATTCTGATATTTCAGGAAACGGAGTTACCATGAGCGACGAGCCAATCACCTTTCTGCCCCGCGATCCGCATATGTGCAACGGCGATGAAAAGCAGACCCGTAGCCCACTGTCGCTCTATTCCGAATATCAGCGCATGGACATTGAACTGCGTCGGCCGCACGCCATGCCTGCCAGCCACTGGCACGGTCAGGTGGAGGTCAACGTGCCGTTTGACGGTGATGTGGAGTATCTGATTAACAACGAAGTGGTACAGATCAAACAGGGGCACATCACGCTGTTCTGGGCCTGCACTCCGCATCAGCTGACACGGCCGGGCGACTGTCGGCAGATGGCGATTTTCAGCCTGCCGATGCACCAGTTTCTCTCCTGGCCGCTGGACCGGGAGCTGATTAACCACGTCACTCACGGTATGGTGGTGCAATCGCTGGCGACCCAGCAGCTCAGTACCTTTGAAGTGCTACGCTGGCAGCAGGAGGCCTACAGCCCGAATGAACAGATTCGCCAACTGGCGATCGATGAGATCGGCCTGATGCTCAAACGCTTTAGCCTCTCTGGCTGGCAACCCATCCTGCTTAACAAAACGTCGCGTACCCACAAGAACAGCGTCTCACGTCACGCCCAGTTTTACGTCAGCCAGATGCTGGGTTTTATTGCCGATAATTACGATCAGGTGCTGACCATCAACGACGTGGCGGATCACGTTAAGCTCAACGCCAACTATGCGATGGGCATTTTTCAGCGCGTGATGCAGCTCACCTTGAAGCAGTACATCACAGCGATGCGCATTAACCATGTGCGCGCGCTGTTAAGCGATACCGATAAAACCATCCTTGATGTGGCGATGACCGCTGGCTTTCGTTCCAGCAGCCGCTTCTACAGCACCTTCAGTCGCTACGTCGGCATGTCACCGCAGCAGTACCGCAAGCTAAGCCAGCAGAAGCGACAAACTCTCTGATCCGCCGGATTCATCATTTTATGCGGTTGCACTCCCGCCGCCATCACGGATAATAAGTACAGCAAATTTATATTATTACCGTGATAACACGGCTTTCTGGAGAACGTGCGCCGACTATGCCTGAACATGCCCGTTACGACTTACCGAGTAAACCTGGCGACCAGCGCCAGCTTGGCGAACTGACCGGTGCCGCCTGCGCGACGCTGGTGGCAGAGATTGCTGAACGTCACGCAGGCCCGGTGATCCTTATTGCCCCGGATATGCAAAATGCGCTGCGTTTGCACGACGAAATCGGCCAGTTCACCGACAATCTGGTGATGAACCTGGCCGACTGGGAAACGCTGCCTTACGACAGTTTCTCCCCGCATCAGGACATTATCTCCTCGCGCCTGTCGACGCTGTACCAGCTGCCAACGATGCAACGCGGCGTACTGATTGTTCCGGTGAGCACGCTGATGCAGCGCGTCTGCCCGCACAGCTTCCTGCACGGCCACGCGCTGGTGATGAAAAAAGGCCAGCGCCTGTCACGTGATGCGCTGCGTAACCAGCTCGAAAGCGCAGGCTATCGCCACGTGGATCAAGTGATGGAGCACGGGGAGTACGCCACCCGCGGCGCGCTGCTTGACCTCTATCCCATGGGCAGCGAGCAGCCTTACCGCCTCGACTTCTTCGACGATGAAATCGACAGCCTGCGCGTCTTCGACGTCGACAGTCAGCGCACGCTCGAAGAAGTGGACGCCATTAACCTGCTGCCGGCACACGAATTCCCGACCGACAAAACCGCCATCGAACTGTTCCGCAGCCAATGGCGCGATAAGTTCGACGTGAAGCGCGATGCCGAGCATATCTATCAGCAGGTCAGCAAAGGCACGCTGCCGGCGGGTATTGAATACTGGCAGCCGCTGTTCTTTAGCGAGCCGCTGCCGCCGCTGTTCAGCTACTTCCCGGCCAACACGCTGCTGGTCAATACCGGCGACATCGACGCCAGCGCGAACCGTTTCCAGGCCGACACCCAGGCGCGATTTGAAAACCGCGGCGTCGACCCAATGCGCCCGCTGCTGCCACCGGCGCAACTCTGGCTGAAAACGGATGAGCTAAACAGCGAGCTGAAAAAATGGCCCCGCGTGCAGCTTAAAACCGAGAGCCTGCCGAAGAAAGCCGCCAACACCAACCTCGGTTTCCAGCCGCTGCCGGAGCTTGCCGTTCAGGCGCAGAACAAGTCGCCGCTGGAGAGCCTGCGTAAGTTTATTGAGTCCTTTACCGGCCCGGTGATCTTCTCGGTAGAGAGTGAGGGTCGTCGTGAAGCGCTGGGGGAACTGCTG
The DNA here is from genome assembly GCF_046569695.1 of Kluyvera sp. 142486. Classification (NCBI taxonomy): domain Bacteria; kingdom Pseudomonadati; phylum Pseudomonadota; class Gammaproteobacteria; order Enterobacterales; family Enterobacteriaceae; genus Kluyvera; species Kluyvera sp. 142486. The sequence continues at coordinate 38,002 of NZ_JBKHUI010000012.1, forward strand.
GCGCGCATTAAGCTTGCGCCAAAGCGCATTCAGCGTATGGATGAAGCCACCGGCACTAACCGCTATCTGATGATTGGTGCCGCCGAGCACGGGTTTATCGATACCCAGAATAACCTGGCGTTAATCTGCGAAAGCGACCTCCTCGGCGAACGCGTGGCACGCCGTCGCCAGGATGCGCGTCGTACCATTAACCCGGACACGCTTATCCGCAACCTGGCGGAGCTGCATATTGGCCAGCCAGTGGTTCACCTGGAGCACGGTGTCGGCCGCTATGCCGGGATGACCACACTTGAAGCGGGCGGTATTACCGGCGAGTATCTGATGCTCACCTACGCCAGCGACGCCAAGCTGTATGTGCCGGTCTCCTCATTGCACCTTATCAGCCGCTACGCGGGCGGTGCAGAAGAGAACGCGCCGCTGCATAAGCTGGGCGGCGACGCCTGGACGCGCGCGCGGCAGAAAGCCGCCGAGAAGGTGCGCGACGTGGCGGCCGAGCTGCTGGATATCTACGCCCAGCGCGCCGCCAAAGAGGGCTTTGCCTTCAAACACGACCGCGAACAGTATCAGCTGTTCTGCGATAGCTTCCCGTTTGAGACTACGCCAGATCAGGCGCAGGCCATTAACGCCGTGCTGAGCGACATGTGCCAGCCGCTGGCGATGGACCGTCTGGTGTGCGGCGACGTCGGCTTTGGGAAAACCGAAGTCGCTATGCGCGCCGCCTTCCTCGCGGTTGAAAACCACAAGCAGGTTGCGGTGCTGGTGCCAACCACCCTGCTCGCCCAGCAGCACTATGACAACTTCCGCGACCGTTTCGCCAACTGGCCGGTGCGCATCGAGATGCTGTCGCGCTTCCGTAGCGCCAAAGAGCAGACGCAAATTCTGGCCGAAGCCGCCGAGGGTAAAATCGATATTCTGATCGGTACCCACAAGCTGCTGCAAAGCGACGTCAAGCTGCGCGACCTGGGGCTGTTGATTGTCGATGAAGAGCACCGCTTTGGCGTGCGCCATAAAGAGCGCATTAAGGCGATGCGCGCCGACGTCGATATTCTGACCCTGACCGCCACGCCGATTCCGCGTACGCTAAACATGGCAATGAGCGGCATGCGCGACCTGTCAATTATTGCTACCCCTCCGGCCCGCCGTCTGGCGGTGAAAACCTTCGTGCGCGAGTACGACAGCCTGGTCGTGCGCGAAGCGATTCTGCGTGAAACGCTGCGCGGTGGTCAGGTTTACTACCTGTTCAACGACGTTGAAAACATTCAGAAAGCCGCCGATAAGCTGGCGGAACTGGTGCCGGAAGCGCGTATCGCCATCGGCCACGGCCAGATGCGTGAGCGCGAGCTGGAACGGGTAATGAACGATTTCCACCACCAGCGTTTCAACGTGCTGGTGTGTACCACCATCATTGAAACCGGTATCGACATTCCAACTGCCAATACCATCATCATCGAGCGGGCGGACCACTTCGGTCTGGCCCAGTTGCACCAGCTGCGCGGTCGCGTTGGTCGTTCGCACCACCAGGCCTACGCCTGGCTGCTGACGCCGCATCCGAAAGCGATGACCACCGACGCGCAAAAGCGTCTGGAAGCCATTGCGTCGCTGGAAGACCTGGGCGCGGGCTTTGCGCTGGCGACCCACGACCTCGAAATTCGCGGTGCGGGCGAACTGCTCGGTGAAGATCAAAGTGGCTCGATGGAGACCATCGGTTTCACGCTGTATATGGAGCTGCTGGAAAACGCCGTCGATGCGCTCAAAGAGGGCCGCGAGCCATCGCTGGAGGATTTGACCAGCCAGCAAACCGAAGTCGAACTACGCATGCCGTCGCTGCTGCCGGATGATTTTATTCCGGACGTCAACACGCGCCTGTCGTTCTACAAACGTATCGCCAGCGCGAAGGGCGAGAACGAGCTGGACGAAATCAAGGTTGAGCTGATTGACCGCTTCGGTCTGCTGCCGGATGCCGCGCGCAACCTGCTGGATATCGCCCGTTTACGCCAGCAGGCGCAGAAGCTCGGGATCCGCAAGCTCGAAGGCAATGAGAAAGGCGGCGTGATTGAGTTCGCTGAGAAGAATCACGTTAACCCGATGTGGCTGATTGGTTTACTGCAAAAGCAACCGCAGCACTATCGTCTCGACGGCCCGACGCGCCTCAAGTTCTTCCAGGACCTGAGCGAGCGTAAAACGCGCATGGAGTGGGTGCGCCAGTTTATGCACCAGCTTGAAGAGAACGCGGTCGCCTGAGTGTCATCGTTACAGGCCCGGTAAGCGTAGCGCCACCGGGCTATTTTCCCCGCCTCTCCTTCCCCCCAATCACACTCAACTGAAAAAGCGTTTCACTTCTAACCATTATCCGGCTTACTTTTGTTTACATATGAATAAAAATGCGTATATTTCTCATTTGCATTTGTTTTCAAGTGCGCATTGGCATTCTTTATCAATCGTGGCCATAGAGCTGCGGATCACAACAACACTCGTAAGATTAAGGGTTTACCATGTCTCTTGTTTTTACTACCCGGGATAGACGTACCGCTCCTTCTCTCGTGGCTGTCGGCATTGCGCTGGCGCTTTATCCTCATCTGGGGCACGCCGCCACGGATAACAAAGATGAAACCATCATCGTAGAAGGCAGCGATGAAACCAGCCCGGAGTCGCAGCAGCAGGATTACAGCGTTAAAACCACGACCACCGGCACCAAGCTACTACTGATACCACGCGATATTCCGCAGTCTGTCAGCGTTGTTAGCCAGCAGCGAATGAAAGATCAGAACCTGAATTCAATTGGTGAAGTATTAACCAATACAACCGGCGTGACCGCACAAGTACAGGATAGCGACCGTACCGTGTTCTACTCTCGTGGCTTTTTCGTCAGCAACTATGCCTACGATGACCTGCCGACGTCGATAAGCGAAGTGTGGAACTTCGGTGACACCACCACCGATACCGCGATTTATGACCGTATCGAAGTCGTTCGCGGTGCCACCGGCCTGATGAGCGGCTCCGGTAACCCATCAGCCTATGTCAACATGGTGCGCAAACATGCCGACAGCCGGGAGTTTCAGGGCAACGTTTCGGCCACCTATGGCAGTTGGGATAAGCAGCGCTATGTATTGGATCTACAGGCCCCGCTGGTTGAGTCCGGTAACGTGCGCGGGCGCATGATTGCGGGCTACCAGGACAACGACTCATGGATGGACAACTATCACTATCAGAAAAAATTTCTCTACGGCGTTGTTGATGCCGACCTGACGGATATGACCACGCTGTCGGTAGGCTACGAGTATCAGGAGAGCACTACCGACGACCCGACCTGGGGCGGCCTGCCGACCTGGTATAGCGACGGCAGCAGAACGCACTATAACCGCAGCGACACCGTCGCGCCGAACTGGGCTTATTCCGACAAAGACAGCAAAAAAGTGTTCGCCAACTTTACCCAACGCTTCGACAGCGGCTGGGAAGCCCATATCAATGGCATGCACACCGAAACCAATTTCGATACCAAAATGATGTACATGTACGGGTACCCCGACAAAGATACCGGCAACGGCATGGTCGGCTACGGTGGTTGGAACCGGGGTGAGCGCAAACAGGATGCAGTGGATGCTTTCCTGCGCGGTGGTTACGAGCTGTTTGGTCGCCGTCATGAGCTGATGTTTGGCGGTAGCTTCAGCCGCCAGCGAAACCATTACGATAACTCCGTACCTGCCACTGCAGGTACGATGGTTGACGTGGGCAGCTTCAATAACTGGAACGGCAACATTGCCGACCCTCAGTGGACACCGTGGAAGTTCTACAGCAAAGACGATATACGTCAGTCTTCGGCCTACACCTCTACGCGTATTTCGCTGGCAGACCCACTGAACCTGATCCTTGGCGCACGTTATACCAACTACAACATCAAGTATAACCCTGCTGGTGCTCCCACAACGTTTCTTGATAGCACCAAGAGTGACGTCACACCCTATGCAGGCCTGGTTTATGACATCAATGACACCTGGTCGGCCTACGCCAGCTATACCACAATTTTCCAACCGCAGGATAAACGCGATGCAAGCGGTCGCTACCTTGATCCAACCACCGGGAAGAGCTACGAAGCCGGTGTGAAAGCCGATTGGTTTAATACTCGCCTGACAACCTCACTGGCGGTATTCCGCATTGAACAGGATCATGTGGCAAGCAGCACTTCCGATCAGCTGCCAAGCGGCGAGTCTATCTACGAATCGCTGGACGGCGTGGTCAGCCGAGGGGTCGAATTCGAACTGAACGGCGCGTTGACCGATAACTGGCAGCTGACCTTTGGTGCCACCCGCTATGTCGCAGAAGACAAAGACGGTAAAGCGGTGAGCTCCGATCAGCCGCGCACGACGCTCAAGCTGTTCACCCGCTACCAGTTGCCAATGGTGCCTGAACTGACGGTTGGTGGCGGCGTGAACTGGCAGAATAAGATCTGGAACAACGTCAGTGACGGTCCGAAGGGTGCTGACTATATCGAACAGGGCAGCTACGGGCTGGTGAATCTGTTTAGCCGTTATCAGGTAACCAAGCAGTTTGCCCTGCAGGCCAACATCAATAACCTGTTTGATAAGAAGTACTACGACTACGTGGGTTCGTATCTGGTCTACGGTGCGCCAATGAACGTCTCTATTTCGGCAAGCTACGATTTCTGATGATAACCGGTTCCCCGGGGTCGGCGCATATGCGCCTCGCCCGGGCTACATAGACCTGTAGCCCGGCCAGGCGAAGCGCCGCCGGGATTGACTCCCATCCAACAGACGTAAAAAAGGCAGCCATTCGGCTGCCTTAGTCTCCCCAATTTTACGACCTCGGAATCAATTAGTGATTACGAATATAGTCGTCCATCTCGGTTTTCAGGTTATCGGATTTAGTACCGAAAATCGCCTGAACGCCGGAACCTGCAACCACCACGCCAGCAGCGCCCAGTTTTTTCAGGCCAGCCTGATCAACTTTCGCTACGTCGGCTACGCTCACGCGCAGACGGGTGATACATGCATCAAGGTTCGTGATGTTTTCTTTACCGCCGAAGGCTGCAATCAGCGCCGGAGCCATTTCACTGGTTGCGGTTGCTTTGGTGTCTTCAGTGTTATCTTCACGACCCGGGGTTTTCAGGTCCAGTGCTTTAATCAGCACGCGGAAGACAACGTAGTAGACGATCGCATAGCAGATACCCACGATCGGGAACAGCCACAGTTTACTGCTGTTACCGGACAGTACGATAAAGTCGATCAGGCCGTGAGAGAAGGAAGTACCGTCACGCATACCCAGCAGGATACAGATCGGGAACGCCAGACCAGCCAGAATCGCGTGGATGATGTACAGAATCGGCGCAACGAACATGAAGGAGAACTCGATCGGCTCGGTAATACCGGTCAGGAACGAGGTCAGCGCTGCGGAGATCATGATACCGCCCACTTTTGCACGGTTCTCTGGTTTAGCAGAGTGCCAGATGGCAATCGCTGCAGCCGGCAGGCCGTACATTTTGAACAGGAAGCCGCCGGACAGTTTGCCCGCAGTCGGGTCGCCTGCCATGTAGCGAGGGATATCACCGTGGAATACCTGGCCTGCGGCGTTGGTGTATTCACCAATCTGCATCTGGAATGGAACGTTCCAGATGTGGTGCAGACCGAACGGCACCAGGCAGCGCTCGATGAAGCCGTAGATACCAAACGCCACAACCGGGTTCTGGTAAGCAGCCCACTGAGAGAAGGTCTGGATAGCAGTACCAATTGGTGGCCAGATGAAGGACAGGATCACACCGGTAAAGATAGCGGCCAGACCTGAGATGATCGGTACAAAGCGCTTGCCCGCGAAGAAGCCCAGGTATTCTGGCAGCTTGATGCGGTAGAAGCGGTTGAACATGTACGCAGCAATTGCACCGGAGATAATACCGCCAAGAACACCGGTATCAGCCAGGTGTTTAGCGGTGATTTCTTCAGCCGGTAAATGCAGTACCAGCGGCGCAACCACAGCCATGGTTTTCACCATGATGCCATAAGCGACGACTGAGGCGAGTGCGGATACGCCATCGTTATTAGTGAAGCCTAATGCCACACCGATAGCGAAGATAAGCGGCATGTTAGCAAAAACAGAACCGCCTGCTTCTGCCATAACATGAGAGACGACGGCTGGCAGCCAGCTGAAGTTTGCGGAACCGACGCCCAGCAGGATACCTGCGATAGGCAGCACGGAAACCGGCAGCATCAGCGATTTACCGACCTTCTGCAGGTTAGCAAATGCATTCTTAAACATAATTAGGAGTGCTCCTGAGTATTTGTACTTTTGTTATACACGTTGTGTATATCTACGTTTTCACGCATTGGTGAGAGGGGAGAGACTCACCAGGGACAGGACATCTAAGTGCCCTTTTTATTTATTACACAGAGTAAAATAATTCACTCCGGTTTTGTTTGACGGCTATCACGTTTCAAAGAGCTATAGCGCAAAATCTTAATCTTCTTTACATAAGACGTGTCTGTATGTTTCAAAAATAACATTCACCGCCACTTTTATGGCGGTGAACTGTACTCGCTTTGCCTATTAATTACGAGCAATAAAATAAGCTATGAAATCAGGCAGATTGCAGGCGGGATGGGGCGATGTGGAAAAGGCGGGCAAAGTTATCGGTCGTCTGCAGCGCAAGCTGTTCAAGGCTTACGCCTTTCAGTACTGCCATGTACTCTGCCACGTCTCGTACCATCGCTGGCTGGTTCTCTTTACCACGATGCGGTACCGGTGCCAGGTACGGGGAATCGGTCTCAACCAGCAGCCTGTCCAGCGGTACATAGCGTGCGGCATCGCGAAGCTGCTCCGCATTACGGAAAGTGACAATGCCGGAAAACGAGATATAGAATCCCATATCCAGTAGCTTACCCGCCGTCTCTCTATCTTCAGTGAAACAGTGTAGTACACCGCCGCAATCCGTCACCTTTTCTTCCTGCAGAATGGCCAGGGTATCGGCACGCGCATCGCGGGTATGAACGATGACCGGCTTGTTCAGCTCACGTCCAATCTGAATGTGCTGGCGGAAAGAGAGTTGCTGCTGCGCTTTAGTTTCCGGAGTGTAGAAATAGTCCAGCCCGGTTTCCCCCATCGCAACCACGCCCTCTTCCGCCGCCAGACGACGCAGCTCTTCAACGTCGTACGGCTCATCCTGATTCAGCGCATGAACGCCGCAGGAGAAGACCACTTCCGGGCGGTTGCCCACCAGTTCGCGCATGCTGCGATAGCCAGGTATGGTGGTGGCGACCGCGAGGGCAAAACGAACGTCGCGCGCGGCGGCTTTCGCCATCACATCGTCAACGTCCTTGTGCAGAGATTCATAATTAAGGCCATCAAGATGGCAGTGCGAGTCGACTAAAAACATGGTGTCTCTCTTAGAGGTGGGATACTGGCAGTACCGCACCAGGTTGCAAATACTGTTCCCAGCGCAGCAGGCGCTCGGTGAGGATTAATTCGCGGTTCAGCCCCGTCACGCTCAGCAACTGCTCGCGGCAGGTGCAGGCGTCGGCGGCTATCACCTGCAGACGTGAAGCGGATAGCGTGTTCGCCAGTTGATGCACTAAGCCAAGGCTATCGGCATTGGTCAGCCGCGTAATGCGTTGTTGATGCTTCAGCGCGTCCAGCAGCAGCGACGAGAACCAGTGCAGACGAGCCACGACTGAATCATGGTTCAGCGTCGGCAAAAGTGCCAGCCAGTCACCGCTGGTTAAGGTGGCGCTAAGCGTCTGACAGAGCTTTTCACGCGCGCCCCAACTTTCTGGAGCCAGCAACTCCAGCGCGGCCGCCGGAGCATGGTCGCAAAGGCGCAGTGCGGTTAACAACGTCTCTCGCGGCTGGCTGACTTCACGTTCCAGCCACGCCAGCGCATAGGCTTCGCTCGGCGGTGCCAGATGGAAAGCACGACAGCGGCTACGCAGTGTCGCCAGCAGGCGAGCAGGCTCTTCACAGGCGAGGAAGAACCAGGTGTTTTTCGGCGGCTCTTCCAGCGTTTTTAACAGCGCGTTGGCGGCAGCTTCCGTCAGCAGTGCCGCATCGGCAATCCACACCACTTTCGCTCCGCCAAGGCGTGAATGTTCGTACAGCTTTTCGCTGGTGTCGCGCACCGCGTCGATACCCAACGTGCTTTTGCCTTTTTCCGGCTGCAGCACGTAGTAATCCGGGTGCGTACCCGCCTGCATCAACTGACAGCTATGACACTGGCCGCAGCTTTTATGCCCGTCGGGATTCTGACACATCAGAAAACGGGTGATGGCGTAGGCCAGCGAATCAACCCCCATCCCGCCGCGCGCCTGAATCAGCAGCGCGTGGTGACCCCGTCCGGCCTGGTAGCTTGCGACAAGCTGCTCAAACGGTGGGCGTAACCACGGATACCATTTCATGCCTGCTGCTCCGCAACCCAGGCGGTGACCGCCGCACGGATATCGTTCATCACGTTGTCCAGCGGCTGAGTGGCATCGACGGTAATAATGCTGCTATCTTCCGCCGCCAGCTCCAGATAACGGGCTCGGGTGCGGTTGAAGAAGTTCAGCGACTCCTGCTCAATGCGGTCGAGGTCGCCACGGGCACGGGCACGCTTCAGGCCCACTTCCGGAGTGACGTCGAGATAAATGGTCAGGTTCGGACGAAAATCGCCGAGCACCGTGTTGCGCAGCGTCGCCAGCATCTCTCTATCGATACCGCGACCGCCGCCCTGATAGGCCTGAGTGGAGAGATCGTGGCGATCGCCAATGACCCACTTCCCGCTCGCCAGTGCCGGTTTGATCACTGTTTCAACCAGTTGGACGCGCGCGGCGTAGAACATCAGCACTTCCGCTTTATCGGTAATCACTTCGTCGCCGACTGATTTGATGTCCAGCACCAGGCTGCGCAGTTTTTCTGCCAGCACGGTACCGCCCGGTTCACGGGTGAACAGCAGGTCGTTTACGCCGAGGTCGCGAAGCGTTTCGACAACCACGTCGCGAGCGGTAGTTTTGCCCGCCCCTTCCAGTCCTTCAATGACGATGTAATTACTGCGCATTTTTATCCTTTAGCACTTTCAGGTAATCCTGTACCGAGCGGTTATGGCTCGCAAGATTGGTATTAAACGTATGCCCGCCTTTGCCGTCGGCCACAAAATAGAGGTACGGCGTTTTTGCCGGATGCGCGGCGGCATTCAGCGAGGCTTCGCCAGGGCTGGCAATCGCGCCCGGCGGCAGGCCAGAAATCGTGTAGGTATTATACGCGGTTGGGGTCTCAAGATCCTTACGGGAAAGCTTTCCATCGTAGCGCTCACCCATGCCGTAGATGACGGTCGGATCGGTTTGCAGACGCATGCCGATGCGCAGACGATTGATAAACACCGACGCCACGCGATCGCGCTCTTCTGGTACCGCAGTCTCTTTCTCAATAATAGAGGCCATCGTCACCAGCTGATTTTTGTCGTTATACGGCAGGTTATCCGCCCGCCCTTCCCAGACCTTATCAACCTGTGTGACCATTTTCTGGTGGGCGCGCTTGAGGATAGCCACATCGCTGGTATTGGCGGTATACATCCAGGTGTCAGGCCAGAACCAGCCCTCCACCCATTCCGGGTTCTCGAACTTAAGCGCTTCGGCCACCGTAGCGTATTTATCATCGCTCAGCGTGTGTTTGATGTACGGCGCTTCGCGTAACTGCTTGAGATAGTCGCTGAGGCGCATCCCTTCCACAAAACGCAGTGGGAACTGCGCTTCTTTGCCGCTACCCAACAGTTGCAGCATTTCGCGCACGGTCATCTGCGGCGTGAAACGATAAGTACCTGCCTTAAAGTGGGAAAGCTCTGGTTCAAGACGCAGCAGCCACTGGAACACCCGTGGACGGTTGATCACTTTCTCAGCGTAAAGCTGGTCGCCCAGCGCCAGTCGCCCGGTGCCGGTTTTTAGCGTAAAGACGGTCTCATCTTTAATCAGGAGGGTGCTGTTGGCGAGCTGTCGGACTTTCCACACGCCAATACCGGCGGCAATGCCCAGAATAACCAACAGTAACAAAACTACGCGTAACATTTTCTTCATGCTAATCAGGCGACTCACACAGTGGGGCTAGAAATTGGTAAAGTTCGCGGGCAGACCACTGCTGCTCCGCATAGCGCTGAACGGGGACAAGCGGCATCAGCGCGTTACAAATAAGCACTTCATCAGCCTGCTCCAGCGCCGACAGCGGCACATTCACTTCGACAACACGATAGGCCGTCGGTGCCAGCAGTTTCATTATATATTGCCGCATGATGCCGTTCACTCCCGCCTGGTCAAGGCGCGGCGTATAGACATTCTGTCCGCAGCGCCAGAACAGATTGGCGGCACAGCATTCCGTAAGCCACCCGTCGCTGTCAAGGACAAGGGCTTCATCGGCCGCCGTCTGCTCAAGATGAGAACGAATCAGCACCTGTTCGAGGCGATTAAGGTGTTTAAGTCCTGCGAGATACGGGTTACGGCCGAGCGTTACCGGGCTGAGCGCAAGGGTGATCCCCTCCGCTTTCCAGCGTGCGTAATGGGCTGGCGCGGCTGAGGTCGAGAGTATTCGCGTCGGCGTCTGGCAGGCGCTGCCGCTGTAACCACGGCCACCTGCCCCGCGGCTGAGGATGATTTTGAGTACCCCATTTTGCAGACGCTGCGCCAGCAGCGTCATCTCATCGCTGAGCGTTGACCATGATTCGAAGGGAATAGCCAGCCGCTGACAGGCGGACTGCAGGCGGGCGATGTGCGCAGGCTGAAGCTGCACCCGGCCGTTGACCACTCTGGCGGTAGTAAAGCAACCGTCGCCAAACTGAGTGGCGCGATCGTTCACCGCGAGAGTGTTCTGCTCGAGGCCATTAATCAAGAACATAGCGGCTCCTTATTGATGGTCGGGTAGTGTCGCAGGATGAAACGCGTTGAACAAGCAGAGAAAGCTGAATAAAAAAAGGCCCGACATGCGGGCCTTCATCGAAGCGTTGTCTGATAGCTCGATGCCATCAGACAATCAGGCTCAGACCTTTTTGAAGATCAGTGAGCCGTTGGTGCCACCAAAGCCGAAGGAGTTACACAGCGTGTACTCCATACCGCTGACCTGACGCGCTTCGTGAGGCACGAAGTCCAGATCGCAACCTTCATCCGGGTTATCCAGGTTGATGGTTGGCGGAACAGCCTGATCGCGCAGTGCCAGGATAGAGTAGATAGATTCTACTGCGCCTGCAGCACCCAGCAGGTGGCCGGTCATAGACTTGGTGGAGCTGACCATTACGCGGCTAGCAGCGTCGCCGAAGACAGACTTAACGGCCTGCGCTTCTGCTTTATCGCCTGCTGGCGTAGAGGTCCCGTGAGCGTTCACGTAGCCAATCTGGCCCGCATCAATACCCGCGTCGCGAATAGCGTTAACCATCGCCAGCGCTGCACCTGCGCCGTTTTCCGGCGGTGAAGTCATGTGGTACGCATCGCTGCTCATACCGAAGCCAACGACTTCAGCATAGATTTTCGCGCCACGTTTTTTCGCGTGCTCGTACTCTTCCAGTACGACCATACCTGCGCCGTCACCCAGCACAAAGCCATCACGCTCTTTATCCCACGGACGGCTCGCCGCCTGCGGGTTCTCGTTACGCGTAGACAGCGCACGCGCCGCACCGAAACCACCAACGCCCAGAGGGGTACTGGCTTTTTCAGCGCCACCGGCAACCATCGCATCCGCATCGCCGTAAGCGATGATACGCGCGGCCTGACCGATGTTGTGCACACCGGAAGTACAGGCAGTCGCGATGGAAATGCTTGGCCCACGCAAACCGAACATGATGGTCAGGTGACCTGCCACCATGTTAACAATCGTCGACGGAACGAAGAACGGGCTGATCTTACGAGGACCACCATTCACCAGAGAGGTGTGGTTTTCTTCGATAAGACCGAGACCACCAATACCGGAGCCGATAGCGGCGCCAATACGGTGAGCGTTCTCTTCCGTAATTTCAAGGCCAGAATCCTGCATGGCCTGAACGCCAGCGACAATTCCATATTGAATGAAGGCATCCATCTTGCGCTGTTCTTTGCGCGAGATAATGTCATCACAGTTAAAATCCTTTACTAAGCCAGCAAATTTGGTTGCATAGGCGCTAGTATCGAAATGGTCGATCAGGCTGATGCCACTCTGACCGGCAAGGAGAGCTTTCCAGGTAGACTCTACGGTATTGCCGACAGGAGACAACATGCCCAGTCCGGTCACAACTACACGACGCTTAGACACGTTTGTCCTCCAGGGAGGGATAAAATAGATACTTGTGGGACAAAAAGATAAAACTCAGGCGGTCGAATGACCGCCTGGAGATGTTCACTTACGCCTGGTGACCGTTGATGTAATCAATGGCAGCCTGAACGGTGGTGATTTTCTCAGCTTCTTCGTCCGGAATCTCAGTATCAAACTCTTCTTCCAGAGCCATTACCAGCTCAACGGTGTCAAGAGAATCTGCGCCCAGGTCTTCAACGAAGGAAGCATTGTTGGTCACTTCTTCCTGCTTAACGCCCAGCTGTTCGCCGATGATTTTCTTAACGCGTTCTTCGATAGTGCTCATACTCTTAAATTTCCTATCAAAACTCGCTTTCGCGATGGTTTTCGTAGTGTATAAAATGTTGAAAAATTTGCAACTAAATCCCGGCAGGTCGTACCACGATTTTACGCTATTTTGAGGGTGTTTGCCCTCATAACGCAAATGATTTTGCACTAATCATGCTCAGACATACGTAGATTGCCCGTTGTCTGAGCACTTTGTGCAAAACGCAATCAGACCATGTACATCCCGCCGTTTACGTGCAACGTTTCACCAGTGATGTAACTTGCTTCGTCGGAGGCCAAAAATGCAACCGCACTAGCGATTTCATTTGGAGTGCCGAGGCGCCCCGCAGGAACTGCCGCCAGTGTACCCGCACGCTGCTCATCGGTCAGCGCACGCGTCATGTCCGTTTCAATAAAGCCCGGAGCAACAACGTTCACAGTAATACCGCGTGACGCAACTTCACGCGCCAGTGATTTACTGAAGCCGATCAGACCCGCTTTCGCCGCAGCGTAGTTAGCCTGACCTGCATTTCCCATGGTACCAACCACAGAACCGATAGTGATGATACGCCCATGACGCTTTTTCATCATAGCGCGCATTACCGCTTTTGACAGACGGAAAACAGATGACAGGTTGGTTTCGATGATATCGTTCCACTCGTCATCTTTCATGCGCATTAACAGGTTATCACGAGTAATCCCGGCATTATTGACCAGAATGTCGACTTCGCCAAATTCCGCGCGGATATTTCCGAGAACAGATTCAATAGATGCTGGATCGGTCACATTCAACAGCAGACCTTTACCGTTCGCACCCAAATAATCGCTAATCGCCTGCGCGCCGCTTTCGCTGGTCGCAGTACCGATAACTTTCGCGCCGCGAGCGACGAGAGTTTCAGCGATTGCGCGGCCAATACCGCGGCTTGCACCCGTTACCAGTGCAATTTTTCCTTCAAAGCTCATGCTTTCCTCTTTATTGCGCAAGTGCCGCTGACAGGGCAGCCGGCTCGTTAATGGCCGATGCAGTCAGGGTATCTACAATACGTTTGGTCAGACCGGTGAGGACTTTACCCGGACCAACTTCATACAGATGCTCTACGCCCTGGGATGCCATAAACTCAACGGTTTTGGTCCACTGAACCGGGCTGTACAGCTGGCGAACCAGTGCGTCGCGAATCGCGTCGGCATTGGTTTCGCACTTCACGTCAACGTTGTTCACAACCGGAACGGTCGGCGCGTTAAAGGTAATTTTCTGCAGTTCTACGGCCAGCTTCTCGGCTGCAGGCTTCATCAGCGCACAGTGGGATGGCACGCTGACCGGCAGCGGCAGTGCACGCTTAGCGCCCGCTGCTTTACAGGCGGCACCCGCACGTTCAACCGCTTCTTTGTGACCGGCGATAACCACCTGGCCTGGCGAATTGAAGTTAACCGGAGAAACCACCTGGCCTTCAGCAGACTCTTCGCACGCTTTGGCGATAGACGCATCGTCAAGACCGATGATGGCGGACATGCCGCCGGTGCCTTCCGGTACCGCTTCCTGCATAAATTTGCCGCGCAGTTCAACCAGACGCACCGCGTCAGCGAAAGCGATAACGCCCGCGCAAACCAGCGCAGAGTATTCACCCAGGCTGTGACCGGCCATCAGAGTTGGTGCTTTACCGCCCTGCTGCTGCCACAGACGATACAGGGCAACGGAAGCGGTCAGCAGCGCCGGCTGGGTCTGCCAGGTTTTGTTCAGCTCTTCAGCTGGCCCCTGTTGGGTCAGCGCCCATAAATCGTAGCCCAGCGCTGCGGAAGCTTCATGAAAAGTTTCTTCAATAACCGGATAGGTTGCTGCCAGTTCAGACAGCATGCCTACCGCCTGTGAACCCTGACCCGGGAACACGAAAGCGAATTGCGTCATGTTTATAATCCTTATACTTAGAAACGAACCAGCGCAGAACCCCAGGTGAACCCGCCACCGAAGGCCTCGAGCAGCACCAGTTGACCGCGTTTAATGCGACCGTCGCGTACCGCTTCGTCAAAGGCACACGGCACGGAAGCAGCGGAGGTGTTGCCGTGACGGTCGAGAGTGACTACGACGTTGTCCATCGACATGCCGAGCTTCTTCGCCGTCGCGCTGATAATACGTAAGTTCGCCTGGTGCGGCACCAGCCAGTCCAGTTCAGAACGGTCGAGGTTATTAGCCGCCAGCGTTTCATCAACGATGTGCGCCAATTCAGTTACCGCGACTTTAAAGACTTCGTTACCCGCCATCGTCAGATGGATGGAGTTTTCTGGGTTAACGCGATCGGCGTTCGGCAGCGTCAGCAGCTTACCGTAGCTCCCGTCTGCATGTAGATGGGTAGAGATAATGCCCGGCTCTTCAGATGCGCCAAGCACCACGGCGCCCGCGCCGTCACCGAAGATAATGATCGTGCCGCGATCGGTTGGATCACAGGTACGTGCCAGCGTATCAGCACCTACCACCAGCGCATATTTCACTGCACCGGTTTTGACGTACAGATCGGCCACGCTCAACGCGTAGGTGAAACCTGCGCACGCCGCAGCGACGTCGAATGCTGGTGCGCCTTTCACGCCCAGCATTTCCTGAATCTGACAGGCCGCGCTTGGGAAAGCGTGGGTAGCAGAAGTGGTTGCAACTACAATCAGCCCCAGTTCGCTGGCTTCAATGCCCGCCATTTCCAGCGCGCGTTTTGCCGCTTCGTAACCCAGCGTAGACACGTTTTCATCAGGGCCAGCAATACGGCGCTCACGGATACCTGTACGGGTGACAATCCACTCGTCAGACGTATCAACCATTTTTTCCAGATCGGCGTTAGTCCGCACTTGCTCAGGCAGATAGCTGCCGGTACCAATAATCTTCGTATACATGTACGCTCAGTCACTTTTCGCTAATATAGCCGCCCTATTCAACCATCGGGGCGCTGGCGCTATCGGTTGCCAGCTTCCAGAGTGTCGAACCCTGCGGGGTATACGGATTCCAGGCGAGCGGCAATTCGCTGAGGGACTTGTCGCTGCACCGCCTGCACTGCCTGTTCTATAGCGATCGCAAAGGCTCGCTGATTGGCTGCACCATGACTCTTAATCACCGTGCCGCGCAATCCTAACAGACAGGCGCCATTATACTGGTCGGGGTTGAGGTGACTGAATCGCCTTGTCAGGCTTTTTTGTAACCAACGCTTTAATAAAAGCAGCCACCACGACCGTTTTTTCCCTTCGCTCTGCGATTTCAGCAGCGAGAGGAAGACTCTGACAACCCCTTCCATCGTCTTTAAGGTGACGTTACCTGTGAAACCATCGCAAACCAGCACATCGGTTTTTCCCGTCAACAGTTCATTGGCTTCAAGATAGCCGATATAGTTGAGGGAAGAGATTGTTTTTAACACTAATGAGGCATCACGAATACTATCATGACCCTTAATCTCTTCTTCACCGATGTTCAGTAGCGCAACGCGCGGGTTTTCAATGCCCAACACGTCTTCGGCCATGACCGAACCCATGACGGCAAACTGCACCAGCATGTTACTGTCGCAATCCACGTTGGCACCGAGATCCAGCACCACCGTTTTGCCCTTTTGCTGATGCGGCAGAACCGTCACCAGCGCCGGGCGCTCAATACCCTGAATGGGCTTGATCAATAATTTTGCCAGCCCCATCAGCGCACCAGTGTTCCCGGCGCTGACACAGGCTTCGGCCCGCCCTTCCTTCACCATCTCAAGCGCCACGCGCATTGAGCTACCGCGGCTATGGCGGATAGCATGCGAGGGCCGTTCATCACTGGCAATAACCGACTGGGCAGGGATAATCTGCAAACGTGAACGTTGTTCAAAGTCAGCTTTGGCAAGTAATGGCGTAATGTCGTCGGGATTACCGACTAAAAGAAGTGAGAGTTGCGGATTAGAACTCAGTGCCTGCAATGCTGCAGGCACTGTCACGGAAGTGCCAAAATCGCCCCCCATGACATCTAACGCCAGGGTTAGACGTGTCAAGGTATCGTCGCCGCTTGGTTTGGTTTATCCCCGCTTACGCGGGGAAAGCCTCACTAAGCTTAACCACGCTTTCGCGTGATTACTTAGCGATTACCTTACGGCCACGGTAGAAACCGTCGGCAGTGATGTGGTGACGCAGGTGTTGTTCACCAGAAGTTTTGTCTACAGACAGGCTGGTGACTGCGGTCAGAGCGTCATGGGAACGACGCATGCCACGTTTGGAACGGGTTGGTTTATTCTGTTGTACGGCCATGGACCTTACTCCTCAATTACTTTTGCTTTAAGCTGGCTAATACGGCAAATGGGTTTGGCTTCTGTGCCTCTTCAGGCAATTCACCAAAGACCATGTCCGCCTCGGACACTTCACAGTGTTCAGAATCATGCACCGGAACCACCGGCAAGGCGAGGATGATTTCATCTTCAACCAACGCCAGCAGATCGATTTCGCCGAATTCGTTAACCTCAATCGGCTCATACGCTTCCGGGAGTGCCTCAACCTGATCATCATTTTTGACCGGGCTGAAACAATACTTTGTGTAGACATGATGAGTAAACGGTTTACCGCAACGCTGACATTCTAACGATACCGTCACCTTCGCATCACCGGTCAGAACCGCGAGGCGTTGGTTATCGATATCGAAGGACATTTCGCATTCTACATCACTGTCCACACTGACTACGGACGCGGCGACGCGCTCCGCCTGATCGGGGGTATAGATACCCTGGTAATCAAGGCGTTTTTGAGCCGTACGAACCGGATCGAGAGTCAGGGGTAATTTTACCTTTTGCATAGGGCGCGCATATTAACTTTGTAACGTCATAGAGTCAAAGAAAAAGGCAGCCTCAGGTTGCCTTTTGCCAATAATTCGCACACATTGCGGCCTATAGTTTAAAATGTCGGAATCTAATTCGCTACCGTCTATTTAAAAAATTATGCCTGAATTGATTCTTGCTTCAACCTCTCCCTATCGCAAACAGCTTCTCGAGAAACTCGGTCTGCCCTTTGAGTGCGCCGCGCCCGAGGTTGATGAACTGCCGTTACCGGGCGAAACCCCACGCAGCCTGGTGCTGCGACTGGCTCAGGCCAAGGCTCAGGCGCTGGCCGCGCGTTTCCCTAACCATCTGATTATTGGCTCAGATCAGGTCTGTTTACTGGATGGTGACATCACCGGCAAACCGCACACCGAAGAGAATGCTCGCCAGCAATTAAAAAAAGCCAGTGGAAATGTGGTGACATTTTATACCGGGTTGGCGCTGTATAATTCTGCTAATGGTCAGCTACAAACGGAATGTGAACCGTTCGACGTCCATTTCCGCCATTTAAATGAGCAAGAAATCAACGCTTATATCCGTAAAGAAAACCCGCTCAACTGCGCCGGCAGCTTTAAAAGCGAAGGGTTGGGGATCGCATTATTTGACCGCCTTGAAGGACGTGACCCGAACACGCTGATTGGTTTACCACTCATTGCGCTGTGCAAAATGCTGCGTCGGGAGAGCTTTAACCCGCTGGCGGATTAGTGCATTCCCCTAGCCCGGCCTAGCGCAGCGACGCCGGGATTTCCCACCCACGATCACAGTTTATTTTTTCACCGCCATTACAATCCATACTCCACATTGAAACAATGTTTTAATTTAAGGAGAGAGAATGCGTGGTACCCCTAAACTGTTATTTATGCTGGCAATGCTGATCGCATCGCAGGCCTATGCCGCTGATGATTGGCAGCATCAGGGCATTGTCGAAGGCAACCTTCCCGCCAGTTGGCAACAGATGAAAAGCCAGATGCAGTACCCGGATTCATGGCTTTCTGGGCACTATTCTGATTTTAAAACGTGGCAACAGCATGCCCGTCAGTTATTTCGTCAGTCGCTTCTCACTCCTGATGCTACCAAACCCTTCGACGCACAGAACGTCGCCCGCGAAGACCGAGGCAGCTACACCGCCGAAAAACTCTCACTTAACATCACCGACGATAACCGCATCGCTGCGCTGATGCTGACGCCAAAGTCCCCCGGCCCACATCCGGCAATCGTCCTGCTCCACGATCACGGTTCGAAATTCGATATCGGTAAAGAGAAACTCATCCGCCCGTGGGGAAACGCCGAACAGCTTGCCAGTGCTCAAGCCTGGGCCGATAAGTTCTTCAGCGGGCGTTTTATCGGCGATGAGCTGGCAAAGCGTGGCTATGTGGTTATCGCCATCGATAGCCCCGGCTGGGGCGATCGCGGACCCATGGTTTACGAGCAACAGCAGGCACTAGCCAGTAACTACTTTAATCTGGGACGCTCTCTGGCAGGTGAAGTGGCGTATGAAGATATGCGCACCGTAGACTTTCTCACCTCGCTTAAAGAGGTCGATAGCCAGCGTATCGGCGTGCTCGGCTTCTCAATGGGCGGCTATCGCGCCTGGCAGCTAGCGGCGCTGTCCGATAAGGTCGCCGCCACGGCGGTTATCTCCTGGTTCGGTACCTATAACGGCCTGATGACCCCTGGCAACAACGTGCTTCGCGGCCAGTCGGCCTTTTACATGCTGCATCCGGGCATGGCGGCCAAAATGGATATTCCGGATATTGCCAGCCTTGCTGCACCGAAACCGATGCTGATTTTTAGCGGCGGACAAGACAAGCTTTTCCCCGCCAGTGCAGTCAACGATGCCTTCGCTAAAGTGCACCGCGTCTGGTCTTCGCAAAAAGCCGACAACATGCTGGTAACCAAAACCTGGCCAGCGTTAGGTCACGTCTTTTACCAGCAACAGCAGGAGGAAGTGTTCCCGTGGCTGGATAAATGGCTTAAACCTTAACCCCTCGCCCTCAATCCGACACAATAACGGGCTTGGGGGCATAGCTTTTTCTGGTCGGACTCAGTACTCTCTCGCCACTCTTTTTCCTGACCCAAGGAGTGCTCCGTGAGCGCCCCATCTTCACAACCTTCTGCCTCGCTTTGGCTTCCAATCACTCTCGCCAGCGTGATCCTGATGATCACGATGGGTATCCGTCAGACTGTGGGGCTATTTGTGCACCCTATCGTGATGGAAACGTCGATGAGCATCGCCGAAATCAGCATGGCGCTGGCGATTGGCCAATTGATGTGGGGGGCGTTCCAGCCGCTGTTTGGCGCTTGGGCGGATAAACGCGGCGCGTTCAGCGTACTGGTGCTTGGCGCGCTGATGATTGCGCTGGGTCAGCTTGGCACACTGTGGGCTGCGTCGTTTCTGCCCTTAACCCTGGCGCAAGGTCTGCTCAGCCCAGCAGGCGCCGCTGCGGGCAGCTTCTCGGTACTGATTGGGGTAGTTGCTAGCCGACTGCCTACCGATAAGGGTTCCATGGCAAGCGGCCTAATCAACGCCGGTGGTTCGGTTGGACAGTTTATCTTTGCCCCACTGGTGCAGTTGATTATCGGCCTGCGCGGCATGGCCTCCGGGCTGGTGTTTCTGGCGATTGCCGCCCTTGCAACCATCTTTCCGTCCTGGATGCTGTGCCGTGGTGATAAACGCCAGTTGGCACATGCGCCTGCGTCATCGTCGGCCGACCCTGGGCTTAAGCAGCAGATCGCCCTCGCCTTTCGTAACCCAAGCTATCTGTTGCTGCACGCAGGTTTTCTCACCTGCGGTTTTCACGTCGCATTTCTGACCACCCATCTGCCATCTGAAGCCGCGCTCTGCGGACACGATGCCACCGTTCCGGCTGTCAGCCTGTCGCTGATTGGCTTATGCAACATTGCGGGCAGCATCATGGCGGGCTTTCTCGGCAAGCGTTATCCGATGAAGTACATTCTAGCGGTGTTGTATGCCTCCCGTGCGGTGATGATTGCGCTATTCCTGGTTTCCTCGAAATCAGAAGCGGCCTTTTATCTCTTCGCCTGCGCAATCGGCTTTACCTGGCTTGCTACCGTGCCGCCGACGGCGGGCATCATCGGCAAGCTCTTCGGTACCCGCTATCTGGCAACGCTGTTTGGCTTCACGCTGTTTACCCACCAGATTGGCGCCTTTTTCGGTGCCTGGCTGGGCGGCGTGGCGATGCAGTACGAAGGGAATCTTACGTGGGTGTGGTTCGCGGATATTGCGCTGGCGCTGCTGGCCGCGCTGGTGAATCTGCCGATTAAAGAAAAAAGCGTCGCCGTTCGCGTCTGCGATATGGCATAAAAAAGCGGGCTATCAGAGCCCGCTTTTTACTTTATAACAGCCTGTTACTGCTGCTTGCTTTGATTACGCAGCACCTGCAGGCAGCGCTTGAGCTGGTCATCCAGCGGCGCTTCAATACGCAGCACCTCACCGGTACCCGGGTGAGTAAACTTCAGTGCGGCAGCATGCAGGAACAGACGGTTCAGACCAGTGCCTGCGAGCTGTTTATCAAACTCGCGGTCACCATAGCGGTCATCAAAGGCAATCGGGTGACCGGCATGCAGCGTGTGTACGCGGATCTGGTGCGTACGTCCGGTCACCGGGCTGCAGCGCACCAGCGTGGCGTGGGTGTAACGCTCTTCCACCTTAAAGCGGGTTTCAGACGGCTTCCCTTCCTGGCTCACACGCACGATACGTTCGCCGCTTTGCAGAATATTTTTCAGCAGCGGTGCCTGCACCACTTTAACGTGGGACTGCCACTGCCCGCGCACCAGCGCCAGGTAATCTTTTTGCATCCCCTTCTCGCGCAGCTGTTCGTGCAGCGAACGCAGCGCTGAACGCTTCTTCGCCACCAGCAGGACGCCGGAGGTATCGCGGTCCAGGCGGTGCACCAGCTCAAGGAAGCGGGCTTCCGGGCGCAGAGCACGCAGCCCTTCAATCACGCCAAAGCTCAGGCCGCTGCCACCGTGCACGGCGGTACCAGAAGGCTTGTTCAGCACGAGGATATGATCGTCTTCATAGAGGATCACGTCGCTTAGCGCCGCCACTTTTTGCAGATGCGGCGACACCGCCTCTTCTTCACGTTCGGCGACGCGTACCGGTGGGACACGCACTTCATCACCGGCTTCCAGCTTATATTCTGGTTTGATGCGTTTTTTGTTTACCCGCACTTCACCCTTACGCAGGATGCGGTAAATCATGCTCTTCGGCACGCCCTTCAGCTGGGTGCGCAAAAAGTTGTCAATTCGTTGCCCGGCTTCATCAGCGCTAATGGCAATCATTTTTACGGTCGGAGTCTCAGTTTTCATGGTGCGCGATTCTAAATATCCCGGCTCAATAGCGCCACTCATTTTTCTATGCTTATATTTATCATTACCCATTTCTGACGTTGCTTCACCCCATGAGTTGTTTGTTATTAGAACAATCTCATCGGACAGGTGAAAAAACTGTGAGTAACCGGGTGATAAAAGGTGAAAGTCATCTTGCTATAACCAGGTTAGCAAGGAATAATGAATCTGTTTTCCGTGTTGAACCTGGAATAACAAGGATATTTACGGAATGACCAGTTTTGTCCGTCCGATCATCCACGCAGCAATGGCGTAAGACGTATTGATCGTTCAGACAGTTAGCGGGCTGCGAGTTGCAGTCCTTACCGGTACATATACTGTATGAATTTTAGATGGCAGACAGAAAACGCAACGGGAAACATCCGTGCAGACCTCTACCTTCTGAAAGATAACGAGTATAAATGGAATCTTCTCTGGAGAGTTATCCCAGGCTGTTCCCCAAATAATTGCGCTGTGTTTCCGCTTGAAACACAGGCTACCGACACTCTGCGCCTCTTAAGCGAGCGACAACCGTGAGGTTGGCGACGTGAATAGTCACGAGGCCATCGGTTTACCCCGGAAAGGCAACACTCTGCTCGCAGCTTAGTCGTCAATGTAAGAATAATGAGTAAGTTACGATGAAAAGAATGTTAATCAACGCAACTCAGCAGGAAGAGTTGCGTGTCGCCCTCGTTGATGGGCAGCGTCTGTACGATCTGGATATTGAAAGCCCAGGACACGAACAGAAAAAAGCGAACATCTACAAAGGCAAAATTACCCGTATTGAACCAAGTCTCGAGGCCGCATTTGTTGATTACGGCGCCGAACGTCATGGTTTCCTCCCCCTCAAAGAAATCGCTCGCGAATACTTCCCTGCTAATTACAACGCTCATGGCCGTCCGAACATCAAAGACGTCCTGCGCGAAGGTCAGGAAGTTATCGTTCAGATTGATAAAGAAGAGCGCGGCAACAAAGGCGCTGCACTGACCACCTTTATCAGCCTTGCGGGCAGCTACCTGGTGCTGATGCCGAATAACCCACGTGCTGGCGGTATCTCCCGTCGCATCGAAGGTGACGATCGCACCGAACTGAAAGAAGCGCTGGCTAGCCTTGAGCTGCCGGACGGCATGGGCTTAATCGTACGTACCGCTGGCGTGGGTAAATCCGCCGAAGCGCTGCAGTGGGATTTAAGCTTCCGTCTGAAGCACTGGGAAGCTATCCAGAAAGCCGCTGACAGCCGCCCTGCGCCGTTCCTGATTCACCAGGAAAGCAACGTGATTGTTCGCGCTTTCCGCGACTATCTGCGCCAGGACATCGGCGAAATCCTGATCGACAACCCGAAAGTGATGGAGATGGCGCGTCAGCACATTTCTGCACTGGGCCGCCCGGATTTCAGCAGCAAAATCAAACTGTACACCGGTGAAATCCCGCTGTTCAGCCACTACCAGATCGAATCGCAGATTGAATCCGCTTTCCAGCGTGAAGTGCGTCTGCCGTCAGGCGGCTCTATCGTTATCGATAGCACCGAAGCCCTGACCGCTATCGATATCAACTCCGCGCGTGCCACCCGCGGCGGCGACATCGAAGAAACCGCCTTCAACACCAACCTGGAAGCGGCCGATGAAATCGCCCGTCAGCTCCGTCTGCGTGACCTCGGCGGCCTGATCGTTATCGACTTTATCGACATGACCCCGGTACGCCACCAGCGCGCGGTAGAAAACCGTCTGCGTGAAGCGGTGCGTCAGGACCGTGCGCGTATCCAGATCAGCCACATTTCTCGTTTCGGCCTGCTGGAGATGTCCCGTCAGCGTCTGAGCCCTTCTCTGGGTGAGTCCAGCCACCACGTCTGCCCACGCTGTTCCGGCACCGGTACCGTGCGTGACAACGAATCGCTGTCGCTCTCCATTCTGCGTCTGATTGAAGAAGAAGCGCTGAAAGAGAACACCAAAGAAGTTCATGCGATTGTCCCAGTGCCAATTGCCTCTTACCTGCTGAACGAAAAGCGCGCCGCTATCAGCGCCATCGAATCCCGTCAGGGCGATGTTCGCTGCATCATCGTGCCAAACGATCAGATGGAAACCCCGCACTACTCCGTACTGCGCGTGCGTAAAGGTGAAGAGACCACCACCCTGAGCTACCTGCTGCCGAAGCTGCATGAAGAAGCCATGGCGCTGCCGGTAGAAGAAGAGTTCGTTGAGCGTAAGCTGCCTGAACAGCCTGCGCTGGCAACCTTCGTGATGCCTGAAGTGCCAGAGCCGACTGCTGTCAAAACTGCTGCTGTTGCCGCTGCGCCACAGGCTAAAGCGACCGCTGCTGCCGCACCTGCCGCACCAGGCCTGATCTCCCGTTTCTTCGGCGCGCTGAAAAACCTGTTTGCCGGTACCCCGGAAACGCCGGTTGAAGCTCAGCCTCAGAAGCAAGAAGCCAAACCTGAACGTCAGCAGGAACGCCGCAAGCCGCGACAGAACAACCGTCGCGACCGTAATGACCGCGGTGACCGTAACGACCGTCGTGGCGATCGCAACGAACGTAACGACCGTGGTGAAAACGCCGAAGGCCGTGAACCGCGCGAAAACCGTGAAGGCCGCGAGGACAACCGTCGTAACCGTCGTGAGAAGCCACAGCAGACCGGTGAAGCACGTGAAAACCGTCAGGTCGCTGCCGTAGACGACAGCGAGAAAGCGAAATCCCGTGACGAGCAGCAGCAGTCCCGCCGCGAACGTAACCGCCGCCGCAACGACGAAAAACGTCAGCAGCCGCAGGAAGCTAAGCCGCAGAGCCGCGAAGAGCAGCCGGTCATTGCCGAGGAAGCCGCAGCGGAAGAGCGCGTTCAGAACATGCCGCGTCGCAAGCCGCGTCAGCTGTCGCAGAAAGTACGTATCGAAACCGCTGAGCAGACTGCAGCACGTGAACTGATTGCTGATGAACCGCAGCAGGAAGAAGCTCCGCGTACCGCTCTGGCGAAAGTTGACCTGCCAGCCGTCGTTGATGTTCCGGCACAAGCCGAGCAGGACGATAGCGCAGAAGGTCGTGATAACAACGGCATGCCACGTCGCTCCCGTCGTTCTCCACGTCACCTGCGCGTCAGCGGCCAGCGTCGCCGTCGCTACCGTGATGAGCGTTACCCGACCCAATCACCAATGCCACTGACCGTCGCCTGTGCGTCGCCAGAACTGGCATCCGGTAAAGTGTGGATCCGTTACCCGGTTGCACAGGTTCAGGATCAGGCCATCGCTGATGCACCGGTTGAGCAGAAAGAGATTGCACAGCCAATCGTGGCAGAAACCGTTGAGCAAACCGTAGCGCCTATCGCTGCTGCTGAGCCAGTTGCACCAGCAACTGTTGAAGCGCCGGTACAGGCTGCGGAAGTGATTGAGCCAGAAGCCGTGGTTGAACCTGTTGCGGTCGTTGCTGAAGCAGCAGCGCCTGCGCAGGAAGAAGCCCCTGCTCCGCTCGTTGTAGACGCGGTAGCTGAAGAGCCAGTCGTTGTTGAAGAAGCGCCGGTACAGCCGGTTGCCGAAACCGCAGCGCCGGTTGAAGAAGCCAACGTGGAAGCCGAACCAGCCGCCGCAGAGCCTGTAGTTGAAGCTCCAGCAGCGGTAACGCCTGAAGTGGAAGCGCCAGTTGTCGCGGCGGCTCCGGTCGTTGAAGCGCCAGTGGCTGCCCCGGCACCGGTTGTTGAAGCGCCTGTTGTCGCAGAGCCAGTACCAGCTGCCGCTCATCACGCCACCGCACCAATGACTCGCGCACCTGCACCAACCTACGTGCCTGAAGCGCCGCGTCACAGCGACTGGGTTCGCCCTGCCTTTGACTTCGACGGTAAAGGTTCCGCCGGTGGTCACAGCGCAACGCATACCGCGACCTCGGGTCCAACCCGCCCGCAGCCGGTTGAATAACCGCCGCGAGTAACATGAAAAATCGGCCCTGGTGGCCGATTTTTTTTACTCTTTTTTTGGCTGCTGCATGCCGGCAATTTGCGGCATCACTTCCCGCATCAGGTCGAGAAACTTACGCAGCCGCGTCGGGTAGTACCGCGCCCACGGATACACCAGATGCACCGGCAGCGGTGCGGCTTGCCACTGCGGCAATAGCTCAATCAGCTCCCCGCTCGCCAATTCCGCCTCCACCGTCCAGCTTGAGACAATCGCCACGCCTACATGTGCCAACGCGGCGTTCTTCGCTACGTACAGGCTGTCAGTGCTGAGCCGTGCCGCCACCGCGACATTCCTCGTCTGGTCATTCTCTGTATGGCGTAGCGCGACTTCATGCTGATAGAAGGTGCTGATAGCAATCCACGGCAGCGCGGAGAGCGAGTCAGGGCTTTCCACCGCCGGATAGCGCGCAAGGAGTTCGGGCGAGGCCACGATACAGCGCGGCACTTCCGCCAGCAGCACCGATACCGTTGCCGGATCAACATCCGCCCCCACGCGGATCGCACAGTCGATATTATCGCTGATAAAGTCCACCGCTTTATCATGCAGCATCCACTCCACCGACAGCTGCGGATAGCGTGCCAGAAAGCCCACCAGCGGCATCAGCAGCTGTTGCTGACCGAAGGCATGCGGCGCACGCACCCGCAGTGTGCCCACCGGCTGGTCGTCAGAAAACTGTAGCGCATCTTCCAGCGCCAGCCAGGACTCCACCACCTGACGCGCATGCTGATAGCAGCGCTCACCGTCGTCGGTTAGCTTCATCGCATGCGTAGAGCGCTGCAGCAGCCTCGCGCCCAGCATCTCCTCCAGCGATTGCAGGCGACGGCTGACGGTGGCCTGAGTGGTCTGTAGCTGCCGGGCAGCAGCGGAGAGCGAACCGGACTCCACAATGCGAATAAAGGTCCGCATCAGCTCCACGCGATCTATACGCTCATTTCTTTTCATTTTCGATTTGCCTATACGCCAAACGTATAACTGTTTTACCACTTTGCCGGCTACCGCTCTACCCCAAAGACACGGAAAATGCGCCTCATACACCGTTGAGGACAACAACATCATGAACAATCACACCGCATCAACACAGGCAAACGGCCTGCTTATTTTTATCCTCGCGCTGGGCGCTGGGTTCAGCGTCGCCGCCATTTATTACGCCCAGCCGCTGCTGCCGCTGATGGGCTCAACCTTAAACCTGAGCGTGGAAGGTATGGGGCTGATTCCTACCCTGACCCAGGCCGGCTACGCGTTGGGGATTCTGTTTCTGCTGCCGCTCGGTGACCGCTACGACCGCCGGATGCTCATTCTGCTGAAAAGCCTATCGCTGGCGGTACTGTTGCTGGTTTACAGCCTGACCCAGCAGTTTCACTCGCTGCTGGCAGTGAGTTTGCTTATCGGCATGGCGGCCACTATGGCGCAGGATATTGTCCCGGCAGCGGCGATCCTCGCTCCGGCTGGCAAGCAGGGGAAAATGGTGGGTACGGTGATGACCGGTCTGCTGTTGGGGATCCTGCTGTCGCGTACCGTAAGCGGCGTGGTGGGCGAGCTGTTTGGCTGGCGCGTGATGTACCAGGCTGCCGCCGTCAGCATTGCGCTGATTGGTGCCCTGCTGTGGCGTGTACTGCCGAACTTTACCGCCCACTCAGAGCTGCACTATCCGGCGCTGATGGCTTCAATGGCGCACCTGTGGCGTCGCTACCCAACGCTGCGTCGCGCCGCCATGGCACAGGGTTTTCTCTCTATCGCCTTTAGCGCCTTCTGGTCTACCCTTGCCGTGATGCTGGCCGAGCACTACCACATGGGCAGCGCCGTTGCAGGTGGGTTCGGTATCGCCGGTGCCGCCGGGGCATTAGCCGCACCGCTGGCAGGTGGTCTGGCGGATAAAGTCGGTGCCGAGAAGGTGACTCAACTGGGCGCTTTGCTGGTCAGCGTCTCATTCGCCCTGATGCTGCTGCTCCCGGTTCTGCCGCCGATGGCGCAGCTGGCGCTGATTGCCGTCTCCGCCGTGGGCTTCGATCTGGGCCTGCAGTCAAGCCTGGTGGCGCATCAGAACCTGGTCTATAGCCTTGAGCCGCAGGCTCGTGGCCGCCTGAACGCGCTGCTGTTCACCGGGGTGTTTATCGGGATGTCCGTGGGTTCAGTGCTGGGTACGCAGGTTTATGCGATGGCCGGTTGGGAAGGCGTGGTCGTACTGGCGACGGTAGCCGGTCTGGTAGCGCTCGCCATTCGCATCAGCGAAACCTGGCGTCTGCGTAACGCCGCGCTGAACGCGCAGTAAGCGATGAAAAAAAGCCCGCGACGGGGTAGTGACGCGGGCGATAAAAACATATCCAGTTTCCAGATATGTCAAAACCTACATGTTTTATTTATTCAGTTGGAACAGCGACATTCCCTGCATATCCGTAAACGCTTTGTACGCTGCCTGTAGTGCGGTTTGCTGCATGGTGTAATTCGAAATCGTTTCGTTCCAGTCTACGTCAACCAGGTTGCTCATCTGCTGGGTTTGCGCCAGCGCACGGTCATCGCCCAGCGAATCGAGCTTATCGAGTTCGTTAAGCTGGGTACCCAGTTCGGCGCGGACGGTCAACACGTTGTTCAGCGAGTTGCTGAGGCTACGGTTGGTGCGGTCAATCACTACCTGAGCCGCGTCTTTCTTGGTGTCGTCATCGCCCACCGGATCTTTGAGCGCGGCAATCGCTGAATCCAGCGACTTTAAGATATTAGTGTCCGCATCAGGCTTAGCATTGCTGGTCGCGCTGTCAAACACGAGGTTACCGGTATGACCAATCACCATCGTGCGCGAAGAGTCAACCTGCTGCTCAACGTTGAGCGTCCCACCCACATAGTTGCCCTGATCGTCAAACGGCGCTACATCCGTTTTATAACCGGCGAAAATATAGCGCCCGTTACCGTCGGTGCTGTTAGCCAGGTTGAGTATCTGATCGCGGATGCCCTGCAGGTCGGTAGCCAGAGAGGCGCGGTCATCATCGCTCAGCGTGCCGTTTCCAGCGTAAACGATCTTCTCCTGTGCCGACTGGATAGCCGTCGTTACCTGAGCCAGCGTTTTCTCTTCAATCGATACACGCTGAGTGGCAAAGGTTCTCGCGCTCGCATACTGACTGTTCTGCGCCTGAGCCTGCGACAGCACGACGGCCTGAGAAGCGGCCACCGGGTCGTCCGACGCGCGGTTAACCCGCTTGCCGGTCGACATCTGTTCACCGTACTTCATCCATGCAGACTGAGAATCGGTAATGCCTCTCATGTTCTGCTGGTACATCATTAAGGTACTAACGCGCATGATGGTCCCTCTTCTTAGCGAATATTAATTAATGCGTCGAAGATGGTGCTTGCAGTTTGCAGCACCTGCGCATTGGCCAGGTAATACTGTTGATAGAGCTGCAGGTTGCCATACTCTTCATCGAGGTTGACCCCGGAGATTGACTGCTGCTGCTGAGTTAATTCGGTGACCACGCTCGCCTGCGTAGTGTTGCTGCTCTTCAGCGTGGCGGTTTTCGTCCCGATGGTACTCACCAGCGACGCATAGGCGTCGTTGAAGGTCTTCGAGCCGCCCACCACTTTACTGTTTTGCAGATCCAGCAGCTTTTGGCCGTTACGGTTATCACTCTCACCGCCGTCTTTCGCGCCAGCGACCGCAAGCTCTGATTCGCTGCTAACCCCCACGCTCATATTAACGATCGCATCGCTCACGGGTTTGACAATAAAGCTGTCCCCTTCCGTCAGCGGCTTCGTTCCTGCCGCTACGTTGACGGTCAGACCGTCAAATTGCAGGCTCGTGGCAGTACTCGTGCTATCCAGCGTCACGGAGGTGTTGTCCGACATGCGCGTCACCTGCCAGTCACCGTTGACGTAGGCGACTTTGTAGTCGGTTGCCTGCACTTTAGACGGCGTGTCGATACTGACACTCAGGGTCGATGAGCCTTTGTTATTCGTATTGCTTACCGCTCTTGGGTCACCCAGTTTGAAAAATTCGTCGCTGCCCTGGTTGCCCTTAGCATCAAACCCCTGGCTGTGAATGTCGTTAAACGCTTTCGCGAATGACATCGCCATCTGGTTGAGGCTATTACGCGTCTGGTCCAGATCCTGAGAGCGGAAGGTCAGCATGCCGCCCAGTGACCCGGTGGTCAGCAGCTTTTCCGGGATCTCAACGTTGCCCGCCACGTTATCGACATATGCCACAGTGGTACGCGTTGGATCGGCACTGCTCGGTACTGCCGCCAGCTGGTTCGACTTCGTCCCCGCCACCAGCGTATAGCCGTTAGCCATGGTGATGTTATAGGTGCTGCCGTCCTGGACATTGACCTCAACGCCCACCAGCTTGTTCAGATCGCTCACCAGTTGATCGCGCTGATCCAGCAGATCGTTTGGCGATGCCCCCGCCCCCACGCCGGTCAGACGTGAAATCTTGTCGTTCAGGCTGGCAATCTGCGAGGTGTAGTTGTTGATCTGCTCAACGGTCGAGGTGATGCTCAGGTTGACCTGCTTGTCCTGATCGCGCAGATACTGATCGGCAACCTTGAACTGGTTAACGACGCCATCGGCTTTGCCAAGTACGGTCTGACGTGCCGCCGGGTCTTCGGCGTTGCTGACCAACGTTTGCAGGCTGCTGAAGAAGTCCTGCAGGGTGGTCGAGATATTATTGGTCGTGCTCGCGAACATATTGTCGAGCTTAGAGACCTGCTCGTAACGCGTTGCCAGACCGCTGCTCTGGTTTTGCGCAGAACGGAGCTGATTGGTGATGAACGCGTTGTACTCACGCTGAATGCTGGAGACATTAACGCCATTGCCCACCCAACCGCCCGCGCCCAGCGTGCTGTTGGCAGAAGCCAGCACCGTCGTCTGACGGGTGTATCCCGCTACGTTATAGCTGGAGATGTTGTTACTGGTGGTATTCAGCGCCGACTGTGCGGCGCTCAGCCCGCTCATCGCGCTGTTAATTAAACTGGACATGAACGCTCCTTCTTAAGACCATGGTATTACTTATCGGATGGCGGACGGCAAACTTGAGGCTCATCAGAACAGATTTTCGATGTCGTTACGGTAGGTGTTGCTAACCTTGTCGCTCATCGCTTTTAGCTGCTGAATCATGCTGGTTAATTTGCGCGCATACTGCGGGTCGGTTGCATAGCCAGCGTTCTGTAACGCCTGTGCGCCCTGCTCTGCCGTTGAGGCGGAGGTCACCGCCGCATAGCGCGGGTTGCGGGTCAGCAGGCTCACGTAGTCCGACAGCGCTTCCAGATACGAGCTGTAGACGCGGAATTTGGCCTTCACCTTCTTCGCTTCGCCGTTTTCAAATTCAGTGGTGGTGATTTCCGTCACCTTGCCCTTCCAGTCACCGGACGCCTTCACGCCAAACAGGTTAAAGCTCGGCTCGCCGTTTTCCCGGCGAATCTGCCGCTGCCCCCAGCCGGACTCCAGCGCGGCCTGCGCCAGAATCAGGTGGTGAGGAATGCCGCTTTGCTCGCTCGCCAGCCGCGCCGGAAGCGACAGCTGGGCGAGGAAGTCTTTGCTGTCGCCGGAGAGCGGCGTATCGCTGCTGTCCGGCGCCTTCGGCAGCGCTTTTCGTACCATCTGCGTCAGCGCGGCGTTCTGGTAGCTGGTGACCGTCTGCATATCGAACTTCATCGGTACCTGGCCGACGTTGTCGGCCGGTTCCTGCTGCTGCGTCGACAGCTGTTTGACCATCTCTTCCGCCAGGCCCAGACCTTTTCCTGCGGTCATCTGCTGGGCGATTTGTTGGTCATACATACTGGTGTAAAGCCGCGTCTGGTCGCTGCTGAAAAGACCATCTTTCGGCAGCGTTTCACGCATGCTTTTCAGCATCATCTGCACGAACATCCCTTCCACCTGACGCGCCACCGGCCGCAGGTTGGCCTGCGGGTCCTGCCCGGCCTTGGTTTTCAGTTCATTCAACGACTGCGCGTCCCACGCGGCGCTCGCCAGTAATTTGCTGTCGGTCAGCATTAGACAATCTCCACCTTGGCACGCAGGCAGCCTGCGCTTTGCATCGCCTGGATAATCGACATCAGATCGATTGGCGTTGCTCCCAGCGCGTTCAGCGCACGCACCACGTTGTTCAGGTTGGCGCTGGCGCGAATGCTCTGCAGCGACCCGCCGCTCTGGCGAAGGTCAATTTGCGTTTGCGGCGTGACCACGGTACGGCCGCCAGCAAACGGCGTATCCGGCTGGTTCACCTGCGCGGAGCGGTTAACGGTAACGGACAGGTTACCTTGCGCCACCGCACAGCTATCCAACGTCACTTCGCGGTTCATCACCACCGAGCCGGTACGGGAGTTGATAATAATCTTCGCATCCTGCGGCGTGGTACCCACTTCCAGGTTCTGGATATCTGCCAACAGACGCACCTGACCGCTGCCGCCCACCGGCGCACGCACCTGTACGGTACGCGCATCCAGCGCGGTGGCGTTACCGAGGCTGCTGCGACGGTTGATAGTGTCGGCAATCTGCTGCGCCATGGTGAAGTCATCGTCGTTCAGCTGCAGATTGATGGTGTTACCTGCGCCAAACTGCGTTGGCAGTTCGCGTTCGATGGTCGCCCCACCGGTAATACGCCCGCCGTTCAGCTGGTTCACCTGCACGCTGCTGCCACCAGCGGCCGCACCTGCACCGCCCACCAGAATGTTGCCCTGCGCCAGCGCATACACCTGACTGTCCACGCCTTTCAGCGGGGTCATCAGCAGCGTACCGCCGCGCAGGCTTTTGGCGTTACCCATTGAAGAGACCACCACGTCGATGTTCTGCCCCTGACGGCCAAATGCCGGAAGCTGCGCAGTGACCATCACCGCCGCCACGTTTTTCAGCTGCATATTGGTGCCCGCTGGCACGGTGATCCCTAACTGAGAGAGCATGTTGTTAAGGCTCTGGGTGGTAAACGGCGTTTGCGTCGTCTGGTCACCCGTGCCATCAAGGCCTACCACCAGACCATAGCCAATCAGCGAGTTTTCCCTCACCCCCTGCACGCTGGTGAGATCGCGGATGCGTTCGGCATGCGCGAGGCTGGTCATCAGCACCAGCGTCAGGGTTAGCAGAGTTTTAAACATGGTTCACCTCGTTACATCGGCGATAAGTTAAGGAAGAAACGCTGCAGCCAGCCCATATTCTGCGCTTCGTTGATATAGCCGTTGCCGACATATTCGATGCGTGCATCCGCCACCTGGGTGGACGGTACGGTGTTGCTGCCGCTGATAGTGCGCGGGTTAACCACCCCGGAGAAGCGGATAAATTCAGTGCCCTGATTGATGGCAATCTGTTTTTCGCCCACCACGTGCAGGTTACCGTTGACCAGTACCTGATCGACGGTCACCGTCAGCGTGCCGCTAAAGGTGTTGCTGGCGTTAGCACCGCCCTTGCCGTTAAAGGTGTTGCCACCGGAGGCGTCGACATCGGCGCGCGCATTGCCAAACAAGCCCTGCAGGTAGCGCGGTACGGTGTCGAAGCCGAAATTGGTTTTGCCATCGCGGCTGGCGTTCGCCGACGAGCTTTTACTCGCACTGACGTTTTCTTGCAGCACGATAGTCAGCGTATCGCCGATATTGCGTGGACGACGGTCTTCAAACAGCGGTTGGTAGCCGTAGTTAATCGGCTGCGCGGTCTGGAAAATAGAGCCATTCGCCACCGGAACCGGGCCAGGAATCGGCTGGGCGGTCGTCGCCCCTTCCACCAGCGGCTTGGACGGCACGAGGGCGCACCCTGCCACGCTGAGTGCGACAACGGTTAAAAGCGGATAACGAAACGCTGCGGATTTTTGCATTGCTTTCTTCTTCTGAATCTCAATGTTATCCCGGGAGATCCCGGAGCCGCTTCGCTCGTCCGGGCTACCGGTTGCCGGATGGCGGCTGTCGCCTTATCCGGCCTACGAATTGTAGGCCTGATAAGATGCGTGAGCGTCGCCATCAGGCTTTTGTAGCCCAGACGAGCGAAGCGACTCCGGGGAGTACCCGGCTACGCCTTACAGCTGCGTCAGTTTTTGCAGCATCTGGTCGGTCGTCGATACCGCTTTACTGTTGATTTCGTACGCGCGCTGCACCTGAATCATGTTGACCAACTCTTCCGCCACGTTGACGTTAGAGGTTTCGACATAGCCCTGATACAGCAAACCCGCACCGTTCAGACCCGGCGTGGTGTCGTTTGGCGCCCCGGATGCCTGGGTTTCGATGTACAGGTTTTCACCAATACTCTCGAGCCCGGTGTCGTTCATAAAGGTCGACAGGTTCAGTTGCCCCACCTGCACCGGGTTAGCCTGCCCCTGCTGGGTCACGCTGACAATACCGTCACGGCCGATGGTGATGCTGATGGCGTTCGCCGGAATGGTGATCGCTGGCTGCACCTGATAGCCGCTGGCGGTCACCAGTTGACCATTCTGGTCAACCTGGAATGAACCGTCACGGGTATAGGCCGAGGAGCCGTCCGGCAGCAGGATCTGGAAGAATCCGTCGCCTTTGATCGCCACGTCTTTACTGTTATTGGTTTGCGACAGGTTACCCTGGCTGTGCAGACGTTCGGTCGCCACGGGACGCACCCCGGTACCGATCTGCAGGCCTGACGGCAGCGTCGTTTGTTCGGATGACTGTGCACCCGGCTGGCGAACGGTTTGATAGAGCAAGTCTTCAAATACCGCGCGCTGGCGCTTAAAACCATTAGTACTGACGTTCGCCAGGTTGTTGGCGATAACGTCCATATTGGTTTGCTGCGCGTCGAGACCGGTTTTCGCGATCCATAATGAACTGATCATAGTTTTCCTTAGCTCATTGACAGCAACTGGTTAGCTTTCTGCGTGTTTTCATCCACGCTGCTGATAACCTTCATCTGCATTTCAAAGCGGCGCGAGCTGGCAATCATGTCCGCCATTGCCGCCACGGGTTTTACGTTGCTGCCTTCCAGCACGCCGGACTGCAGGCGCAGCGTTGGGTCAGCCTGTAAGGTTGGCCCACGCGTCGCCACCGCCGACGGCGTGAGGTGGAACAGTCCATCATCGCCGCGCGCCACTTCCGTTGCCGTGGCTTTGACGACCTTCAGCTTACCGACCGGGGAAACCGTGTTTGGCGGGTCCCCCGGCGTCAGTGCGGAAATGGTGCCGTCTGAAGCGATAGTTACCTGCGAACCTTCCGGCACGCTCAGCGGCCCAGTCTCACCGATCACCGGGTTGCCCTGAATCGTGAGCTGCCCGGTGGAGCTGACCTGGATATTGCCGTTACGGGTGTAGCCTTCGCTCCCGTCCGCCGACTGCACAGCCAGCCATCCGTCTTGCTGAATCGCCACGTCCAGCGGACGCGCGGTGTAGTCCAACTGGCCTGGGGTCATATCCGCGCCCGGCGTGGTGGCAGCCACCAGAGTACGCGTCTCAACGGACGGCCCCACGACCGGCACCGCACGCATGGCGGTGAGCTGGGCACGAAAGCCCGGCGTTGATGTATTGGCAAGGTTGCTCGCCGTGACCGCCTGCTGCTGCATGGTCTGGCTGGCCGCACCCATTGCCGTATATATCGCGTGATCCATGAGGTCACCCTATTAGACGATTAACGCAGGTTAACCAGCGTGTTGAGGATCTGATCCTGGGTTTTGATGGTCTGGGCGTTCGACTGATAGTTACGCTGCGCCACGATCATATTCACCAGCTCTTTACTCAGGTCGACGTTGGAAGCTTCCAGCGCGCCGTTGGTCAGCGAGCCAAAGTTACCGGTCCCCGCCGTACCCAGCAGCGCGACGCCAGAAGACTGGGTCGCAGACCAGACGTTATCGCCTTCAGATTGCAGGCCGCCGGTGTTGGAGAAGTTAGCGAGCACAATCTGGCCCAGCAGCTGGCTTTGACGGTTGGAGTAGTTACCCACCACCGAGCCATCATCGTTGACCTGATAGCTCACCAGGCTGCCCGGCGCATAGCCGTTCTGCGTGGTGGCCACCACATCGCTGGAGCCGGTGTTTTGCTGCATGGAGTTAAGGAAGCTGAGGTTGAAGGTTCCTGCCGTTGAGCCATTCAGTGAGGCAACCTGAATAGCGATTTCAGGAGTCCCGTTCGCCGTTGCGCTAAGATCCCAGGTTACCGGCGTGGTGGTGGTATTTGGGGTGTAATTTTTTACGGTATCCAGCGTCCCGTTATCGGTAAACGCCATCTGCGCCGCTTTCACCGGAGTGGCACCACTGACGCTGGTATCCTGCGTCCACACATCCCACTTATTCGCCGCCGTTTTCACGTAGTACACGTTCAGGTCGTGCGAGTTACCCAGGCTGTCATAAACGGTGACGGTACCTTTTTTGTTATAGGTATCCGGATCGCTTGGGTTGAACGTTACGGTTGACGGAATCGCCGCATCCGTTGAGTTCAGGTTCATCTGCATAGTGCCGGTGGTTGACGCTTTCGCTGACATCAGCGTGTTCGGAATCGACAGCGCCACCGGGTTTGCCCCCTGCTGGATGGTCGGCGGCGTGCCGCTTGCCGGGTAGCCCGTCAGGTTCAGCCCCTGAGAGTTCACCAGGTTGCGGTTCTCGTCGAGTGAGAACTGACCGTTACGGCTGTAGTACACCGCGCCGTTGGTATCGACCAGACGGAAGAAGCCGTTCTGGCTAATCGCCACGTCGAGCGCGCGGCCGGTACTGGTGGTGGTGCCGTCGGTAAAGTCCTGGGTGATCCCCGCAACTTTAACGCCCAGCCCGACTTTGGAACCCGCGAACATATCGGCAAATGAGGCCGACCCGGATTTAAACCCGTAGGTGGCGGAGTTGGCGATGTTGTTGCCGATAACATCGAGGTTGGTGGCAGCCGCGTTTAAACCGCTGACCGCTTGTGAAAAGGCCATAACGTCTCTCCTGAAATTGTTAAAGGCTTAGATAATCTGGCGAACCTGGTCCATCGTGGTGGTGCCGTAGGTTCCCAAATCCAGTTTGTTGCCGTCTTTGCCCAAGGTAACGCCCTGTACCAGCGCAAACTGCAGCGGTTGAACCACCAACTGCGTGGTGCCCTGGCTGGCTGCAAAGCTGATGTTGTAAGCACCGTCCGGTGCCGCCGTACCATCGTCCAGCTTGCCGTCCCAGGTAAAGGTATGAACGCCCGCGGTCTGTGCGCCCATATTTAATGTCCGGATCACTTTGCCGTTCCCATCGGTGATGGTCGCGGTGACCTTATCGGCCGCCTGCGTCAGCTCAATGCCGAATGGCGTGGTGTCCACGCTCTCGTTTTCGCTGCCCGCACTTTTCCCCGCCAGAATGGTGCTGCCGGGGATCATCACGCCATGGCCGACCAGCGAACTGGCCTGCAACGACTGGCTGCTGTCAATCTGTCCGGAGATGGAACCGAGCGTGGTATTGAGTTTCTCAATACCGCTCAGGGTGCTGATCTGCGCCAGCTGTGAGGTTAATTCGTTGTTTTGCAGCGGGTTGGTCGGGTCCTGGTTTTTCAGCTGAGCCACCAGCAGCGTCAGAAAGCTGCTCTGCAGATCGGATGAACTGTTGGTCCCGGTGCTGCTCAGCGCCGAAGAGGCGGAGCTGCTGCTGGAGGTATCATTAATATTGGATACGACAGACATCGGTTATCTCCCTTATTGTCCAAGCGTCAACGTTTTCAGCATCATGCTTTTGACGGTGTTCAGTACTTCGACGTTGGCCTGATAGCTGCGCGATGCCGACATGGTGTTCACCATCTCGCCAACCACGTCCACGTTAGGCATGCGGACATACCCTTTGGCATCCGCCAGCGGGTTACCCGGCTGATAGACCAGCTTGTCCGGCTCCTGACTTTCCACCACGTCGGCCACCTTTACGCCGCCGGTCGCTGCGCCCATCGGCGCATCCACCTGGAAAACCACCTGCTTGGCGCGATACGGCTGACCATCCGGCCCGGCGACGCTGTCGGCGTTGGCGAGGTTACTGGCCGCGACGTTGAGGCGTTTGGACTGCGCCGTCAGCGCCGATCCAGCGACGTCGAAGATATTGAGTAATGCCATGGATTAGTTCCCCTGCAGGACACTCATC
This sequence comes from Kluyvera sp. 142486, assembly GCF_046569695.1. Taxonomy (NCBI): domain Bacteria; kingdom Pseudomonadati; phylum Pseudomonadota; class Gammaproteobacteria; order Enterobacterales; family Enterobacteriaceae; genus Kluyvera; species Kluyvera sp. 142486. The sequence goes on from NZ_JBKHUI010000012.1 coordinate 75,629, forward strand.
ATGCCCTTGATTTGTCCGCCCAGAACCGTAAGGCCGGTCTGGTACTGGAGGCTGTTATCGGCGAACTGCGTGCGCTCCCGGTCCATATCGACGGTGTTGCCATCCATCGCTGGCTGATCGGGAATGCGGTACAGCAGATCGGTCTCTGGCGTAGAGAGCGTCTGGGCGGGAATATGACGTTCGGAGGTGAGCGTCAGCGATACGCCGCTGCTTTCCGGCCGCCCGCGCGCCATCACTTTTTTGAGTTCACTGGCAAAATCAATATCGCGCGCCTGAAACCCGGGGGTATCCGCGTTCGCGATATTGGCCGCCAGAATTTCCTGACGTTCGGCGCGCAGGTTGAGCGCTTCTTGCTGAAAACGTAAGGCGGCGTCGAGTTTGTCGAGCATGTCTCCTCCGCTAATGACAAAGTTTCAGCCGACAGCTTAAATCCCCTTACGCGCGCGTCATCGCCGGAATAAACGCAATATGCGTCGCTATTTATTGCGTTGATGTCGCGACAAGATGGGTAAAATGCATGCATTCTTTACTCACTGGAGCGTTCCATGCGTCAGCTCATTGCCCCTCTCACCGCTGCGGCACTGGTCTTTAGCCCATTGGCTCTGGCAGCCGATCTCCAGGCACAGCTCACCGATTTTTTCACTCAGCGTCTGGCCGGCTTTAGCAATGAGGTCAACGTGAAGCTGCGCAACACGCAAAACCTTCAGCTCGCCTGCGAGCAACCCGCGCTGAGTACGCCGGGCAATTCGCGGCTGTGGGGAAATCTGACGGTGGTGGCACAGTGTGGGAACGCGAAACAGTATTTACAGGTCAACGTGCAGGCGATTGGCGACTATGTGGTTGCCGCCGCGCCTATTGTGCGCGGTACGCCCATTGCGGCACAGAACGTTACGCTAAAGCGCGGGAGACTCGATCAGTTGCCGCCGCGTACCATGCTCAATCTCTCACAGGCGCAGGATGCTGTGAGCCTGCGTGATGTCGCCATCGGCCAGCCGCTACAGCTGTCGATGGTGCGCCAGTCGTGGCGCGTTAAGGCCGGACAGAAGGTGATGGTGATTGCCCAGGGTGAAGGTTTTAGTATTAACGGTGAAGGTCAGGCATTGAACAACGCCGCCGTCACGCAGAACGCGCGGGTGCGAATGCCGTCAGGTCAGGTTGTGAGCGGTCAGGTCGATACTGATGGGAATATTCTGATTAATCTATAAACGTTATAAAGAATATGTGTCGCTTGCCGATAGATAATTAACATTTAAGAGAGTCGGCGCCTGCGCCATACAAGAGCCTCAATGAGGAAAGAACCATGAGCATCGATCGTACATCTTCTCTGAAAGCGGTGACCAGCGTCCAGCAACGCGAAACCCCTGAGACCAGCGCCCCGAAAGTGCGTGCGGAAAAAACGGCGACGGCGACCAGCGCCAGCGTCACATTAAGTAACGCTCAGACGGCGTTAACCCGTTCCTCTGCCGGCGATATTAATATGGCGCGCGTTGAAGAGTTGAAAACGGCTATTCGCAACGGCGAGTTAAAAATGGACACCGGCAAAATTGCCGACGCGCTGATCCAGGACACACAAGATTATCTGCAGAGTAAATAAGAGATGAGCGGTTTGTCAGCCATACTGGACCAAATGACCAGCATCCTGAACTCGCTGAAAGCGGTGATGGATGCTGAACAATTGCAGCTCTCCGCAGGTAGCGTAAACGGCCTGCAGCTTGCCAGCATCACCGAAGAGAAAAGCTCTCTGCTGGCAACGTTAGACTATCTGGAGAAGCAGCGCCGCGTCGAACAAGACGCCCAGCGTGAAACGCGCGACGCATATAGCGACCGCTGGCAGGTGATAACCGAAACCACGCAGCAACTGCGTCGTCTTAATCAGCATAACGGCTGGCTGCTGGAAGGACAGATCCTGCGTAACCAGCAGGCGATTGATGTGCTGAAGCCATTCCAGGAAACCGGGCTTTACGGCAAGGATGGTCAAGCCGCGGGTGCCCCGGTGGCGCGCAGCGCGAAGAAATATTCCGTCTGAATTGCGGCGGGGCCACAGAATGTGCCCCGCGCAGTGCCTTTCTATTACGCCGTCCGGCGTGCAAACTCTTTAATCTTAAAGCCCAGAATCGCCAGCGTGGCGAAATAGGCCACGATCCCGGCCACCACCACGCCCACCAGGCGCAGCAGACGGTAAGGCATCGTGCCCTGCGACCATTCAGGCATGACGTGCATCAAGCCGAGCAGCGCCGCCGACATCACCAGCACCGAAATGACCAGACGGACTAAAAACGCGGTCCAGCCCGGCTGTGGCGTAAAGATTTTCTGCTTGCGCAACTGCCAGTAGAGCAGCGCGGCGTTCAGACAGGCCGCCAGACCAATCGACAGCGACAGCCCTGCGTGCTTCAGCGGGCCGATAAACGCCAGGTTCATCACCTGCGTCATAATCAGCGTGACGATAGCGATTTTGACCGGCGTTTTGATGTCCTGACGCGAGTAAAAACCCGGAGCCAGGACTTTAACGATAATCAGTCCCATCAAGCCCACAGAATAGGCCACCAGCGCACGCTGGGTCATGGCGGCATCAAAGGCGGTGAATTTACCGTACTGGAACAGCGCCACGGTCAGTGGTTTCGCCAGAATGCCCAGCGCCACGGCGCTCGGCAGCGCCAGCAGGAAGCACAGGCGCAGACCCCAGTCCATCAGACGGCAATACTCATCATGGTTGCCGCTGGCAAAGCTTTTCGACAGCGATGGCAGCAGGATAGTCCCCAGCGCCACGCCCAGCACGCCGGACGGAAACTCCATCAGACGGTCAGCATAGTACATCCAGGAGACGGAGCCGGAGGCAAGGAAAGAGGCGAAAACGGTATTGATGATAAGCGAAATCTGGCTTACGGAGACGCCCAGGATCGCCGGCCCCATCTGTTTCACCACACGTACCGCGCCGGCATCTTTAAAGTTGATGCGCGGCAGCACCAGCATGCCGATTTTTTTCAGGTGCGGCAACTGATAGGCCAGCTGCAACACGCCGCCGACGGTCACCGCCCACGCCAACGCCAGAACCGGCGGGTGGAAGTGCGGCGCGGCGAACAGCGCAAAGCCAATCATACTGACGTTGAGGAACGTCGGCGCAAACGCCGGTACGGAGAAGCGGTTCCAGGTGTTGAGGATTGCCCCGACCAGCGAGGCCAGCGAAATCAGCAGAATATAAGGGAAGGTGATGCGCAGCAGTTGGGTCGTCAGCGCAAATTTATCCGCCGTGTCAGCAAAGCCCGGTGCGGTGATGGTGATCACCCACGGTGCCGCCAGCATGCCCAACACGGTGACCAGCGCCAGCGCCAGCGTCAGCAGACCCGAGACGTAAGAGACAAACACCCGCGTCGCGTCTTCGCCCTGCTTGCTTTTGTATTCAGCCAGAATCGGTACGAACGCCTGCGAGAAAGCGCCTTCGGCAAAGATACGGCGCAGCAGGTTTGGTAGCTTAAAGGCCACAAAAAAGGCATCGGTCGCCATTCCGGCGCCAAACACCCTCGCCACGATCGCGTCACGCGCAAATCCCAGTACCCGCGAAAACATAGTCATCGAGCTGACGGCAGCCAGCGATTTTAATAGATTCATTAACTTGTGATTCCACAACCCGGATCAAAGCGCCCGATGGATGAGCGCTAAAAAAGTGGCGTTAGTCTACCGGGTTCGGAGTGAATTGCTACTGCCAGATGTTACAGCTGGTTAGTGTCGGATCACTCTGGAGAGTCGTAGGCCGGATAAGCGAAGCGCCATCCGGCATTATTCAGCACATCGCCGGATGGCGCTTCGCTTATCCGGCCTACAGGGCGGTGTTATCTACTCGCGGATCGCCTCTCGCCACAATCCTTCCACAATTCGCTGCGCCGCGATCGCCTGTTCCCCTGCTGTCTCCGGAACCGTCTGATTCTGCACGCACTGAATAAAATGATGTGCACAGCCGGTAAACCCGCGCTGCTCAAGCGTCGTCTGCCAGCCAGGAATCGGCCGGGTCACAATGCCGGACCCGCGCTCTTCGCGCCACTCGCGCATATCCGACACCTCAAACAGCCCGCCGTCGGCCACCGCCTGCACCCACTCGCGCTGGCTGCCTGCCCGGCGGTGCATGCTGGTGGTAATTTGCAGCCCCGGCTGGCTGAAATGGTGCTCGGCATAAAACATATGCCCTTCATCAGTAGTTTGCAGTACCCCATCGCGCAGCGTCGCTTTTCCGTCCGCCAGCCACAGTGCGGTATCAACCACGTGCAGATAATCATCGAGCAGCGTAAAGCGCAGGTCGTGCGGACCAACGCTGTCGGCGCGATGTTTATCCATCCGTAACGACGACATCTCTCCGGCGCGTTTTTTCAGCTCGCGGTAAAGCGGTGCAAAGCGGCGATTGAAGCCGACCATCAGCGTCAGGTTTTTCCGCGCTGCCAGCGCCACTAACCGCTCCGCGTCGTCAAGCTTATCGGCCAGCGGTTTATCCACGCAGACGTGGACGCCAGCATTCAGCAGCTCACTCACCACCGCGTAGTGTGAGGCCGTCGAGCTGTGCACGAAGACCGCATCGCACTGGGCGGCTAATACGCTCAGTGAGTCGGCATAAGGCAGGCGATAGGTTTCGCACACCTTTAGCGCTTTCTCTTTACCCGGTGACCACGCAGCCTGCAGCGTCCAGTCCGTGGCGGCGCTTAATACCGGCAGCCAGGCTTTCTGCGCAATACCGCCGAGCCCCACCACACCAATGCGAATCTTCGCCATACGAATTACTCCCCGAGGTGCGCCAGCAGTGAATCCAGACGCTGTTTAAGTTCGGCAACTTCCCCTTCAAGCATCTCGACGCGGGCCAGCAGGCTATCGTCTGCTGCTGGCGCATCGCTCTGAGCCGCCACCGCCTGAAGATCGACCTCACCGCTGAACAGGTGCATATAGCGACTTTCCCGTTTTCCCGGTTCACGCGGCAGACGCACTACAAACGGGCCATCTTCGCGGTTCGCCAGACGTTCCAGCGTATTTTCCACTTCCGCCATATCAGCAAATTCATGCATGCGCTGCGCACGACCGCGCAGCTCGCCAGGCGTCTGGGCTCCGCGCAGCAAGAGCGTGGTGACCAGCGCCACTTCCGCCGTCGACAGCTTCAGATCGCCAAATTCAGAGTTGCAAAAACGCTGCTCATACTTGGTGACGCGGTTACCAAAACCGCTCACCGTGCGCAGGTAGTGGCGCTTCACCAGCGTATCCAGCTGGTCCTGCACTTCCGCTTCGCTGAGCGTCATAACCGGCTCACGGTTGGTTTTTTGATTACAGGCCGTGACCACGCCGTTTATCGATAGCGGATATTGCTCCGGCGTCGTGACCTGCTTTTCCAGCAAGCAACCAATGACGCGGGCTTCCAGCGGGCTCAGTTGATATTTCATTCGGGTCTCCTTATCGACCTGCAGTCCATTGTGGGGTGGTCAACGCAGTCAGCACGTGATCGCGCCATTCGCCGTCAATCAGTAAATAGTCTTTCGCGTAGCCTTCTTTTTCAAAGCCCAGTCGCGCCAACAGGTCACCGCTGCGCTTATTATGCGGCATGTAGTTGGCCATAATGCGGTGAATATGTTGAGTGCGCTGCATATAGCGAATCGCGCTGGTCAGCGCTTCATACATCATCCCCTGCCCCTGCCATTTCTGGCCGATGGAGTAGCCGAGATAGCAGGCATGAAACGAGCCGCGCACCACGTTGGAAAAGTTCGCCACGCCGATGATCTCTTTCTCTTCCGGGTCGAGCAGCGCGAAATAAAACGCGGTTCCCTGCTTATGAAACTCATTAATCATCGATAGCCGCGCCTGCCAGCCGGACGGATAGCAGTGGCTGTCATCTCGGATGGGTTCCCAGGGTTTTAAAAACTGCCGATTCTCGGCGTAATAATCCGCCAGACGCCAGGCGTCCCGGTCGTGAATCAGACGCACCACCAGCCGGTCGGTGGTCAACCGAACTTTCGGCACATTACTGCGATAGCCAAACATCTCACTACTCCTGTACCCAACGTATACCCTGGTCGTCTCACTCTACCTGCCCACGGCGGTCAATGAAAACAACAATCTGTCATGATGCATTGTGATAAAAAAGCCCTATCGCTGGCAATACATGAAAAAGTGAGATAGTCCGGCAAAATGAAGATGTTACCGCGATCCTCTCTTTATCACGAGTCGTGACATTACGCGCCCTCATGCATAAAGACGAACGGTGCGAAATCAATGCCATTAAGAGACAAATAAATTAATCTTGGGTTTGCGAAAATTCGCATCCCAAATACTCAGGCGACCGGTTCATTACGCCGACGGTTATTCTCTCTGTTTTTTCTATTAAGGTGCCATGATGGGCGAAATTAGCGTCACCAAACTGTTAGTAATTGTCGTTCTTGTTGTGCTGTTATTCGGTACCAAAAAACTTGCCTCTTTGGGCTCCGATTTTGGTGCGGCGCTGAAAGGGTTTAAAAAAGCGATGAACGATGACAATCATGCTGAAAATGATGCCGATTTTCTCAATGAGAAAACCACACAGGGGAATGCTGAGGCCACTGACGCCAAACAAAAACGGGCCTGAGATTACACCGCATAAAGGCCGCTCAATGAAGCTACAGGTAAAGGTTCCGTCGTAAAATCCGCCCACGGTGTGGCCTCCAGCGCCTACGCCACGGCACTTTCAGCATTTTCCGCTGTCAGAGTTCTACTAACAGGGTATGCTGCTTTATGTCAGGATGCACCGAACGCTTTACCTTGAGGAACCTCATGAAAAAATTGTTTGTTATTGCCGCACTGATCGTCAGCGGCCTGGTGGTTGGCTGTAATCAACTCACGCAATATTCCGTTAGCGAGCAGGAGATTAACCAGGCGTTACAGAAGCGGAATAATTTCTCGAAAGATATTGGAGTGCCCGGCGTCGCCGATGCCCATATCGTCCTGAGCAACCTCTCCAGCGCGATTGGTCGCGAAGAGCCGAATAAAGTCACGCTGAGCGGCGATGCCAAGTTGGATATGAACTCCCTCTTCGGCAGCCAGAAAGCGAATATTGCCCTGACGCTGAAAGCACTGCCGGTGTTCAATAAAGAACAAGGCGCCATCTATCTTCAGGAAATGGAGATCCAGGATGCGAAAGTAACGCCGGAGAAAATGCAGACGGTGGTACAGACGCTGATCCCTTACCTCAACCAGTCGTTGCGCACCTACTTCAACAAACAGCCGGCCTACGTGCTGAAAGAAGATGCTAGCCAGGGTGAAGCATTGGCGAAGAAATTCGCCAAGGGCATTGAGGTTAAACCTGGCGAAATTATTATCCCGTTCACGGACTAATTTCCCATCACACATCATTAAGTACCTCTCCCCGCTGGGGAGAGGCCGCACGCCAGCCCTCTTTGCAAACAATTTTTACGGAAAAGGATGCAAAGGAAAACGTTTACGCTTATCCTTAGTGCCCGGCAAAAAATGACTGATATCCCACCAGCCGGAGCCTCAAATGACCGCATTACCGCAAGTTCTGAAAATTCGCCGCCCAGACGACTGGCATATCCATCTTCGTGATGGCGAGATGCTGAAAACGGTTGTCCCGTATACCAGTGAGCTGTATGGCCGCGCAATTATCATGCCGAACCTGGTTCCGCCAATTACCACCGTGGATGCGGCTATCGCCTACCGCCAGCGCATCCTTGACGCTGTGCCAGCCGGGCACAACTTCACGCCGCTGATGACCTGCTACCTGACCGACACCCTCGACCCGAACGAGCTGGAGCGCGGTTTTAACGAAGGCGTATTCACCGCAGCAAAACTGTACCCAGCGAATGCCACCACCAACTCCAGTCACGGCGTGACCAGCACCGATGCGATTATGCCGGTGCTTGAGCGCATGGAAAAACTGGGGATGCCGCTGCTGGTGCACGGCGAAGTGACCCATGCCGAGATTGATATCTTTGACCGCGAAGCGCGCTTTATCGACACCGTGATGGAGCCTTTGCGTAAACGTCTGCCGGGCCTGAAGGTGGTCTTCGAGCACATCACCACCAAAGATGCAGCAGAGTACGTGCGTGACGGCAATGAACTGATTGCCGCCACCATTACGCCTCAGCACCTGATGTTCAACCGCAACCACATGCTGGTTGGCGGCGTGCGCCCGCACCTCTACTGCCTGCCAATCCTTAAGCGTAATATCCATCAGCAGGCGCTGCGTGAACTGGTTGCCAGCGGCTTTACCCGCGCCTTCCTCGGTACCGACTCCGCACCGCACGCCCGTCACCGTAAAGAGGCTAGCTGCGGCTGCGCAGGCTGCTTCAACGCTCCAACAGCGCTGGGAAGCTACGCTACCGTATTTGAAGAGATGAACGCGCTGGAGCACTTCGAAGCTTTCTGCTCGCTGAACGGCCCGCGCTTCTATGGCCTGCCGGTGAACGACGATGTTGTCGAGCTGGTGCGTGAAGAGAGCCAGGTTGCCGAAACCATCGCGCTCAGCGACGATACGCTGGTGCCGTTCCTGGCCGGCGAAACGCTGCGCTGGACGGTGAAAAAATAATTTCGTGCCCCCTGTTGTAAAAAGTCCAAGGTAACTGTATAAATATACAGTATATTACACAGGGGGCAATTATGCGTATTGAAGTTACCGTTGCAAAAACAACTGCACTGCCTGCAGGCGCACTAGACGCGCTGGCAGACGAACTTTCCCGCCGTATTAACGACCAATTCCCGGACAGCGGAGGCACCGTCAGCGTGCGCTACGCGGCCAACAACAACCTCTCCGTCATCGGCGGCATTAAAGAAGATAAAGACCGCATCAGCGAGATCCTCCAGGAGACCTGGGAGAGCGCGGACGACTGGTTCATCACCGATTAATATTTGCTCCCTCATTGTGTTTTTGCCGGGTCGCCCCGGCTTTTTTTCGTTCTTTTCTGCTTGTTATTTCCTCATTTATCCCCATTTTTTAGATTAGCCGCAAAAACAATGAGCAATATGGTTGTTTATTGCGCAAACGACCGGTCTATTCAGGAATTTATGTTGCTTTTGATTTCAATTCTCGAGTATTTATTGAATTGTTGTATACTGATAAAGCTTCACAAAAAATTGCATTGAACCTCGAGAGTTGTTGCCTTTTAACACATGAAGAAGGGGTTATGATGGAAAAGAATAATGAAGTCATCCAGACCCATCCCCTCGTCGGATGGGACATCAGCACCGTTGATAGCTACGATGCCATGATGCTGCGCCTGCACTACCAAGACCCCAATCAATCGAGCAATAAAGAAGCTGAAGTTGGCCAGACCCTATGGCTAACCACCGATGTCGCACGTCAGTTTATTTCCATACTGGAAGCCGGGATTGCCAAGATTGAGTCTGGCGATTACCAGGTCAATGAGTATCGCAGGCATTAACGCTGATACTTTCGTCGTATTAACGACCAACAGGCACCTACGGGTGCCTTAATTATTTTCACCCTTGTATAACAACTATCGGTTAATTACTCTACCAGACTCTGGCTTCGCGCTTTATCATCGTGTCGGGAATCACTATGGAATACGATCTTATTATTATTGGCAGCGGCTCCGTTGGCGCTGCGGCAGGTTATTACGCCCGTAAAGCGGGTTTAAATGTACTGATGACCGATGCCCATATGCCACCTCACCAGCAAGGAAGCCATCACGGCGATACCCGTCTGATGCGCCACGCCTATGGTGAAGGTGAGAAATACGTCCCGCTGGTCCTTCGCGCCCAGGCACTATGGGACGAGCTTGCCGCAACCAGCGGCGAAGCGCTGTTTGAACAAAGCGGCGTCGTTAACCTTGGTCCCGCTGACTCCACCTTCCTGAATACCGTCGCTCAGAGCGCCGAACAGTTTGCCCTGCCGGTTGAACACCTTGATGCGGCGGCGATAATGACCCGTTGGCCCGAAATTCACGTGCCTGCAGACTACCGCGCTATCTTTGAGCCTGGTTCAGGGGTATTGAAAAGCGAACTGGCGGTGAAAACGCTGATTGCAATGGCGAAAGAGGCCGGCTGCGCGCAGCTTTTCAACTGCCCGGTTACTGCTATTCATAGTGACGCGAACGGCGTGACCATTGAGACGTCCGAGGGAAGCTGGCGCGGCAAAAAGCTGCTGCTGACGGCGGGAACCTGGACCAAACAACTCTATCCTGACCTGCCTATCCAGCCGGTGCGCAAAGTATTTGCCTGGTTCCAGGCCGACGGTCGCTACAGCCGCAAAAACAACTTCCCGGCGTTTACCGGTGAGCTGCCGAATGGCGACCAGTTCTACGGTTTCCCGGCGGTGGAGAATGAGCTGAAAATAGGTAAACACAACGGCGGCCAGGTCATCAACAGCCCGGAAGAACGTAAAGCATTTGGCAGCGTCGCCACCGACGGGTCCGAAGCATTCAGCTTCCTGCGGCAGATCCTGCCGGGCATCGGCGGCTGCCTGTACGGTGCAGCCTGTACCTATGACAACACGCCGGATGAAGATTTTATTATCGACACCCTACCCGGCCAGCCCGATGTGCTGTTTATCGGTGGCCTGAGCGGTCACGGCTTTAAGTTCGCCACCGTGCTGGGGGAAATTGCCGCGCAGTTCGCGCAGCATAAAACCCCGGAGTATGATTTATCGCCGTTTGCGCTGTCCCGCTTTAACAGCTGAATCAACGTCATCTAACAATCTGCCACATGGTGCCGGATGGCGCTTTGCTTATCCGGCCTACAAAATAAAACGGCCCCGAGTCACCGGGGCCGTTAAATCGAGAATGCTATGCGTCGCCTGTTTTACTTTCTGCTCAACAACGTCCGCGAACACCTGATGCTGTATCTGATGCTCTGGCTGCTGTTAGCGCTGCTCGACATTGCCTGGCTCTACTTCAATTAATCGTTCTGGGTCTGCGGGTCCGGAATACCTAAACGGGTATTCAGGCGACCGCGCGATTTATTAAAGATCTTATTGCCGTTTTCACGCCCGGCGCGACGCAGACGCTGCTCCTCTTCAGGAAGCTTGTGCTCTTCCTGGCAACTTTCGCTACAGCAGCCTTCGTATTTCTCTGCACAGGTCGGGCACTGAATAAACAGCAGATGGCAGCCATCGTTCAGGCAGTTAGTATGGCTGTCGCACGGCGTACCGCACTGATGACAGTGGGCAATGATATCGTCGGAAATCCGCTCGCCCATGCGTTCATCAAAGACGAAATTCTTACCGACAAAGCGTACCGGTAACCCCTGTTCGCGAGCGCGACGGGCGTACTCAATGATACCGCCTTCGATATGCCAGACCTGATTAAAGCCGTTGTGCTTCATCCAGGCACTGGCTTTTTCACAGCGAATGCCGCCGGTGCAGTACATGACAATTTTCTTGTCTTTATGCTCCTGCATCATCTCAACCGCTTTCGGCAACTGTTCGCGGAAAGTGTCGGCCGGGATCTCCATCGCCTGCTCAAAATGCCCTACTTCGTACTCGTAGTGGTTACGCATATCGATAAACAGTGCGTCGGGGTCATCAAGCATGGCGTTCACTTCCGCCGCTTTCAGGTATTCACCCACGTTGCTGGCATCAAACGTCGGATCGTCAATTCCATCGGCCACAATACGCTCACGAACCTTCATGCGCAGCACCCAGAACGATTTCCCGTCATCATCAAGCGCAATGTTCAGACGCAGACCTTTCAGTGCCGGGTCAAAGCGGTTCAGGCAGTCACGCAGCGCCTCAACCTGGCTCTCCGGTACGCTAATCTGCGCGTTAATCCCCTCGCGAGCCAGGTAAACGCGACCAAAGACATTTAGCGCGGAAAGCGCGACGTACAGCGCATCACGAGTGGCTTTTGGATCAACAATGGTGAAGTATTTATAGAATGAGATTGTGGTGCGTGGCTCTGTTTCTGCCAGCATCTTCGCTTTCAGCGTCTCATTCGAAATGCGGTTATGTAACACTGGCATGGTGTTCTTATCCTGCAAAATAGAATGGATGGGAATAATCGGGGCGCATGATATAGCAATCATCGTTAATTTACATCCCCACATTTTGCGCTACATTCTCTTCATCATTACTAATGCTCTGCAAAATAGTTGTATGAATAGACAACAGTCGTGACGCGGTCGTTTTGGCTGACGGAAAAATAGTGCGACAATAGAGCCAGTTGCTCGGAATAACAGGAAAGACATGACTCAGTTACCTAAATTCACCACTGCGTTGCTGCACCCTCGCTACTGGCCGTCCTGGCTGGGTGTCGGCGTGCTCTGGTTAGTTGTTCAACTGCCGTATCCGGTTATTTATCGCCTCGGGAACGCTATCGGCCGTCTGGCCCTGCTGCTGCTGAAGCGTCGTGCCAAAATTGCATACCGCAATCTTGAGCTCTGCTTCCCGGAAATGAGCGAAGCCGAACGTCATCAGATGGTGGTTAAGAATTTTGAGTCGGTAGGGATGGGCGTGATGGAGACCGGGATCGCCTGGTTCTGGCCGACTAAACGCGTCAACCGCTGGATGGATGCCAGCGGCCTTGAGCATATCCGCGCCGTGCAGGATTCCGGTCGCGGCGTTTTGCTGATCGGTATTCACTTCCTGACGCTGGAAATGGGCGCCCGTATGTTCGGTATTCATAACCCTGGGATTGGCGTCTACCGGCCCAACGATAATCCGGTCATCGACTGGCTGCAAACCTGGGGCCGCATGCGGTCAAACAAAGATATGATTGACCGTAAAGACCTGAAAGGCATGGTACGCGCACTGAAAAACGGCGAAATTATCTGGTATGCGCCAGACCACGACTACGGCCCGCGCGCCAGCGTCTTCGCGCCGCTGTTCGCCGTGAAGGATGCCGCCACCACTTCCGGCACCTGGATGCTGGCAAAAATGTCAAAAGCGTGCGTGGTTCCCTTTGTGCCGCGCCGTAAACCGAACGGCAAAGGCTACGAACTGATTATCCTCGAACCGGAATGCGACCCGCCGCTGGAGAATGCCGAAGCCACCGCCGCGTGGATGAACACCATCGTCGAAAAATGCATCATGATGGCCCCAGAGCAATACATGTGGCTGCATCGGCGCTTTAAAACGCGCCCGGAAGGGGCACCTTCCCTCTACTAACGTTTTCACGCGCAGCTCCGGCTGCGCGTTTTTGTTTTAGCTTTAAAAGCGGACCACATTGCAGTGATATGAACACAGGAGCATAATTAGCAGGCTTATAAATACACTCTCTTTTTGGCGACATTTCGCCTGCGGAACCCTATGCAACCCTCAGATGCCCCCATTAACTGGAAGCGTAACCTCGCTGTCGTTTGGCTCGGCTGTTTTTTAACCGGCGCTGCATTCAGCCTGGTCATGCCTTTCCTGCCGCTTTACGTTGAAGCGCTCGGCGTTACCGGCCACAGCTCGCTGAATATGTGGTCCGGCCTGGTCTTCAGTATCACCTTCCTGTTCTCAGCCATCGCGTCACCGCTATGGGGCGGCCTGGCCGACCGCAAAGGGCGCAAAATCATGCTGCTGCGCTCGGCGCTGGGTATGGCTATCGTCATGCTGTTAATGGGGATGGCGCAGAATATCTGGCAGTTTCTGATTCTGCGCGCACTGCTGGGGCTGCTGGGGGGCTTTATTCCTAACGCCAATGCGTTGATTGCCACCCAAATCCCGCGCCACAAAAGCGGTTGGGCACTGGGCACGCTGTCGACTGGTGCCGTGAGTGGCGCACTGCTGGGGCCGCTGGCAGGCGGTTTTCTTGCCGATAACTACGGCCTGCGCCCGGTGTTCTTTATGACCGCCGCGGTGCTGTTTGTCTGCTTCGTAATGACGCTGTTCTTCATCCGCGAGCAGTTCACGCCGGTTTCGAAGAAAGAGATGCTGCACGTCAAAGAGGTATTTGGCTCGCTGAAAAACCGTGAACTGGTGCTGAGCCTGTTCGTGACCACGCTGATTATCCAGGTTGCCACCGGCTCTATCGCCCCTATTCTGACGCTCTATGTACGCGATCTCGCGGGGAATATCAGCAATATTGCCTTTGTCAGCGGCATGATAGCCTCGGTACCCGGCGTGGCGGCGCTAATTTGCGCGCCGCGTTTAGGTAAGCTCGGTGACCGTATTGGCCCGGAAAAAATTCTTATCGTGGCGCTGGTGGTCTCCGTGCTGCTGCTGATCCCGATGTCGTTTGTGCAAAACCCGCTGCAGCTGGGTATCCTGCGCTTCCTGCTCGGTGCCGCCGACGGCGCGCTGCTGCCTGCGGTGCAAACGCTGCTGGTCTATAACTCCAGCAACCAGATTGCCGGGCGCATTTTCAGCTATAACCAGTCGTTCCGCGATATTGGTAACGTCACCGGGCCGCTGATTGGCGCGGCGGTGTCGGCCAACTACGGCTTCCGCGCGGTCTTCTGCGTAACCGCCGCCGTAGTATTGTTCAACGCCATTTATACCGGTTTTAGCCTGCGTCGCAGCCCCGTTCCTTCCCGTTCTTAAACACATCGTCCGGCGGTTTGCGTTAAATCAAATCACCGGACGTGTACAACTCAAAAGTTCAGCTATTATTTCCCTGAATACCTCATCACATTGCAGGGAGTTGAGATGACTTTATACGCCACACTCGAAGAAGCTATTGATGCGGCACGTGAAACGTTCCTCGCCGATAACCCCGGACTTGAGGAAGATGAAGCGGACGTAGAGCAGTTCAATATGCAAAAGTACGTTCTACAGGATGGTGACATCATGTGGCAGGCCGAGTTCTTCGCCGAAGAGGATGAAGAAGGCGAGTGCGTGCCGATGCTCAGCGGTGAGGCCGCACAAAGCGTGTTTGACGGTGATTTTGACGAGATCGAACTGCGTCAGGAATGGCTGGAAGAAAATACGCTACACGAGTGGGATGAAGGTGAATATCAGCTTGAGCCCTCGCAGGATACCGAAGAGGGCCAGACCGCCGCCGATGAATGGGACGAGCGTTAATTATTCGTAAGGACCATGGCTCGCGTCAATCGGCAGCAGCAGCGTGTCGAAGACCAGCGAAAACGGCAGGTCGAGAATGGTGACGTAGCGCCAGGCAGAGTCGCGCAGATCCCACTTCACGCCCGAATAGTACTGATTCCCGTGGCCCTGGCCCGGGATCGTCCGGCTGATAATGCTACCGCACCCGGTGAGCATTATCGCCATGGCGGCCACCAGTATTATTCTAATCACGTCATTTCCCCTCATTAAACAGACAAAAAAATACCGGCTTGATGGCCGGTATTTCCTTACGGCAAATATTTGTGCTGGGGTTTCCCCGGTGTCGGGGCTTTGCACCTCGTCCGGGCTACAGGTTACGTAGCCCGGCCAAGCGAAGCGCCGCCGGGGAAGCACCGCACTATTTGGCTTTCAGCGCCAGCGGATTCAGCTGCAGCTTATCGTACTCAGCCACCCACGAAGAGTATTTCTCCGGAGCGGCCCACACGCGGTAGTGCAGACGCGACAGCGTTACCGGGTCGCTCAACAGCACCAGACGACGATCGCGGTTCAGCTTGTCCGGCGTTTCGTTCAGCGCCTGCTCGACGTGACGATCGCGGGCAATCTCCAGCACGTGGCTCGCGCGGTGACGCGCGGTGGCCATTGCCGTTGCCAGGGCATTCAGCGATGGGTTAAATACCGCATGCATAAAGCCATCGTCCAGCACGCGTGCACGGTTCTGCTCCAGATACGTTTCGGTATCGGCCAGCACCTTCGGCGTGTTGTACTCTTCCGGGATCAGGAACAGCTTCCAGCGCTTGGTTCGCAGGCCGTTAGTCGAACGGCTGGAGACCACCGAAACGAACGGTGACAGGATCAGCGAGAAGACGATCGGCGCTAGCCAGAACAGGAAGCGCAGGTCGAGCCATGCCATACCGACTGCCCACACCAGACCCAGCAGCAGCTGAGAACCATGGCGCATAAAGGCTTCGCCCCATGGCGTGGAGTCATCGTCACGCTGCGGCGAGTTCCACACCACTTCCCAGCCCAGGAACGCGCTGACCACAAACACGGTGTGGAACAGCATGCGAACCGGTGCCAGCAGCACGGAGAACAGCACTTCCAGCAGCAGGGAGATCGTGACGCGGACAAAACCGCCGTACTCTTTCGACCCTTTGCACCACACCAGAATGATGCTCAGCAGCTTCGGCAGGAACAGCAGCACCATCGTCGAGGCGAACAGTGCAATCGCTAGCTCAGGACGCCACTGCGGCCAAACCGGGAACAGCTGACGCGGCTGCAGGAAGTACTGCGGCTCGGTCAGTGCGTGTACCACCTGCAGCGCGGTCGACAGGGCCAGGAACATAAACCACAGCGGTGCGGAGAGGTAGGACATGACGCCGGTCAGGAACACCGCACGGTGAACAGGGTGCATCCCTTTCACCAGGAACAGGCGGAAGTTCATCAGGTTCCCCTGACACCAGCGACGGTCACGCTTCAGTTCATCCAGCAGGTTCGGCGGCAGCTCTTCATAAGAGCCCGGCAGGTCGTAGGCAATCCAGACGCCCCACCCTGCACGACGCATCAGCGCCGCTTCCACGAAGTCATGCGACAGGATCGAACCGGCAAAGTTACCTTCGCCCGGCAGCGGTGCCAGCGCACAGTGCTCAATAAACGGCTTCACGCGGATAATGGCGTTGTGACCCCAGTAGTGGGATTCACCCAGTTGCCAGAAGTGCAGCCCCGCGGTGAACAGCGGACCGTAAACGCGCGTCGCAAACTGCTGGCAGCGAGCATACAGCGTGTCCATCCCGGAAGCACGTGGGGAAGACTGAATGATACCCGCGTTCGGGTTTGCTTCCATCAGACGCACCAGGTTGGTCAGGCAGTCGCCGGACATCACGGAGTCGGCATCCAGTACCACCATATAGCTGTACTGATTACCCCAACGACGGCAGAAGTCATCGATGTTACCGCTTTTACGCTTCATACGACGACGACGACGACGGTAGAAGATCTGCCCTTCGCCCTGCACCTCGGCAATCAGCTCCATCCAGGCTTTTTGCTCTGCGACGCAGATATCCGGGTTGTAGCTGTCGCTCAGGATGTAGACGTCAAAGTGCTTCTGCTGGCCGGTGGCTTTCACCGACTCCCAGGTCGCACGCAGACCGGCGAACACGCGGGACACGTCTTCATTACAGATAGGCATAATCAGCGCCGTCCGGTGCTCCGGATTTAGCGGCTCATCGCCGACCGTCGAGGCCGAAATGCTGTACTTGTCGCGTCCAATCAGCAGTTGCAGGAAGCCCATTAAGGCCGTCCAGAAACCGGCGGAGACCCAGCAGAAGAGCACGGCAAACAGAATCAGGATCCCAGTTTGCAGCAGGTACGGCAACAGCTGCATAAAGGAGACCCACAGGTTCTGCCCCACCATATCCGCCGGGTTGATCAGCGCCCAGCCCTGATACGGCAGAATGGTCTTCATGTACCAGGTTGCCACCACGGTCTGCGCAATCGTCAGAATCAGCAGGGTATAGCGGCGAAGCGAGCCCACCATACGCCATTTCTGCTCGCGTTCCTGCTCTTCTTTCGTTAGACGAGACAGGTAGCGCGGCGTGACGTCGCGGCCACGAAGACGATCCCAGAAGCGGCCTACCGGGTTGGTACGCCATGGGTCCGGGAACATTGATGAGCGCGTCGCCTTAGGCATGGCCTGCAGCTGAGTGCGCCCTTCGTCGTCTTTGATGAGCTGATCGCCGCCCAGAGAATCTGGCCAGCTCTCTTCCAGACGCGCCTTAACCGAGGCCAGCGGCGTGTCATCATCACGGGCAAACGCCTGGTGCTCGTCATCCAGCGCTTCGTGCACGGCACGGAGCGAACTGTTCGGGAGCGCCGCTTTTTCTGCATCCGTAAGCGACAATGCGTCGATATACTTCGTTGTGTTATTCATTTGCAGGCAGCTGATAGCTCCAGGTTTCGCTCAGCGTCTGGTCAGCGTTGACCAGCGCAGCGCGCATTTCAGTGGTTTTCTTCGGATCTTTCACCTTCACGCGCAGCATCAAACGCCACCCTTTCGTTACCGGGTTGTAACGAACGCTGTTTTCGACGATTTCACCGTTGTCGCCAATGCTGGTTTGCGCCGTAACTGGCGTATCCTGCGGCATTTTGCGCATATCAGCGCCGGTAAAATCAACCACGAAGGCCAGCGTGCCGTCCGGCTGACGAATCAGGTTGGACTGTTTCACATCACCGGTGGAGCGGCGGGTCTGCATCACGTACGCGTTATCGGTCGGGTGCAGTTTGTCTTCGTCACGGGTAAAGGTGATGGTGTACTTGTAGTTCATCTCTTTACCAGCATCCGGCAGTTTGTCCGGCGTCCAGTAAGCGACGATGTTATCGTTGGTTTCGTCGTTGGTTGGAATTTCAACCAGCTCAACGGTACCTTTACCCCAGTCACCTTTCGGCGTAATCCACGCGCTTGGGCGCAGATCGTAGCGGTCATCCAGATCTTCAAAGTGGGAGAACTGGCGGCCACGCTGCAGCAGACCAAAGCCCTGCGGGTTTTCGGTCGCGAAGCTGCTGACAGCAAGGTGCTTAGGATTGTTCAGCGGACGCCAGATCCACTCGTCGTTACCGGCGTGGATAGACAGACCGTTGGAGTCATGCAGTTCTGGACGATAGTTAGTCGTCGCAGAAGGCTGGTTTGGCCCAAACAGGAACATACTGGTCAATGGCGCCACGCCCAGTTTACCCACTTTATCGCGCAGGTAAATTTTGGTCTGAACATCAACAACGGTATCGCGGCCAGGCATAATAACAAAGCGGTATGCCCCGGTCGCACGTGGAGAATCCAGCAGCGCGTAGATAGTCAGACGTTTATCAGTCGCTTTTGGACGCTCAATCCAGTATTCACGGAAGCGAGGGAACTCTTCACCGGACGGCAATGCGGTATCGATAGCCAGACCACGAGCGGACAGACCATAAACCTGCCCCTGACCCAGAACACGGAAATAGCTGGCACCCAGCATGCTGACGATTTCGTCGTTTTTATCTTTGCTGTTAATTGGGTACAGCACTTTAAAACCAGCAAAACCCAGATCCTTCACGGTGTCTTTGTCATGCTGAACGTCACCAAACGTGAAGTAATCCGGGCTGTACTTAATTTTACGCACGGAAGTCGCCGTGACTTCGTTAATGGTCACCGGCGTGTCGAAGTACATACCCTGATGGTAGAACTCGAGTTTGAATGGGGTCTTTATCTTATTCCAGTACGCCTTATCGTGGTTAAACTGGATTTGCTGGTAGTCCGCATATTTCATATCGCGGAAGACGGAAGGCAGGTTGCTTTTTGGTGCTTCATAGCTCTTATCAGCCAGCGATTTAGCCTGCTTTGCAACGTCATCAATAGTGAATGCCCATGCAGATGAAGTACACAGGGACAACATTACGGCTGCGCCTAACCAGCGCAGTTTCATCATCTGTGGTTTATGTTTCATATAACTAAGCACTTCCCCCTTTGTGTGCTTAAATCGATCCGATCCATTTTACTGGAAATTCAAGCAATCCGACAACATAATCCCCGTATTCTTCAGCGCAGTGGCTTATGGAGTAAACAACTGTTAACCGCTGCTTGCACTTTGAGTGCTTATCCTGGAGACAGGTAACCAGAGTTAGTGTAGGGTTGCCAACGAATGTAAACTTTATCGTCTTATCCGGTAAGGCGATTAGTCTGAGAATCGTACCTAACCCTATGAATAACAAACCTGCACAGCGTGAATATTTCCTCGACTCCATTCGAGCCTGGCTGATGCTCCTGGGGATACCCTTTCACATCTCCCTACTCTACTCCAGCCACACCTGGCATATGAACAGCGCGACCCCCTCCTGGTGGTTGACGTTATTCAATGATTTTGTTCATGCTTTCCGCATGCAGGTGTTCTTTGTTATCTCCGGCTACTTTTCCTATATGCTGTATTTGCGGTATCCGATCAAAAAATGGTGGAAAGTGCGCGTGGAGCGCGTCGGTATTCCGATGCTCACCGCCATCCCCCTTCTGACGTTACCGCAATTTCTAATGCTGCAGTACGTTAAGGGTAAGACGGAAAGCTGGCATACGCTCTCTTTCTACGACAAATATAATACGTTGGCGTGGGAGCTGGTGTCGCATCTATGGTTCCTATTAGTTCTGGTGGTGCTGACATCCCTCGGTATTCTGGCGTTCCGCCTGATGCGCCGACGTCAGATTCGTCGGCGTGAAGACCTGTTTGATAATATGTCGATGGCGAAGCTTACTCTGATGTTTTTAGCATTGGGGATCGTTTATGCCGCCATTCGCCGGACAATCTTCCTGCTGTACCCGCCGGTGCTCAGCGATGGGCTATTCAACTTTGTGGTCATGCAGACGCTATTTTATGTGCCTTTCTTTATTCTTGGCGCACTGGCCTTTATTCATCCGAAGCTGAAAACGCTGTTTACTACCCCATCCCCGTGGTGCATTGTCGCAGCACTGTTCGGGTTTATTGCCTATCGCCTGAACCAGCACTTTGGCTCCGGTGACGCATGGATGTATGAGACGGAATATGTGATTACGATGGTGCTGGGAGTATGGATGGTCAACGTAGTGTTCTCGTTTGGGCATCGTATGTTGAACTTCCAGTCTGCCCGCGTGACCTATTTCGTCAATGCTTCTTTATTTATCTACCTGGTGCATCATCCGCTGACGCTGTTCTTTGGTGCCTGGATCATGCCGACCATTAGCTCAAATACGTTGGGCTTCCTGACCGGCCTGATTTTCGTGGTGGGCTGCGCGTTAATTCTCTACGAGATCCACCTGCGTATCCCCTTGCTGCGTTTCCTCTTTTCCGGGAAGTCGCAGCAAAAGGCAACAAAAACACAGGTGGCTAGTCACTAAGTGTTGGCGTCATTAGCCAGGCCTGGGATCCGGGTCTGGCTGAGCAAGTGCTGATACAAATGTGTCGTGGCTTCATCAAAACAGACAAAATAGACAATTTCCGGCAGGCTGCGACGAGTCAGAAATGCCGCAACCGTACTGACGGCAATGTCAGCCGCAGCTTCTGCTGGATATCCGTAGGCTCCCGTTGAGATAGCCGGGAAAGCGATTGTGCGATAGCCGTTATCCAGCGCCAGCTGAAGGCTATTGCGGTAAGCCTCTTGTAACAATGATGCTTCGTGCTCTCCCCCGCCCTGCCAGACCGGCCCGACGGTATGAATTACCGCTTTTGCCTTCAGGTTTCCCGCGTGGGTGATAACCGCATGCCCTGGTGGACAGGTTCCCTGCTGCTGGCGGACAACCGCACAGGCTTCCTGCAGCGTTGGACCGGCAGCACGATGGATGGCGCCGTCTACGCCACCGCCGCCCATTAATGAGGGATTGGCGGCATTGACGATAACATCCACCTCGAGGTGGGTAATATCTCCTTGCAGCACCTGAATTCGTACGGTCATGCTAACTATCCTCTGACTAAGACGAAAATATTGTCTACCATAGACAACGCTGACCGCAACTTCGTTTCAGGCTATTGATACTCTACTGTCAATATTGCCAGATTTTTTTCAGGGTTCACCCAACGTAAGCTGGCGGTTGTTTTTGCATTTGTCAATTTACGCCCTTGAAACAAATCTCTGACATTTATCGTCTCTACGCGCGGCTTTCCCTCTTCAAAACAGCTTACGCTGACCTGCCGGGCATTGGCCTGATAGTCACAAGGAGACTCAACAATTTGTCCAGTAAAATGAATGATGCCGTCAGATGCAGCATGTGATTGAACGCTGCACAACAGTGTCAGCAGCGAAAGAGATAGGCTGAAATAGTGACCGAGTGTTTGCATGACAACGCCCCTCATTCAAGATCGTCCGTGAATTAATGCTCCCTGATCTGAAATCCGCGCCGAATACACATTTTGTAAACATTACAATAACATTAGTGGCCTTACTCGTTGATTTCAAGCATCTTTTATATAGATATTTTGTATATTTAGAAATAATACTATTAGCAACACCCCATTCGCAGAGTGGAAAAGAAACATAAAAAAGGCCGCAACGGATGACATTGCGGCCCCATAAACTTGTCGTTAACGGTTATTACAGCCGTATGGACCCGGTTGGTTACAAGGCGTTACTGTCGAACTCAGGCTCACAAAGCTATCTGATGAACCTGTCTTTGCGCCAGGACTTCCGCTTGTCCGACCGCCTCCATTACCGCCGCCATTACCGCCTCCGATGCCGCCTCCGTTACCGCCTCCGTTACCGCCTCCGTTACCGCCTCCGTTGCCACCGCCGTTGCCGCCTCCGTTACCACCGCCGTTGCCGCCTCCGTTACCACCGCCGTTACCACCGCCGTTACCACCGCCGTTACCACCGCCGTTACCACCGCCGTTGCCGCCTCCGTTACCGCCTCCGTTGCCGCCTCCGTTACCACCGCCGTTGCCGCCTCCATGCCCGTGCCCATGACCACCGTGTCCGCCACCTTCACTGCCGCCGTGACCGCCGCCGTGACCGCCGCCGTGACCGCCACCAATACCGCCGCCCATGCCACCACCGTGACCGCCGCCGATACCGCCGCCCATACCACCGCCGTGACCGCCGCCCATACCGCCGCCCATGCCACCGCCGTGACCGCCACCAATACCTCCGCCCATGCCACCGCCGTGACCGCCACCAATACCGCCGCCCATGCCACCGCCGTGACCGCCGCCTATGCCGCCACCGTGACCACCGCCGTTGCCACCACCGACACCGCCGCCGTTACCGCCTCCGTTGCCACCGCCGTCACCGCCGCCGTTGCCGCCACCATT
Source organism: Kluyvera sp. 142486 (assembly GCF_046569695.1). Lineage (NCBI taxonomy): Bacteria > Pseudomonadati > Pseudomonadota > Gammaproteobacteria > Enterobacterales > Enterobacteriaceae > Kluyvera > Kluyvera sp. 142486. The sequence goes on from NZ_JBKHUI010000012.1 coordinate 98,333, forward strand.
GCCGCCACCATTGCCACCACCGACACCGCCGCCGTTACCGCCTCCGCTGCCACCGCCATTACCGCCTCCGTTGCCACCGCCGTCACCGCCGCCGTTGCCGCCACCATTGCCGCCGCCATTACCGCCTCCGTTGCCACCGCCGTCACCGCCGCCGTTGCCGCCACCATTGCCACCGCCGTTACCGCCGCCGTTGCCACCGCCGTTGCCACCGCCGTTACCGCCGCCGTTGCCACCGCCGTTACCGCCGCCGTTGCCGCCGCCGTTGCCGCCGCCGTTGCCACCGCCGTTGCCGCCGCCATTGCCGCCGCCGTTGCCACCGCCATTGCTGCCACCATTGCCGCCGCCGTTGCCGCCTCCGTTGCCACCGCCGTTACCGCCTCCGTTGCTGCCGCCGTTACCGTGGTTGCCGCCACCGTTATCGCCGCCGCCACCGTTGCCATTCGCGTTCCCGTTACCATTATTGCCGCTTCCGTTACCACCGCCTCCATTGCCATTTCCATTGCCGTTGTTACCGTTGCCGTTACCGCTCTGACCGCTATTACCACCGCCGTTACCATTCGCCGCTACGGCATATATTGTGGTTGCCGGGTATAAAACGGTGAGCGCCACTATTATGGCGATTTGCTTCATTTTCATGATAAGCCCTTTCACGCGTTATTAGTTGCTGTGTGCTATTGCCGTAATAACCGATCGCTCGCTAATCAATAAATTCAGGTCGGTATTCATCACGACACCGTTTACAAATTACAAATTTTCCAGGCGATAGGAATCGACACTCAAGAAGATGAATGATCAATAAATCAAGAAGTTACAAAATAATAAAAAGCAAATGACACGCGGACGAATAAAACAAACAGCCATCACAAACAATCAAAAAGATTGTGTCTTTTAATAAATGTCAGCGTCAGAACCATGAGTAATTATCACAATTACTTGCGGATTCGTTATTCTGCATTTAGTCGGGATGTGTCGTTCTATAAAATATCGTGAAGATATACCGCCTCACCATGTCAATGGTATCGTCATAGAAATATGTAAAGTTCTTACATCGATATAATGCTGGTCTCGATGCTATATGGATGAGTATGCATATTTGATAAGCATGAGGATCTCATAATAAAGTTTGATTTAATTTTCATAGTATCAACCTTTAGTATTAACACCTCACTATCACCTGCATTTTGATAACTTAACCAGAAAACAAAGCGTTAAAAAATCGCGGGCACAACGAAAGTGTTAAAAACGACAAATATCACGCAATTTCATCATACAAAATTGATAGGAGAAGGCTGATAGACAATTTTAACATGACATAAAAATCTTAAATTACAGTAAATTAAAAACACACACAGGCATTATGTATGATCATTAAGATATGATGTTAAAACCTTAAGAAATATGCTTAATTTACATTTTGCAATTTATTTTTACATCTTGTTTCATGATTATTTCTTGCTTTAGAATTGGTAGCGTCTAAATTTTAAATTAAGCAGACATGCCTTTTAATTATTAATTATTAACATTTGTCAAAACAGCAACCACATTTCAGTAATGCTTAACAAGATACCTTTATAATTTTGCCTGCTGTAAAAATATTAGGGGTCTAATCATGCAAAAAGAGCTCACTACAACGAACCAGACTCTTTCACTCATCACCAGGCCGTCACTTCAGTCCTGTGCCCTTTCTCAGAGCTTGAAAAAGACGTTAAGGATGAATAGTAAAATCATTAATATTCATATGGTTAGCCTGGATAATTTATCGGATGGTATTGTGCTCTTTGACATGATCGAAATCGATAAAAAGATGGTCAAGGCCTGGCAGGAAGAACTTTGTAAAATTAATAGCGGTATAAAACTCTTACTTTTCAATACCCCTGAAGATTACGCTTATCAAGAGATTGAAAGCTGGCCGCATATTAACGGCATCTTTTATGCGCATGATGAAGAACATTTTCTGGTCAAAGGGTTACAGAAGGTGATGGAGGGAGAATGCTACTTTTCGCGTAAGCTTGCGAGCTACCTGATTATGCATTCCGGTAATTACCGTTACGATAACCAGGAGAGTACGATCCTGACGTTCCGGGAGAAAGAGATCCTGAATAAACTGCGCATTGGCGCTTCCAACATCGAAATTGCGCAGTCGCTATTTATTAGCGAAAGCACGGTGAAAACACATCTATATCATCTATTTAAGAAGATCTCGGTCAAGAACCGTACCCAGGCCGTGTCCTGGGCGAACGATAATTTTAAGAACTAATGCACTACCACAGCAATAAAAAAGCGGCGACAGGGTGTTCCCCTGCCGCCGCTTTTCACAATGTGATAGGTCTACTACAGCGCGGTTTCTTTCGATGGTTCCGCTTTAGCTTTAGCTTTACGATTTGCCAGCCACAGCCCGCTGTTTTTCATCGCATAGCCGAAGATCAATCCCACAGCCAGTGACGAAACGACCAAACGCCAGTTTCCCTGCCCCGCAAAAGTGGCACAGGCGCCAATAAAAGTACCTGGCACAAACGAGAGCAGCAGCTGCTTCGCCTGGATACACATCAGGAACGCGACAATACCTGTCACGACGTAACCCAATATTTCCAGATGGGGAGCCAGCGCGCTGCCATAGATAATAACCAGTGCCCAGATGACACCGCTCAATGTCGTACAGGCAGAAATAGCCAACGCTTTCAGCCCATCATGCGGGCAGGCAAAATAAGCCGTACAGCCTAAAAATCCGGCCCAGCTCAGTAAACCCAGAGACACGGCAACCCATCCCCAAAGACCGGAGAGAATGCCTGTTGTGATTGCAATAGCGAAGATAACGTTCATGACGAGCATCTTAGCAGATGCCTGGCTTTTTGATGAGATCATGAGCACACAATGCTCATGTTCTTTATTTCAATTGCATAGAATTCGTGATCTAAATCACTCTTCTTCACTTTCCTGCAGTTCGTCCCACATCGCGGCAATGGCTTCACGCGTTAGCGGCGCCATCGTGCGCCAGAACGCGGTGGCGGCGTGGGCTTCAACCTTACCGAGGAAACTTTCAAACCACGGCAGAATAAACTCACCAAACAAGGTTTCCAGTGCTTCGGTATCATCTTCCTCCGCTTTGTCTTCCAGCCAGGAAGCCGCCAGCAGCAACGTACCGATCTGGTCAGCCGGGCTGTCCCCTAATGGCATTCCGCACTCGGTCAGAAAAGCGCGAACTTCCGCTTCCGTCGCCCCTTCTACCCATGCGCTACGACACGGTGAAACGCTGCAGTCATCACCCACGAACAGCGCATTATAGTCAGCGGCAATCTGCTGAATATCACAGCTTTTTTGCAGACGAGCCAGCAGTTCATTCTGCTCCAGAGGCCAGTCCGCCGCCAGTTTACCGTCGCGAATCACGGTAAACAGCGGCACCAGCAGTGGGTCCTGCGGTTGACGATAGTACAGCGAGCCAAGCACGCGGCAGATGATTGAAAACTCGTTCATTGGTTAATCCATTCAGTCATTAAAATTCAGCAAATTCAGGAATCGGCGGCATACCGCGTGATTCAAGGAAATTCAGGAAACGTCGTGGGGTGACGTTAAGGATCCTATCTTGTGGGAATTCCACGGCGTCGAGGATCTTCTGGCATTCGGTAAATTCACCCAGCGTAAAGGCGGTGTGGGAATCAGAGCCCAGCGCCAGCCAGCCGCCCGCATCACGCACGGCTGCAGCAATAGCGCGGCAGTTGCTCTCACTGCCAATGCGCGAGCTCACAAAGGAAGAGTTATTGATTTCCAGCGCCACATGATACTTCGCCGCTGCAGCAGCGATAGCCGGAATATCAACCGGGAATTTCGGGTTACCCGGGTGACTAATCATATGAACATGGCCACTGGCCATTGCCGCAATCATCGCCTCGGTATGCGTCGCTTTATCCTGCGGCGCAAAAACCGGCTCATGAAAACCAGCAATGATAAAATCCAGCGATGTCAGCATCGGTCCGGTGCAGTCGATCTCGCCCGCTGTGTTTTTGATATTCGACTCGATACCGCGCAGGATCCCGACCCCATCAACAATGCGCGGCCAGATGCGCATGTTCACGAAGTGCCAGTAGTGCGGGGCATCGGCCATATCCGGGCCGTGATCGGTGATGGCGAAGAGTTTAATCCCCTTGCGCTTCGCCTCGGCGATATAGTCGTGCAGCGTACTGTAGGCATGCGTGCTGGCAACGGTGTGCATATGTAGGTCAACAGGATACATCACATTCTCCTTTCTCGTGGTAAGCCAAGAATAGCAGGAAACCCTCGTGTTTATTAGCCTGGGGCATCAATAGCCACGCACGCGATCGACCTGCCCGCTGGGCTGTTCCCCATGTTCAAGCTGTGTGATAGTCCGGGAAATATAGGCAATCGCCTCTTTAGGGCGAGTCACGGCGGCAACGTGAGGCGTCATTGTGACGCGCGGATGCTGCCAGAGCGGGCTTTCCTGCGGCAGCGGTTCACGGCTAAAGACGTCGAGCATCGCCGCCTTCAGCTTGCCGCTGTCGAGCGCTGCCAGCAGATCGTCTTCCACAACGTGAACGCCACGCGCCAGGTTCAGCACATAGCTGTTATCCGGAAGCTGAGATAGACGCTGATGGTTAATAATCCCCACCGTTTCTGCAGTGTTAGGCAGCAGGTTAATCAGCACCCGCGTCCCTTGTAAGAATTCATTCAGCTCGGCTTCCCCGGCAAAGCTCGTCACCTGCGGCCATTCCTTACGGCTACGGCTCCAGCAACGCACCGGGAAGCCCCACGCAAGCAGGCTCTCAGCGACTTTTGAACCCAGTACGCCCGCGCCCATAATGCCGACGGTAAATTCGTCGTGGGTGTAATCCGGCAGCGGCTGCCAGCTGGACTGACGCTGCAGCGCCTGATAGTCATCGAAGCGACGGAACCAGTGCAGCACCTGGCTGACCGCGTACTCCTGCATTTGGATGCCCATACCGGTATCTTCCAGGCGGAAGAGCGGGATAGATTCCGGCAGCATTTCCGGATGCGCCTTGAGCTTGCTGAGGATTGAGTCAACGCCAGCCCCCAGTGCGAACACGGCTTTAAGACTGCGGCCTTGCAACATTTCCACCGGAGGATGCCACACCAGCGCATAGTCGGCAGGTGCATCATCGCCACGCTGCCAGCCACGAATACGGGCATTCGGCAGCAATTTGCTTAGCTCGGCAATCCAATAAGGGGTATCAAACGTGGGGTGATAAAAGATGATCTCCATAATGACTCCTGCTCAGAGCACCGTTACCAGATCGGATGGGCGCTGTTTTTGATTATTTTTGTGATTTAACAGAATAACAAATTTCTTTTGCCTGTCCCCGAAAATGCGGGTGCGATCGCAAAAAATACGATTTATGTCTGTTTAAGAAGCATGTTGGTTGAAGTTTGTGTAAACGCACGATTTTTTTAAAAAGTTTATTGACGGTGAGGAGCCTTTTCCCTACATTAGCGCTCGTCCCAGCAACACGGGACAACAATATGGTGAGGTGTCCGAGTGGCTGAAGGAGCACGCCTGGAAAGTGTGTATACGGCAACGTATCCGGGGTTCGAATCCCCGCCTCACCGCCATATTTAAGAAAGAGCTCGTACGAAAGTACGGGCTTTTTTTTTCGCCTATTGCACTTGGGGGGATTCTGCTCCCTTCCCCATCCAGCACCAAAGCCGCCTGTTTCCCCGGGGTCGGCGTAAACGCCTCGCCCGGCTATATTCAAATCGTAGCCCTGCCAGGCGCAGCGCCGCCGGGAATACTCACCACCCCACCGGACGCACAAAGGCAATACAAACGCTCTGAACGTCATGAGATGGGTCCGTCTGAAAATCGATTGGCACCTTCACATCAATGTGAATCTGCGGCCACTCCTGTAGGGCCGTACCAAAATGTTCCGTGGAGCATGAGCCCCCTACGCGGCCAATCAGCACAACGCCAGCATGCAACAACTGCTCGCGACTAATATCCGCACTGTAGATATTTGGCTGCGTGGTATTGTTCCATTTGGTGATAATTTTTGGCCTGGAAGGAACGTAAAACGTTAACCATTCTGCCAGACGTTCCCCACCGACATACTTCAGCGGAGTACCGTAGCGTTGAAACCAGAGGCGGTTTACCGTATCGCTGAACGGGATAACACCGCTCATCTTCTGCCCCGCATTAGCCACGTTGGTGTACATCACACCGCAGTAACCCACGAGGACCAACAGTGCAGCGCTGAATAAGGCTACAAACGCAGCGCGTGGAATGGTGACGGAAGTTTGGTTGACGCAGCTGACCATTAGCGCCGGTGCCAGAATGAAAAAAGGCTGCAGCCATTCAGTTAATCTGCCGCTGTTGAAGAAGAAAAACCAACAGCAAAGCGCTGTCAGCGGAATCAAGTAGACTCCCAGCGCTACCCGACCTTCCCATGACACAGGCCAGCGTAAGCGCCCGCCACAAAAATAGAGAATAGCGCCAGAAATAAGCAACGGATAAAAAATGGAGATCAAGCAGGTAAAAACTCCCGGATTAATACCTGAGTGCATTTCTGAATTTACCCAATGCAGTGCAGCAAAATTATGTTCCTGTAGCCACAGGATATTAGGGGTAATCAACAGTACGCCTAATGCTAACGCACAATACCAGACAATATGTCGATAGCAGCGACGAATATCCGCCACGACAAGCGTTGAGAGAAAAACAGCCCCGACCAGAATCAACGTAGAATATTTTGACATGGTTGCCAGTCCGGCCAACAGTGCAAAGGCAAGCCACCAATACAGGCTTCGGCTAATAGCCTGTAGATAGCAATACATCATCCACGGCCATAGCATTACCAACAAATAATTATCGTTGTAGCTAATAATATCGAAGTTAATTAACCCTGATAAATTAAGGGTTAACAATGCAATCCAGGCCAGCTTTTCGCTGCCAGTAAGCCTGTGTGCAAATACCCAACTGCCGACCATGCCTATTGCGATGGCGAGAAAATGCGAAGCATACCAGTAAATATGTGCGGGCAGATGGAGTGCAGGCCACATGACCAGGCCGACCAACCACGGATTTTTTGGCGAGCCCCATTCGGCGTTTTGCGCCCAATTCAGCGCCTCTACGGCATCATAGGGAACCGCAGGGTCAAGCGCTACAGTCGCGATAGTCCACAGTACGGCATACAGCGATGCCCAGATTATAACCAACCGTAAATTCATTATGTTTACCGGGCAGAAATTCAACCTATCGAGCTTAGAGTTATCCCTCATAAAAAGTATAAACAGAGATTCAATGAGATGCTTATTTATGACGTATTGAAATAGTAAAAATAACAACACTATCCAGATGGCACATTTTAAAATATGTCATCAAAATAATTAATCACAATTTGTTAGATGTAATAGTACAAACAAAACGACGTAGAATATCGCCTTTAATAATTTCCGCGTTCTGATTACCGCAGCACCTCATCTGCCGGTACCTGCGGCTTGTCTCAGGTCGTCGAAAAAGATCAACAGAGCATCGATAGCACACACCCCGTACGCAATTTTAAATGAAATATAAACTCACTCCTCAATCATCTGCGCATACTCCTCGCTGAGGAAATCCACCAGCGCACGCACCGCAGGCAGCAGCCCTCGCCGTGATGGGAAGACAGCGTGAATCACCTCCCGCTTCGGCTCCCACTCATCGAGCACACGCACCAGCAAGCCACCGGCTAACTGATCTTTCGCCATCAGGATTGGCAACTGCACCACCCCAACACCCGCCACCGCCGCCTCACGAAGCGCCAGCATATCGCTGGTAATCAGCCGTGGCGTAAAGTGCACCTCGGCCTTTGCGCCATCCGGGCCATTTACCGACCAGCGATGGACGTGCTTGCCTGCCGACATGCTTAACCCCGGCCAGCGACTGAGTTCGTCCGGCACCAGCGGCTTGCCCATCTTCGCCACCAGCGACGGGCTGGCGACGAGACAGTGACCGCGGTCCGCCAGTACACGCATCACCAGATCGCTGTCATCAAAAGGACGCGGCCTGACGCGAATCGCCACATCAATACCCTCCGCCACCAGATCCACGCGCCGATTAGTCGCTTCAAGCTGAATCTGCACGCCCGGATAACGCACCATAAAGCGCGCCAGCATCGGCCCAACGTGCACATGCAGCAGCGTGACCGGGCAGGTCAGCTTCACGCAGCCTCGCGGCTCCGCCTGTAACACTGCTATAGCTTCCTGCGCCGCCTCCGCCTCAATCAGCATCGCCTTACAGTGCTGATAAAACGTCTGCCCGACTTCCGTCACCGTGAACTGCCGGGTGGTGCGATGAATCAACCGCACCCCAAGCTGCTCTTCCAGCTGCGCAATGCGTCGGCTGAGCTTTGACTTTGGAATATCCAGCGCGCGGCCCGCCGCGGCAAAACCGCCGTTATCCACCACGTGAACAAACCACGCGAAATCATTGAGATCCTGCATCACCACCTCATCGTTCTATTTTTGCAACAGTGTGGGCTATTTTCGCTATCTACCGAACTATTACATCTGAATATAAGCTAATCCACATCAAAGCTCACTACGCAGGAGAAACAAATGAAACAGATTACGGGTGTTTATACCGCGCCACGTCCGCATTGGGTGGGCGATGGCTTCCCGGTTCGTTCGTTATTTTCCTATCAGTCTCACGGTGAAAGCCTGAGTCCTTTCCTGCTGCTCGACTATGCCGGGCCATACAGCTTCCCGGCAGACGGCGCGAAGCGCGGGGTGGGAGAACATCCGCACCGTGGATTCGAGACGGTCACTATCGTCTACGCCGGAGAGGTGGAGCATCGGGATTCCACCGGTAAAGGCGGTGTGATTGGCCCAGGAGACGTGCAGTGGATGACCGCAGGCTCCGGCATTCTGCATCAGGAATTTCACTCGGCAGAGTTTGCCCGTCGCGGCGGCGAACTGAAGATGATCCAGCTGTGGGTCAATCTGCCAGCGAAGGACAAGATGACCGCACCGGGTTACCAGAGTATTGAAGCAGCCGCTATTCCAACGGTGGAACTGCCGGATAACAGCGGGTCGCTGCGGGTGATTGCCGGTCACTACCAGGAAGCAATGGGCCCGGCCAACACCTTCTCACCGCTGAACGTCTGGGATATGCAGCTTCGGGAAGATAAAGAAGCTTCCTTCGAGCAGCCAGAAGGCTGGAGCACCGCCCTGGTGGTGCTGGAAGGTAGCGTCACGGTGAACGGCGAAACCCACGCTCAGGAAGCACAACTGGTGGTACTCAGCCAGGAAGGTGCGCGCGTTCATTTACACGCCAGCAGCGATGCCAAAGTGCTGGTGCTGGCAGGCGCGCCGCTCAACGAACCAATTGTGGGCTATGGCCCCTTCGTGATGAACAGTAAAACCGAAATCGACGAAGCCATTCGCGATTTTAACTCCGGCCGCTTTGGTCAGATTTGACACTACAGAGGTGAATAACATGTCTACTCCAGCAAATTTCAACGGCGCGCGTCCAGTGATTGATGTTAACGATGCGGTGATGCTGTTAATCGACCATCAGAGCGGTCTGTTCCAGACGGTGGGAGATATGCCGATGCCAGAGTTGCGCGCTCGCGCTGCGGCACTGGCGAAAATGGCGACGCTTGCCGGTCTGCCGGTGATCACCACCGCCTCGGTGCCGCAAGGTCCGAACGGCCCGCTAATCCCAGAGATTCACGAAAATGCACCGCATGCGCACTATATTGCGCGTAAAGGCGAAATTAATGCCTGGGATAACCCGGAGTTTGTGGCTGCCGTAAAGGCCACGGGACGCAAAACGTTAATTATCGCCGGGACGATCACCAGCGTCTGCATGGCCTTCCCGGCCATTGCCGCCGTCGCCGATGGTTATAAAGTGTTTGCGGTCATTGATGCTTCCGGCACCTACAGCAAGATGGCGCAGGAAGTGACGCTGGCCCGCGTGGCGCAGGCAGGCGTAGTGCCAATGGATACCGCCGCCGTAGCCTCTGAACTGCAGCGTACCTGGAACCGCCCGGATGCCGCCGAATGGGCCGAGGTGTATACCAAAATCTTCCCGGCGTATCAGCTGCTGATTGAAAGCTACGCAAAAGCGCAGGACGTCGTGAAAAACAACGAACAGCTTGATTCTCAGCGTTAACCCACCCGCCCCGCCTCTTTTCGGCGGGGCGGTGTTCATTGCTTAACCGAACGATAAATAAATCTGAATTTATGCTTGACCGTTTCAGGTCAACTCCCTATAGTAGCGCCCCGTTGACCACCTACGGTGAGCAGCAAAACAATATGGTGAGGTGTCCGAGTGGCTGAAGGAGCACGCCTGGAAAGTGTGTATACGGCAACGTATCCGGGGTTCGAATCCCCGCCTCACCGCCATATTTAAGAAAGAGCTCGTACGAAAGTACGAGCTTTTTTTTTGCGTGTTGCACAAGGGCCAGCACCAAAGCTGCCGGTTACCCGGGGTCGGCGTAAACGCCTCGCCCGGGCTACAGGTTGTAGCCCGGGCAAGCGCAGCGCCGCCGGGAACCGCTCGGTCTACCTCACCGCCACCCTATCCGCCACCTGTGCCGCCAGCCGTAAAGACTCCGCCGTCAGCGGCGAATCGACGCGAATCCGTAGTTGCCCAACGATCCGCCCCTGAATCGGCTCACAGCTGCTGTATACCAGCTGCGAACGGCTGCCAAGCGCCTGCGCAATCTGCTGCAAATCCGGTTCACGCCCGTTAACGCCATTAAAATGCAGCGTGATCATCTGCTGCCCTTCAACCATGATGTCACGATTCTCCTCGCGCCCGTGATGCAACGTCCCGAGCATCCCGCGCGTCACTTCATGCTGCGGGTCGCCAAAAACCTGCCATACCTCCCCTTGCTCAATCACCTTTCCCTTTTCCAGCACCGCCACCCGGTCACACAGCGTACGAATCACATCCATCTCGTGGGTAATCAGGATAATCGTCAGCCCCAGCCGCTGATTAATCTCTTTGAGCAGGCTAAGTACCGCCAGCGTATTTTCCGGGTCAAGCGCCGAGGTCGCCTCATCGCACAGTAAAATCTCCGGCTGAGTAACCAGCGCCCTCGCTATCCCGGTACGCTGCTTTTGCCCACCGGAAAGCTGCCCGGGGAAGCTATCGCGCAGCGGCTCCAGCCCCACCAGCTGAAGCATCTCGTCAACGCGTCGACGACGTTCAGCGGCGGGGATACCCGCCATACGCAGCGGCAGTTCGACGTTCTCCGCCACCGTTTTGGTGGCGTGCAGATTGAAGTGCTGGAAAATCATCGCCACCCGGCGACGCAGATCCCGCAGTTGCCCGCGTGTGCCTTCACCGATCGGTACGCCGCTTATCGTCATCTCCCCCCTGTCAGCGTTCTCCAGGCGGTTAAACAGTCGCAGCAGCGTCGATTTCCCCGCGCCGCTGCGCCCAATAATGCCAAAGATCTCCCCGGCCTGAATCTCCAGGTTGATATCGTCAAGCGCCTGCACGCCGTTCGGGTATGCCTTGCTAATCCCGCGCAGGCGGATATGTTGCGTCATGGCCGTCACTCCTAAAATCCGGGTGCGATTTTTCCCTTATATCGGGTGAGAATAAACTGGCGCACCGCATCGGAATTCAGCGCCTTTGCCAGTTTCTGAATACCGGGATCGTTGATATTATCCGGGCGAGCGACCAGATATTCGACGTACAGGCTTTTCCCCTTTTCCACAATCAGCGCTTTATCGGTATCAATTCCCGCCTCCAGCGCATAGTTGGCAAAGATAAACGCCAGATCCACCTGGCTCACCGCCCGCGCCAGCATCGCCCCTTCCAGCGGACGAATTTTAAAGTGGTGCGGGTTGGCAGTGATATCTTTCTCCGTCGACTGCGGATCTCCCGGGTTCTTGAGCGTAATAAGCCCGGCCTCGCTGAGCAGCACCAGCGCCCTGCCGGTATTCACCGGATCGTTAGGGATCGCGATGCTCGCACCATCAGGCAGATCCTTAATGCTGGTGTATTTAGTCGAGTACGCACCAAATGGCTCGATATGCACGCCCACCACCGGCACCAGATTGGTATGGCGCGTCTTGTTGTAATCATCGAGGAACGGACGATACTGGTAGTAGTTCGCATCCAGATTCTTCTCGGCAAGCTGCTGGTTTGGCTGAATAAAATCATTAAAGACTTTGATCTTCAGGTCCACCCCTTCTTTTGCCAGCTGCGGCTTTACGAACTCCAGAATTTCAGCATGCGGCACCGGCGTAGCGCCCACCACCAGGGTTTCATTCGCCGCCGCAGACCACGAGAACAGCGCCATCAGACCGGCTATCACGGTTTTTTTCATCATTTCATCCTGTCTATTGTCTTATTTACGGCTCATGCGGCGCACCAGGCGGTCGCCGCTCATTTGTAGAATTTGCACCAGCGCAATCAGCAGTACGACCGTCACCGCCATCACGTCGGTCTGAAAACGCTGATAACCAAAGCGAATCGCCAGGTCGCCTAAACCACCACCACCAATCACCCCGGCCATCGAGGTGTAATCAACCAGTACAATGGCGGTTACCGTTACCGCCGCAATCAGCCCACCGCGCGACTCCGGCAGCAGGGTGTGCCAGATAAGCTGCCAGGTATTGCCACCCATCGCCCAGTTGGCCTCCACCAGCCCGTGGTCTACTTCGCGCAGCGACGTCTCAACAAGGCGAGCAAAGAACGGCGCACAGCCCGCCACCAGCGGCGGAATAGTGCCCTGCACGCCCAGCGAAGTACCGGTAATTAACGTGGTCAGCGGGATCATCACAATCAGCAGAATGATGAACGGCAGCGAACGCATTACGTTCACCAGCAGCGACAGCACGCGGTGCAGCAGCGGTGCGTAGAGCAGCCGGGGCTGCCCGGTCAGATAGAGGATGACCCCCAGCGGCAGCCCAATCAGCACCGTAAACCCCAGCGCGCAGGCGAGCATCACCAGCGTATCCAGCCCTGCCTGCGCCACATCGTTCCAGTCAATTCCGGCCAGAAAAGCGAGCATGCTCTCTCCTCAGTTCCAGTCGTGACGCGCGGGGCGTTTACCGTTCAACACCCAGTTACCCAGCAGGTGATACTTCCAGCGCACCGGGTCATGCAGCGTATGCACGCGTCCGTTACGCCAGTGACGGTCGTAGTTATAGCGAGGGTGCGTTGAGCGGGTGCCTCCCAATTCAAACAGCCTCGAGGCGGCCTCAAGCGCGGCTTCGGTGGTGAAAATCTTGGCCCGCGCTACGGCGATTGACGCCAGCGCCACCGTCTCCTCCGAAAGATCGTGTTTATAGCGATCCAGCACCTTACCGGCCTGCTCCAGCAGCGCATCGGCGGCGGCCAGGCGGCTATCGAGCGTGCCTATCTGGTAGACGGTCAGCGGGTCATCCCCGGCCCGTTCGACGTCAGCATCAATCCACGGTCGGGCAAACTGATTCACAAAACTGACGGTATCGTTCAACGCCGCGCGGGCGATCCCGGCATCTATGGCCGCGGTGGTCAACTGCGCAAACGGCCCAGCGAGCGTTGGCGTGTCGTAGGATTTCCAGGTCGGTATCAGGTTAAACGGCTCCACGCGAAGATTTTCGGCCAGCACCGTGCCGCTTGAGGTGGTGCGTTGCCCCAGGCACGACCAGTCGTTAACCACCGTCAGCCCCCTGGTTCCCCGTGGCACAAAGGCCAGCTGCGCCCGTCCATCGTCGTCCAGTGCCAGCACGCCCAGCCAATGGGCATACAGCGAGCCAGTGCAATAGCCTTTCCGGCCGTTGATCTGCAAGCCATCGGCGGTATGGCTAATCCGCGTCTGGATGTCCTGCACCGTTTTGCCGCCGGTCTCCGACAGCGCGTTGGCAAAGCGATAGCCCTTCAGTGCCAGGTCAAAGAAATAGCGCTGCTGCTCTTCATCCCCTTGCAGACGAATATCCTCAAGCAGGCAGTAGTGGTTCTGTGGAATTTGCCCCAGCGCCGGGTCAGCGGCGGATATAATGGCAATCACTGCCGCGAGGGTCGCTGCCGACACCTCCGCCCCGCCAAAACGGCGCGGCACGGTAATGCCCCACAGCCCACTGTTGGAATAGACGTTAACCACTTCAGGCGGCACCACGCCGCTCAGGTCGCGCTCGGAAGCGCCTGGTTGCAGGAAGGCGGCAATCTCGTGAGCGATACTAATCGCCTCTTCATCGCCGGTAATGACGTGTGCACGGGGTGTCGCGCGGGTGTAGTCGAGGGTGGTTTGAGTCTCTGACATAGCATGGTCTCGGGTGGTTTATCATCACGGCAAAATGCAATATCTGATTGATATTCATACATATCCCATTAAGGAATGAATGATTGCATCTTTTACCTTTTAGGTTATATGTGTTGATAGCAATGTTTATGCCAGCTTTAAGAGCCCCGTTTTTCAGGCCGTTATGCTTAACCATGGGTACCAGAGAGTGGGATTTGCAACACGCCGTTGCTGCAGGTGTTGTATTTGCAACAGACACAAACAACAAAGCCCGGTTTCCCGGGCTTTGCAGACGTTAGAGCGGTTAGTAGTAAGCTTTCAGCGTACGCTGGCACAGCGCCGAGCGTACGCAGTCATCTTTGGTGAAGCGAACAATGCCTATCATCTCATCTTCTTCAAAGCGGGCCAGCGCATCGCTGAGCCCGGACTGAACGCCGCGCGGCAGGTCACACTGGGTGATATCCCCGTTCACGATAACCGTGACGTTCTCCCCGAGGCGGGTTAAAAACATCTTCATTTGCGCCGCGGTGACGTTTTGAGCCTCATCAAGGATCACCACCGCATTTTCAAATGTACGTCCGCGCATATAGGCGAACGGCGCGATCTCTACCTTACCAATTTCCGGGCGCAGGCAATATTGCATAAAGGAGGAGCCCAGTCGTTTCACCAGCACGTCATAGACGGGGCGGAAGTAAGGGGCGAATTTCTCCGAGATGTCTCCGGGCAGGAACCCCAGGTCTTCATCGGCCTGAAGGACGGGGCGCGTCACAATAATCTTATTCACATCCTTATGAATGAGCGCCTCCGCAGCTTTCGCTGCGCTGATCCAGGTCTTGCCGCAGCCCGCTTCGCCGGTGGCGAAGATCAGCTGCTTACTCTCGATAGCATGCAGGTAGTGGGCCTGAGCGTCATTGCGTGCGGCAATCGGCGAGGTGTCGCGACTGTCGCGCGCCATGCCAATTGCTTCCACGCCACCACTCATTTGCACAAGCGAGGTGACCGATTCTTCTTCACGTTGTTTGTGGCTGCGTGAGTCACGTCTCAGCACACGTTTTGCTTCGCGATGAGCTTTGATCACTGCTTTTTGTCTTCCCATGGATAGCACCTTGAGTTGTAGGTTTACATCACACGCGCTGATATCAGCACGATTATGCGCACGAACGTCTGAGGTTTGGCTTCCTTGTAAGCCATAGCAACTGCCTGTCGAAATGACGAATACGCACGGCTACGCGCACCGCGCAATACGTCGGGAACAACGGGTTGAATTCGAATGGGGTGAAAAATTGGGGTGACGAAATCGCTGCCGGAGAGAGGGCCTCCGCGCTGGATGGTGCGGGTTAAGGTTCTGCTTAGTCCAGTCAAGGACGCTACCATTCGCGATCTCCATAGTGAAACGGAAACTACCGCTATATTTATTATTACATCTAAACCAATAAAAGATGCAACATAATTTTTACATAAACATAACGATAGCTTACAGAGATAGCATCTGACACTTATGTGACAGTTTTATATCAATCAGGGGGGGAAATGAAAAAAAAGGACTGATTTTTGGCGATATTCTGAAGTTTGGGGGAAATCCCGGGGTCGCTTGCGCTCGCCCGGGCTACAAATGGTCGCTGCCGGATGGCGGCGTAAACGCCTTATCCGGCCTACAAATGTGCACAGTACAATGTAGCCCTGCCAGGCAAAGCGCCGCCGGGACTGCACTCAGGCCTGCAACAGCGTGCTGCCCAAATAACTCTTATCCGATGCTACACCCGGCAGAACAAAGAAATACCCGCCGCCAATCGGCTTCACGTACTCCTCCAGCGCTTCCCCGTTCAGGCGCTTTTGCACCGTCAGGAACCCTTTTTCCAGGTCGTGCTGGTAGCAGACAAACAGCAGGCCCATATCCAGTTGGCCGGAGTTGGAAATGCCCAGCGAGTAGCTGTATCCCCGCCGCATCATCAGGCTCGACTCGGTCTCTTTAGTCCGCGGGTTGGCCAGACGAATATGGCTGTCCAGCGCAATCACGTCGCCGTTCGGGTCGCGGGTGTAGTCCGGCGCATCGTGCTCGTTCTTCATACCCAGCGGCGCACCGCTGTGCTTGTCACGCCCGAAAATCGTTTGCTGCTCCTTAAGCGGCGTACGGTCCCAGGACTCAACGTGGAACTGAATAATGCGCACGGCCTGATACGAACCGCCCTTCGCCCACGCAGGTTCTCCCTGATCGCCGGTCACCCACACCACCTCGTCCATCAGCGGTTTATCGCTGCCGTCCGGGTTGGCGGTGCCGTCTTTAAAGCCGAGCAGGTTGATTGGCGTCTCTTTGCCTTTGCTGCGCGCCGCGTGGTCAGAGATAAACCCTTCCCGCTTCCAGCGCACGCTGAGCAAGTCCGGCGTGTGCTTGATAATATCGCGCAGCGCGTGGATCACCGTATCCTGCGTGTTGGCGCAAATCTGCAGCAGCAGGTCGCCGTGGCACAGGGCCGCGTCCAGCGCATCGTTCGGGAAGCGCGTCATCTTCTGTAGCTTCTTCGGCGCTTTATCCGCAAGATCAAAGCGACTGTCGAACAGCGACTGGCCAACGGAGACCGTCATGGTCAGGTTATCCGGGGCGATAAACGCCCCCAGAATGCCGGAGTCCATCGGCGGCAGGCGGGGATTCGGCGTATCCGGTGCAGGGCCACCTTTAGTCAGAAAGGCGATACGGTCGGTCAGTAGACGGAACAGACGCTCAAGGTCTGATTTATCCGCCGCCAGCACGTCAAACGCCACCAGCATCATCGCGGCCTGCTGCGGTGTCAGTACGCCAGCCTGATGCTCGCCGTAAAACGGCTGGGTTTCCATCCGACTGTTCGCCGTCGGCGTCTCGCTGGCTTTCGCCGCGTGCGCCACCGGGCAACCGCCGGAAATTGCCAGCGCGCCTCCCAGCGCGCCGATCCCTTTTAATAAACGACGACGTGACGGTTCGTTCAGGTCGTCAGAGTGCTGCTTTGCCATCTTGCTTAGTCCAGACCCAGGATCCCACGAAGCTGCGCCAGATCTTCCGCCAGAGTGGTGATCGGCCCTTTCAACGCATTACGGTCCGCATCGGTCAGCTTGTCATAGGTTTCAAAGCCGTCTTTGGTGCGGTATTTGCTGAGAATGGTGTCCACTTTCTTGAAGTTAGCGTCAACCTTCGCCAGCAGCGCGCTGTTCTCTTTCTGTAACTGAGGACGCAGCAGGTCAACAATCTTCTGCGCGCCGTCGATGTTAGCCTGGAAGTCCCACAGGTCAGTGTGGCTGTAACGATCTTCTTCGCCGCTGATTTTGCTCGCCGCCACTTCTTCAATCAGACCCGCCGCGCCGCCTACCACTTTAGACGGTGGGAAGGCCAGCTCGGAGATACGTTTTTGCAGTTCCAGCACGTCGGTATTCAGCTGGTCAGCATAGTGCTCCATGCCTTTGACGCTGTTGTCGCCAAACAGCGCTTTTTCCAGACGGTGGAAGCCGGTGAATTTCGGGTCCGCCGCTTTTTGTTCGTAGTCGTCTTCACGAGCATCAATGCTACCGTCGAGGTCAGAGAACAGCTCGGCAATCGGTTCGATACGCTCGTAGTGCTGACGGGTAGAGGCGTACAGGGATTTCGCCTTAGCGATATCGCCCGCTTTCACCGCGTCGGTAAAGGCTTTGGTGCCTTTCACCAGCTCTGCCGTTTCGGCGGTGACGTAGGCTTTATAGGCGGTAATCGCGTCGTTCAGGCTCAGCACAGCGTTGGCTTTCGCCGCGTCTTTGGTCGCTTCGCCTGTCACAATCAGCTTGCCTTTCGGGTTGGTCAGCAGGCCGCAGGTCATGTCGTATTCGCCCGGCTGCAGGTTAGCGGTCATCTTCTGGGTGAAGCCCGGCGCGATGTTTTCACGCTCTTCCACCACCATCACCCCTTTGAGGATCTCCCACTCCAGCGCCTTCTGGCTGTGGTTCTGAATGATAAACTGGGTTTTACCGGCTTTCACCGTGATGGACATCGGTTCACACTGTTTGTCGTTTACCGTCACTTTAACCTGCGGAATATCGGCAGCCTGTGCCATAAACGCCGTAGAGAAGAGTGCTGCGATGCCCGTCTGCAACGCGCTGCGGCGGAAGTTCTTGGTCATGGTCCATCCCTTTCAATAAGTAGTTGTCACTAAACAGCCGTTATCTGCCTTATGGGGCGATACGTGATGTTGATGTAGCAGCGCGCGGCGGCCAGAAGAACAGCGCCAGTGCGGGAATCAGATACAGGAAATAGACCGCCACTTCGCTCACGCTCGGCGCTTCCTGATAACCAAAGATGCCTTCCAGCAGCGTGCCGAAAAGCGAGTGCGTGGTCAGCGTACCGCTGAGGTCGAAGGCCACGTCCTGGAATGCGTTCCACAGACCCGCTTCGTGGAAGGCGCGAATCGCCCCAGCCGCAAGGCCAGCCGCCACCAGCAGAATAAACAGGCTCGTCCAGCGGAAGAACACGCCGAGGTTGAGGCGAATACCGCCCCAATAAAGCAGGAAGCCCAGCACGATAGCCGTTGCCAGACCCAGCATCGCACCCAGCGGAGGCCAGATACCGAGATCTTGCTGGAATGCCGCCAGCAGGAAGAAGACCGACTCCAGCCCTTCACGCGCCACGGCGAAAAAGACCATCATAATGAGCGCCCAGCCGTGGTTATTGCCCTTTTGCAGCGCGTTATCCACCGCCTGCTCCAGCTGCTGTTTGACGTTGCGGGATACTTTACGCATCCAGAACACCATCCACGTCAGGATAACCACCGCCACCACGGCCACCAGCCCTTCAAACAGCTCCTGCTCTTTTTGCGGGAACTCACCGGTGGTTTCATTGATAAAGATGCCTAAACCTAAGCACAGCGCGGCGGCCAGAATTACGCCAATCCACATCACTCCAATCCAGCGACCGCGCTGCGTGCGCTTCAGATAGCTGGCAATCAGGCTGACAATCAGCGCTGCTTCCAGCCCTTCGCGCAGCATAATGAGAAAAGGAACAAACATGCGGACATCCTTAAATGTGTAACGCCGTCAACTTTTGCAAAGACAGGTAAATGTGAGTGATAGTGATTATCATTAAGCAAAAAATAAACACAAGTGAAATGTGAGGGAAATAATGACGAGATGTAAAAGAATAGCGACGATATAGTTGCGTTGATTATCACTAACGCGCGATGGCAATGCGCATAAAAAAACCCGCGAAGCCGCGGGTTTACGTAGGCCTGATAAGCATAGCGCCATCAGGCAGTTCGGCGCCTATTGCCGGATGGCGGCATAAACGCCTTATCCGGCCTACCGCGCCTCGTCCGGGCCACTTAAGCGGGACGGCGGTGCAGAGTGATAATGCGCGTCCGCTTTGGCAAAGCGTTCCTGCATGCTGGCCGACGGCGCTTTATCCAACAGGCTGAACAGGACGATACCCGCGCTGCCAAAGATAAAGCCTGGGATGATTTCGTATAGCCCCAGCCAGCCAAACTGTTTCCAGACGATCACGGTGACCGCACCGATAATCATCCCCGCCAGCGCGCCGTTACGAGTCATACGTGACCACATCACCGAGAACAGCACCACCGGGCCAAACGCCGCGCCAAAGCCAGCCCACGCGTAGCTCACCAGACCCAGCACACGGTTTTCCGGGTTTGCCGCCAGCGCGATAGCCACCAGCGCCACCACCAGCACCATAAAGCGCCCTACCCACACCAACTCTTTCTGGCTGGCGTTTTTGCGCAGAAACGCTTTGTAGAGGTCTTCAGTAATCGCACTTGAACACACCAGCAGCTGACAGCTCAGCGTTGACATCACCGCCGCCAGAATCGCCGACAGCAGAATCCCGGCAATCCATGGGTTAAACAGAATCTGCGCCAGTTCGATAAACACACGCTCGGCGTTCTGGCTCACCGGCCCGGCCACCGACGGGTTGTTCTGGAAGTAGGCAATCCCGAAGAAGCCCACGGCAACCGCGCCTGCCAGACACAGGATCATCCAGGTCATGCTGATACGGCGAGCGTGCACAATGCTGTGGTGGGAGTCTGCGGCCATAAAGCGCGCCAGAATGTGCGGCTGACCGAAGTAGCCCAGGCCCCAGCCCATCAGCGATACGATAGCAACGAAGTTCAGCCCTTTGAGCATATCAACGTTCTCAATGCTCTTCTGTTTGATAACTTCCAGCGAATCACCGAGGCCACCCACCGCGAAAATCACGATAACCGGCGTGAGGATCAGCGCGAAGATCATCAGGCTGGCCTGCACGGTATCGGTCCAGCTGACCGCAAGGAAACCACCGATAAAGGTGTAGAGGATGGTCGCCGCCGCCCCCGCCCACAGAGCGGTTTCGTAGCTCATGCCGAAAGTGCTTTCGAACAGACGCGCACCGGCAACAATCCCGGACGCACAGTAGATGGTGAAGAACAGCAGGATAACCAGCGCGGAGATAATACGCAGCACGCGGCTATTATCTTCAAAGCGCCCGGTAAAGTAGTCCGGCAGCGTTAAAGCGTTGTTGTTGGCTTCGGTGTGCACGCGCAGACGCCCGGCCACCAGCTTCCAGTTGATCCACGCGCCAACGGTCAGACCGATGGCGATCCAGCTTTCTGAAATGCCGGCGATGAATATCGCGCCCGGCAGACCCATCAGCAACCAGCCGCTCATATCCGACGCACCGGCAGAAAGCGCGGTCACGAAGGGCCCAAGGCTACGGCCACCAAGAATATAGTCATCGAAATTTTTGGTGTTGCGCCATGCAATAAAGCCAATGAGGATCATGCCAAAAATATAGATAAGAAAGGTCACCAGCATCGGTGTACTTATAGTCATTAGAATCTCCAGAATTATGCGTCGGCAACATCCCCATTTGCCGTTTTTATCATTGCCGGAACGAGGCAATTTTTTTGAAGCGACCGTATCCTGACGGAAGCGGAATTTTTTCACAAACGATTTAACACTGCATTTACATCGATTGCATTACCCCGGTGATAGCATTTTTCTATAGGTTGCACTCCCTCACGCTTTTTACGGTTGCACCCTGAATAACTGTTAAGTAGCGCATAAAATCAGCTCGCAATACCCATTTACCAGGCTGCTTGCCATAAGTTTTACCATTAACAATTAATTCATTTTTAAGCCTGCAACGGACATCACATTTAACACGGTTGCACAAAGTTGCAACATGATGGATATTCCTGTTACGCAATAATGACGATAACCAAGCAACAGGAGTAATTGGCATGGGCACCACCACCATGGGGGTTAAGCTGGATGACGCAACCCGTGAGCGCATTAAGAGTGCAGCGACACGTATCGACCGCACCCCTCACTGGCTCATAAAGCAGGCGATTTTTAACTATCTGGAAAAGCTGGAAAACGATGAAGTCCTGCCTGAGCTGCCTGCGCTGCTGGCGGGTGCCGCTAACGAGAGCGATGAATCAGCCCAGCCGACGGAAGAAATCCACCAGCCGTTCCTCGAGTTCGCCGAGCAGATCCTGCCGCAGTCGGTGACCCGTGCGGCGATTACCGCCGCCTGGCGCCGCAGCGAAACCGACGCCGTGCCGATGCTGATGGAGCAGGCCCGTCTGCCGCAGCCGATTGCCGAACAGGCGCACCAATTGGCCTGGAAACTGGCGGAAAAGCTGCGTAACCAGAAAACCGCCAGCGGCCGTGCCGGTATGGTGCAGAGCCTGTTACAAGAGTTCTCCCTCTCTTCTCAGGAAGGCGTGGCGCTGATGTGCCTCGCAGAAGCGCTGCTGCGTATCCCTGATAAAGCCACCCGCGATGCCCTTATCCGCGACAAAATCAGCAACGGTAACTGGCAGTCGCACATTGGCCGTAGCCCGTCGCTGTTCGTCAACGCCGCCACCTGGGGGCTGCTGTTTACCGGCAAACTGGTCTCTACCCACAACGAAACCAGCCTGTCGCGCTCGCTGAACCGCATTATCGGCAAGAGCGGCGAGCCGCTGGTGCGTAAAGGCGTAGACATGGCGATGCGCCTGATGGGCGAGCAGTTCGTCACCGGCGAAACCATCGCCGAAGCGCTGGCAAACGCCCGTAAGCTCGAAGAAAAAGGCTTCCGCTACTCCTACGACATGCTCGGCGAAGCCGCGCTGACCGCCGCCGATGCGCAGGCCTATATGGTCTCCTACCAGCAGGCGATCCACGCCATTGGTAAAGCCTCCAACGGCCGTGGCATTTATGAAGGCCCGGGGATCTCCATCAAGCTCTCCGCCCTGCACCCGCGCTATAGCCGTGCGCAGTACGACCGCGTGATGGATGAACTTTACCCGCGCCTGAAATCGCTGACCCTGCTGGCGCGTCAGTACGACATCGGCATTAACATCGACGCCGAAGAGGCCGATCGTTTAGAGATCTCCCTCGATCTGCTGGAAAAACTGTGCTTCGAGCCAGAGCTGGCGGGCTGGAACGGCATTGGCTTCGTGATTCAGGCCTATCAGAAACGCTGCCCGTTCGTGATTGACTACCTGATTGACCTCGCCACCCGCAGCCGTCGCCGCCTGATGATCCGTCTGGTGAAAGGTGCCTACTGGGATAGCGAAATCAAACGCGCACAGATGGACGGTCTCGAGGGCTATCCGGTCTACACCCGCAAGGTGTATACCGACGTCTCTTACCTCGCCTGCGCGAAAAAACTGCTCGGCGTGCCGAACCTGATTTATCCGCAGTTTGCCACCCACAACGCCCACACCCTGGCGGCGATTTATCAGTTGGCGGGCAATAACTACTACCCGGGTCAGTATGAGTTCCAGTGCCTGCACGGCATGGGCGAACCGCTGTATGAGCAGGTGGTCGGCAAAGTGGCGGAAGGCAAACTGAACCGTCCTTGCCGTATTTATGCGCCGGTGGGCACCCACGAAACGCTGCTGGCCTATCTGGTGCGTCGTCTGCTGGAAAACGGTGCCAACACCTCGTTCGTTAACCGTATTGCCGACAACAGCCTGCCGCTGGACGAGCTGGTTGCCGATCCGGTGCTGGCGGTTGAGAAGATGGCGCTGCAGGAAGGCGCGTCCGGCCTGCCGCATCCGAAGATCCCGCTGCCGCGTGACCTCTACGGTAAAGGCCGCGTCAACTCCGCGGGTCTGGATATCGCCAACGAACACCGTCTGGCCTCCCTCTCCTCATCGCTGCTCAACAGCGCACTGCACAAGTGGACGGCGACGCCGATGCTGGAGCATCCGGTTGCCGACGGCGATATGGTGTCGGTGATTAACCCGGCTGAACCAAAAGACGTCGTGGGCTATGTCCGCGAGGCGACCACCAGCGAAGTGGAACAGGCGCTGGAAAGCGCGGTGAATAACGCGCCAATCTGGTTCGCCACCCCGCCACAGGAGCGTGCCGCGATTCTGGAACGCGCCGCGGTGCTGATGGAAGATCAGATGCAGTCGTTGATGGGTATTCTGGTGCGCGAAGCCGGGAAAACCTTCAGCAACGCCATTGCCGAAGTGCGTGAAGCAGTCGACTTCCTGCACTACTACGCCGGTCAGGTTCGCGACGACTTTGATAATGAAACCCACCGCCCGCTGGGCCCGGTGGTCTGTATCAGCCCGTGGAACTTCCCGCTGGCTATCTTTATGGGTCAGGTTGCCGCCGCCCTTGCCGCCGGTAACAGCGTGCTGGCCAAACCGGCCGAGCAAACCCCGCTGATTGCCGCACAGGGTATCGCCCTGCTGCTGGAAGCGGGCGTACCGGCAGGCGTGGTGCAGTTGCTGCCGGGCCGTGGTGAAACCGTCGGCGCACAGTTGACCGGTGATGCCCGCGTGCGCGGCGTGATGTTTACCGGTTCTACCGATGTTGCCACCCTGCTGCAACGCAATATCGCCACCCGTCTCGATGCTCAGGGCCGCCCAACGCCGCTGGTCGCGGAAACCGGTGGCATGAACGCAATGATCGTCGACTCCTCCGCGCTCACCGAGCAGGTGGTGGTCGATGTGGTGGCTTCGGCCTTCGATAGCGCGGGCCAGCGCTGCTCGGCGCTGCGTGTGCTCTGCCTGCAGGACGATATCGCCGACCACACGCTGACCATGCTGCGCGGTGCGATGGCGGAGTGCCGGATGGGCAACCCGGGCCGTCTGACTACCGATATCGGGCCGGTGATCGATGCTGAAGCGAAAGCCGGTATCGAGCAGCATATCCAGACGATGCGCGCCAAAGGCCGCACCGTGTTCCAGGCCGCACGGGAAAACGCCGAAGACAGCCGTGAATGGCAGAGTGGGACCTTTATTCCGCCAACCCTGATTGAGCTCGACAGCTTTGACGAGCTGAAAAAAGAGGTCTTCGGCCCGGTGCTGCACGTGGTGCGCTACAGCCGTAATCAACTGGATTCACTGGTTGAACAGATCAACGCCTCCGGCTACGGTCTGACCCTCGGCGTGCACACCCGTATTGATGAAACCATCGCTCAGGTGACCGGTAGTGCGAAGGTCGGCAACCTGTACGTCAACCGTAATATGGTCGGCGCAGTGGTCGGCGTACAGCCGTTCGGCGGTGAAGGTCTTTCCGGCACCGGCCCGAAAGCAGGCGGCCCGATGTATCTGTACCGCCTGCTGGCAAGCCGCCCGGAAACGGCGCTGGCGAAAACGCTGGCGCGTCAGGATGCGGGTCAGGTGGTTGATACTCAGTTGAAAACGCTGCTGGAAAAACCGCTCACCGAACTGCAAAGCTGGATGGCCGGTCGTCCTGAACAGCTGGCGCAGAGCAAGCTGTTCAGCGAACTGGCGCAGGCCGGTACCCAGCGCGTGCTGCCGGGGCCAACCGGCGAGCGCAACACCTGGACGCTGGTGCCGCGTGAACGCGTGCTGTGCGTGGCAGATAACGAGTCGGATCTGCTGACGCAACTGTCGGCGGTGATGGCGGTCGGCAGCGAAGTGCTGTGGCAGGATGCGCCGCTGCAGCGCGAGCTGGTGAAATCGCTGCCAAAAGCAGTGAGCGAGCGTATCCACTTCGCGAAAGCGGAAACGCTGATGAACGCCTTCTTCGATGCGGTGATTTACCACGGTGATTCCGACCAGCTGCGCGAGCTCTGCGAGCAGGTGGCGGCGCGCGACGGGGCGATTGTTTCGGTGCAGGGCTTTGCCCGCGGCGAAACCAATCTGCTGCTGGAGCGTTTGTACCATGAGCGCTCGCTCAGCGTGAACACCGCCGCGGCGGGCGGAAACGCTAGCCTGATGACGATTGGTTAAGAGATTCAAACCCGGCGATTGCCGGGTTTTTTATTGGTAGGCCGGATAAGGCGTTTATGCCGCAATCCGGCAATGTACGCACATTTCGCCTGATGGCGCTTCGCTTATCAGGCCTACCCGTCCTGCGTGACCATTAAAAAACAGATTTCGTCGTCCACACCCGACTGCGCCAGCGCCGGTACATCAACAGCGCCCGCAGCCCTTCATCAATAATGTAGGCTATCCACACCCCCACCAGCCCCCAGCCGATATACACGCCCAGCAGGTACGAAAATGGCAGGCTGACAATCCACATCACGATAATCCCGCAGATAAACGGGAAGCGAACATCGCCGGTCGCGTTCAGGCTGCTGATAACGATGATATTGGTCGCGCGCCCCAGTTCGAGCAAAATCGACAGCATAAACAGCTTTTTGGTCAGGGCGATGATTTCCTGGTTCGGAGTAAAGAGCTGCATAATCGGCTCGGCAAGCAGGTAGATAATCACGCTGATGGAAAAGGCCACCATCAGCCCCAGCCGCCAGCTTTTAATCCCCTGCCGGTACGCCGTGTCTATCTCCCGCGCCCCCACCGCTCGCCCGATAATAATCTGCGAAGCCTGGCCGATAGACATGGCAAACAGCGCGACAAACTGGCTGATCGTTGAGGCGTAGACCTTAGTGGTCAGCGCCTCGGTGCCGAGAAAGGCGATAATTGCCGTCACCACCAGCTGCGACCCCGCATAGGAGAGGTTCTCCCCCGCTGACGGCAGGCCGTAGCGTAAAATGGCCCCCAGCATTTTTCGCGAGCACTGCTGCAGCTTTTGCCAGCGGAACACGTAGCCGATGTATTTTTTCAGCATCCACGCCGACATCAGCATGCCGATAACGTTGGCAATACACACCGCAATCCCCACGCCGGTGACCCCAAGGCCGAGAAAGCTCAGCTTGCCGTAGAGGAAGAGATAGTTGAACACCACGTTAATCACGCTAACCGTGATCGGCACCAGCATCGCCTGGCGGACATAACCGTGGGTGCGTAAAATCGGCAAAATAGATGAATAGAGGGCGATAACCACCGAAATACCGCCAATAATGCGGATAAACGGCGACCCAACCACCACCAGCGCCTCGCTGAGCCCCAGCATGCGCAGAAACGCATCGCCGAACAGAATAAAGATAAGGCTCATTGCCACGCCAATGAGAAAAGCCACCACCAGCCCGTTGGTGATCACCCGTTCAACGCGCTTAAACCGCTTCGCGCCAATCAATTGCGCCACCACAATCTGCACACCGACGGTCAAAAACCCGTAAAAGATGACCGAAATTGCCAGTATCTGGTTGGCAACACCGGTAGCGGCGACGGCTTCATCGGAATAGTGCCCCAGCATAAAAACGCTGACGTACCCGAGCATCAGTCGCAGCAGTTGCTCCACAAAAATCGGCCACGCCAGCGTGAAAAGCTTTAATTGAGGCTGAACGTTAGTGCCGGACATCACTGTCATCTCTCTTCCCTCTCCCATGTGAGTGCGCGATCATCAACCTTCTATACCAAAGGCGTCCAGACGAACGTTGCGCCACCTGTCAAATTCGGAAAATCGCACGGTGGTTGGAGGAGATTCGAGGTTAAAATCGTGTTATATCCTGAGCCTAAGCGCCGTATGAATATTCTGGAGTGTCAACCGATGAAACGTCTCTTACCCGCCTTCGCCCTGCTGCTGACCAGCGGTTATGCCCTGGCGGACGAATGTGCCGATGCCACCACGCAGGCGGATTTGAATACCTGCTCCGCCGCGCAGTATCAGGCGGCCGATAAAAAGCTCAATCAAACCTGGCAGGATGTACTAAAGCGCGCGGAGCCCGCGCAGCGAGATTTATTGAAGAAAGCCCAGTCAGCGTGGATTGCGCTGCGGGACGCAGACTGCGCGTTTATCAGCTCAAGCAGCCACGGCGGCACCGCGCAACCGATGGTGAACAGCCAGTGCCTGGCCGACAAAACCAACGAGCGCGAAGCATTTCTCTCATCGCTGCTACAGTGTGAAGAGGGCGACCTGAGCTGCCCTCTGCCGCCTGCCAGTTAACGTACGCGAATACCGTCGATGATGATCCGCTGGACGTTATCGACGGTCTGCTGAAAGAAGGTTTCATCACGCAGGTTTTTTCCGGTCACCGCTTCCACCTGGGTGGCGAAATCGGCGTAGTGCTGGGTCGTCGCCCAGATCATAAAGATCAGATGGTGCGGGTCGATAGCTGCAAGCTTTCCAGCCTGAACCCAGGCGGCAATAATCGCCGACTTATCCGCGACCAGCGCTTTCAGGTCACCGGTCAACTCATCCATCACCAACGGCGCACCCTGCAGCATCTCCAGACAGAACAGCTTAGAGGCCTGCGGGTAGTCGCGCGAGACTTCAAGCTTGAGGCGGATGTACTCTTTAATCGCCACTAGCGGTGCCAGATCTTCACGAAATGCCTTCAGCGGTGCCAGCCAGATATCGAGGATCTGCTGCATCACGGCCACGTAGAGCGCCTCTTTTGACGGGAAGTAATAGAGCAAATTGGTTTTCGACACCCCGGCCAGTTCCGCCACCTGTTCAAGGCGCGTGCCGTGGATCCCGTATTGTGAAAAGGTATTCAGCGCGGCGGTAAGGATGGCCTGCTTTTTCGCACTCACGGCCTGCGAACGTTTGCCACCTTTTTTTACTGCATCCTGAGCCATGCGCCCTCTCCTTGTTATTTACGGCATCAATACCTATTTTGCGGGTTATGGCCAGAAAAAGAAACCGCCGGGTTATCCGGCGGTTAGGAGAGAGGCAGACAATTCACGCACCGCTAGCTGTTGCGGTGGCTGCCATGGCTGTTTTTCCCGCCTTTTTTGCCCGCTTCCGAGGCGCGTTGGGGATCGTTCTTGAAGTTCCCGCCGCTGTGTTGGCCGCCCTTACGACCTGCTTCTGATGCTCTTTCACGGTCTTCGGCAAAATTGCCGGAACCGCCACGATGGTTTGCCATTACTGACCTCCAGTTGAGAGAACGACATAGTGCATTACGTAATTCAAAGCGCGTTCACCCGCCGTACTGCACGGGTAGTAATAAGGTTAGTCGTCGCAGCGGCAGCACAGGCGAATTGGTCACATTTTGTCATATCTGCCCGCCGTTTTTGCCGTACGAGAGTCTGACAGGTGCGTAATTGACTCTTATGGTGGAGGAAAGCGGGTCAGATAAAAGTGTGTCAGCGTACGTCAAAGCGCGCAGCGGCGGCAAAAAATCATGCCACAACGTCGTGGATAAATTGCCGAATCGTTGCAGCGAATCCGTCATTAGCGACTATGCTTAAACATGCTTGTTAGAAACCGACGAATTTGACACAGGAGAGTTAAGATGAGTGGAAATGCAAGTGTTCTGGTGCTCTATTATTCTATGTACGGACACATCGAAACGATGGCTAAAGCGGTAGCCGAAGGCGCTAATAAGGTCGACGGCGTTGACGTCACCATCAAGCGCGTACCAGAAACCATGCAAGCAGAAGCCTTTGCCAAAGCAGGCGGCAAAGCGCAGGCGGTTCCCGTCGCCACCCCACAAGAACTGGCTGATTACGACGCCATTATCTTCGGTACCCCTACCCGATTCGGCAATATGGCCGGGCAAATGCGCACCTTCCTCGACCAGACCGGCGGCCTGTGGGCGTCCGGCGCGCTGTACGGCAAACTGGCCAGCGTCTTTAGCTCAACCGGCACCGGCGGCGGGCAAGAGCAGACCATTACCTCAACGTGGACGACCCTCGCCCACCACGGCATGGTTATTGTGCCTATTGGTTACGCAGCCCAGGAGCTGTTTGATGTTTCTCAGGTTCGCGGCGGCACGCCATACGGCGCGACCACAATCGCTGGCGGAGACGGTTCACGCCAGCCAAGCCAGGAAGAGCTGTCCATCGCCCGCTATCAGGGTGAATACGTGGCAGGCCTGGCCGTCAAAATGAAAGGCTAATGATTTAAGGGAGAAGCGATATGCCGACACAAGAAGGCAAGGCTCATCATATTGGTGAATGGGCCAGTCTGCGCAACACGTCGCCCGAAATCGCCGAAGCGATTTTTGAGCTGGCGAAATATGATGAAAAGACGGCAGAAAAAATCTGGGAAGAAGGCAGCGATGCCGTTCTCGAACTGGCCTTCAGCAAAACCGACAAAGACGCGCTCTTCTGGGGCGAGCAAACCATCGAACGTAAAAACGTGTGATGGGCAAAACCCGGCGTTGGCGTAAACGCCTCGGCCGGGTTTGTTTTTTGTAGGCCGAATAAGGCAACGCCGCCATCAGGCAATCTGCATCAGATTGCCTGATGGCGCTACGCTTATCAGGCCTACACCGCCACCCGCCGCTGCCAGCGTTTCGCCACCCTTTCCAGCCCAAAGCACAGCAGATAATAGACCACGCCGATAAAGACAAAGATCGCCGTCGGGTAGATCTGCACGCGGTTGTTCACCTGCCCCGCCACCGTGGTCAATTCCGGTACATTGACGATAAACGCCAGCGAGGTGTCCTTCAGCAGGCTGATAAAAATCCCCACCAGCGAAGGTAGCACGTTGCGCAGCGTCTGCGGCAGCAGAATCAATCGCAGACTCTGTCCAGCGCTAAAGCCCTGGGTCAGCGCCGCTTCATACTGCCCGGTAGGCAGTGCGCGCAGCCCCGCCAGCACCGAATGCATCACCGAGGCGGCGGTAAACCACGCCAGCGCCAGCGTCACCGTTACCGCGCCCGGTAGGTCGCTCCCGGTCAGCATCGGCAGCAGATACCACAGCCAGAAGATAACGAAGATCAGCGGAATACCGCGTATCACCTCCGCCCACAGGTACAGCAAGCGCCGGGTTAAACCGGAGAATCGCCACGCCGCGCAGGCCAGCAGAATTCCGCCCGGCAGCGCCAATGCTCCAGCGCCTATCGCCATCATCAGCGTCAACGCTACGCCACCCGGCTCACCGTCGGCCAGCCGCCCCCACAGCAGGTAGTCGAGGTTGTCGTAAATTACCGCCAGATTAGCGTTCATTTGCTACCCCTCTCGCCACGCTCGCCGCCGCTTTTCGTACACGCTTCGGTTGCCCTACCGGTTTTGGCCCCAGGCGGCTCAACAGTAGCCCCAGCGCCACGCCGGTCAGCAGATAGAGCACGGTGCCCACCGCAAAAGCCTCCAGCGCATGAGCGTTATAGCTTTCGATTTGCCGCACCTGGTAGGTCAGCTCGGCAAAGCCAATACCGCTCGCCAGCGACGAGAGTTTCATCAGATTCAGATACTGCCCCACCACCGGTTGCCAGGCGTTAGCCAGCCCCTGCGGCAATAAAATATGCCGCAACAGCCCATAGGTCGAAAACCCCTGCGCCAGCGCAGCTTCCCGCTGGCCGTTCGGTACGCTTTGCAGCCCCGCCGCCACTTCCTCAATCAAAAACGCCGAGGTAAAGACGCCAAGGCCCCAGGCAGAGCACAGAAACTCCGGCGTTAGCCACCAGACGTTGCCGGGCAAAATCGACCAGTCGTGCGGGTCATTAACAAAATCCCGCAGCCCTTGCGGCAAGAAGTTCCACGCCGCAAAGTACCAGAACAATAGCTGGACCAGCAGCGGCGTATTGCGAAACAGCGACACCCAGCAGGCGGTGATGCCCTGCCCCAACCGCCCACCAGCAAGACGCAGCAATAAGAACAGCGCCGCCAGCGCGCTTGCCAGCGCAATCCCGGCAAGCGAGACCCACAGCGTGGTGAGAAAACCCGAGATAATCCATTGCAGAGGCTGCCCGCTGAGCACCCCCTGCCAGTCGAAATTGACCATCACGCCGTCTGCTCCTGGTGCAGCGGGTCCAGCACCTTTTGCAGAAAACGCCGCGCGCGCGGATGCTGTGGATTGGCGAAGAACGCCGCCGGAGGCGCGACCTCCAGCACATCGCCGCCGTCGATAAACACCACCCGATCGGCAATTTCCCGCGCAAACTGCATTTCGTGGGTCACCACAATCATGGTGATCCCGCTGTGGGCCAGCGACTGCATCACGTGCAGCACTTCGCCGATCATTTCCGGGTCCAGCGCCGAGGTGGGTTCGTCAAACAGGATGATTTGTGGCGAGGAGGCCAGCGCTCGGGCAATCGCCACGCGCTGCTGCTGGCCGCCGGAGAGCTGCGACGGCATCGCATCGGCCTTTTCCGCAAGCCCGACCTTTTTCAGCAGCTCCCGCGCACGCTGCTCGGCATCGCTGCGCTTCCAGCCGTGAACCGACTCCAGCGCCAGCATGATGTTCTGCGCCGCGGTTAAATGGGCATAGAGGTTGAACTGCTGGAAGACGAAGCCGATTCGGCTGCGCAGCTGGCGCAGCGCCCGGCCACTCAGCTGGCTGGTTGGCTTGTCGTCAATCAGGATTTCACCGCCGCTAAGGCTTTCAAGCTGGTTTATCAGGCGAATCAGCGTCGATTTCCCTGACCCAGAAGGCCCGAGGATCGCCACCACTTCGCCGGGATTAATTGTCAAATCGATGCCGTTAAGCACCCGATGACTGCCATATTCTTTCACTGCCTGTCGGAACGTCACGCTGGCATTGCGCAGATGTGAAAAATCCGCGGACTTCGCCGCGGAACGAGAAAGTAAAGCCGACAACATATTATTTTGCTTCTATGGTGAAGGAACGCGGCTGCGGCGCTTTGGTTGTAGGGCCAAACCAGGTGTCGTAGATTTTTGCCGCGTCGCCTGATTTCTCCAGCGCCACCAGCTCATCGTTCACCGCTTTCAGCAGCGCCGGTTCACCTTTTTTCACACCCACGCCGATCTCTTCTTTACTGAGCAAGTCCGGCAGAATTTTGAATTTGGCTTTATCCGGCGCTTCGCCCAGCAGGCCTGCCAGAATGGTGCTGTCCTGGGTAATCGCCTGCACGTTGCCGTTACGCAATGCGGTCAGCGCCAGCGGGATGTCGTCATAGGAGAGCACGCGCGCCTGCGGGAAGCGCTGATGCAGCGTCTGCTCACCGGTGGTGCCCTTCACAGCGCCAATGCGCGCTTTGCTGTAATCGTCGAGTTTATCGCCGCCGGTCGCCGGCACCAGGAACTGCTGGCCGGTCACGAAGTACGGGGTGGAGAAGTCGATAACCTGCGCGCGTTCTGGGGTAATGGTGATGTCGGCGACAATCAGATCCGCCTTGCCGGATTGCAGCAGCGGGATACGGTTAGCCGGATTGGTCGCCACCAGTTCCAGCTTCACGCCCAGCGATTTTGCCAGCGCTTTGGCGAAATCAACGTCGTAGCCCACCAGTTCATGAGTTTTCGCGTCCACGGAACCAAACGGCGGGTTGGCATCAAAGGTGGCCACTTTGACCACGCCTTTCGCTTTGATATCCGCTAGCTGATCGGCCTGCGCGGCGAAGGTGGTCAGGCCGGTAGCAACCAGGCCAGTGATAAGTGCGAGCTGTGCAACGGTCTGTTTTGTCTTTGCCATAATCTTTCTGGATACCCCTGTTTTTGTATTGTCTTTTTACGCTCCCACACCGCCCTCAGCGGAACAAATAACGATTCGCTATGCTTTATAACCAAATATCATTTGGCGAAAGTAATTGTTATCTAAAGGTAAAATTTCATGAGCAACGCCAGATATCGCAAATGCTTTGCACAATTTCGTCTTTCCATTGGCGTGGACTTACTGCTGAAATGGTCGAAAAGAAAACCGTAACATTAAGAAGGTCTTAATACGTAAAAAGTTATGATTTCGTGAGGTCATTGTTTCCCATCGTTACCAACAGACACAACAATCCGCGAGCATCAAGACTGACCGGCAACCTATCATTACACCGACAAAAATCAGGGGTTATTTCCTCTGTTGCCTGACGCTTCGGCGTCTATTTGAATGCTTTATGGATGACTACAATGAAAAAATTTACCCGCGCCGCTTTACTGGTTGCCACCCTTGCTGGTGCGACTTTCGCCGCTCAGGCTGCTGATACCACCGCTGCCCCAGCGCCGGCTCAGGACCCTATCGTTCAGCATCTGAAGCTGACCGATGCTCAGGTGTCCAAAATGAAAACCCTGCACCAGCAGCTGGAAAAAAACGTTCAGGCTATCTCCATGAAGGATGTTAAAGACGGCATGATCATCGACATGATCCAGTCCGGCAAATGGGATGAAGCGGGCGTGAACAAACAGCTGGCGGCGTTTAGCAAAGTTGACCAACAGGTTCGCTACTACAAAGTGAAATACTACTTTGACTTAAGCCAGGTGCTGACCGCTGAACAGCGTAAGCAGGTACAGAACGATCTGGCTCAGGCTGCGGCGGAATAATTAACATGAAAAAAATCGCGATGATGTTAGGCGCTTGCGCGCTGCTGGCAATGGGTGCGGCGAATGCGGCCAACGGTCAGGCTGTAGCGAACGCGAAAACCGCCTGCCAGAATAATCCAAGCCAGTGCGCTCAGGCGAAGAGCACGGCAAAAGCGAACGCGCAGAAAGAAGCTAAAGCCGCAAAAGACGCCTGTGCGAAAAACCAGACGGCCTGTGATAACGCGAAAGCGAAAGCCAAAAGCGCTGTGCAGAAGTAAGTTACGGTCGTGAAGTAAAAAACGCGGAGGGGCGGCTCACCGCGTTTTTTTACGCTCCTCATCGGAAAACCACGTGATAAAAGTCTGATTTATACGACAAATTGTGAGCTCTCACGCATTACCCATAATCTCTATACGGACTTCCCCCTCGCTTTGATCGCTGTCAAAAATAATCATACCGTCTGGTCGGTATGATTCGGGCCATGAACACGGAAACCCAACACCGCAAAAAAGATCCGGTCCGTTTATATCAGCTGCTGCTGGAGTCGGCGGCAATGATTGCCGGACGAGACGGCATCGCCGCGCTGTCGCTGAACGCTGTCGCTCGTGAAGCAGGCGTTAGTAAAGGCGGGCTGATTCACCACTTTCCCAATAAACAGGCGCTGATTTACGCGCTGTTTACCCGCCTGCTGGCGATTATGGAAGACGCGATCGTCGCGTTGATGCAGCAGGATGGCGTCAGCTATGGCCGCTTTACCCGCGCCTATCTGAACTACCTTGCCGACCTGACGGATACGCACGAAAGCCGCCAGTTGATGGTGCTGTCGCTGGCCATGCCGGATGAACCGGTGCTGCGAAAATGTTGGCGCGACTGGATGCTGGATCACCTGGCGCGTGGCGACGCGCTGGATAATAGCTCCACCGGTACGCTGGTGCGCTATGCGGCAGACGGCATCTGGTTATCTGAACTCACGGAAGGGATCACCATGTCCGCCGAGCACCGACGAACGTTGGTCGAATCTCTTAATAAGATGACGCTTCCCGCGTGAAGCACATAGGCTGAGGCCGCGATGCGCTACAACATCAATGCCCGTTTTATTTATGACGCAACGGATGGCACGATAACGCTGCCGCAAAGCGATGAGCCGGACAGCCAGCTGTCTATCACCGCCAGCGCCCTGCTGTTCTTCTTTTTGCATAACACCGGAATCGTCAGCCGGGAAGAGGTGCTCAAAAAGGTCTGGGATGACAACGGGTTAACCTCGTCGAACAGCAACCTGAATCAGTATCTGAGCATGCTGCGCAAAACCTTCCGCCACTATGGTGTCGATAACATTATCGTCACCGTGTCGCGCGGCTACTTGCAGCTTAACCCGGACGTGGTGATTGAGGCGCTGGACGCCCCCCCACAGCCCGCACCGATGCAGGAACCGCCGATCATAGTCGACGAAACCGAGCCAGAGACGCCGCTGGAAACCCCACCCGCTACGGCGCATGCGCGCGGTACCTGCTGGTATATCGCTGGTGCCTGCCTGCTGACCATTGCGCTGCTGCTACTTATTCTGAGCCTGGTAGGCGTGCGAGAGTCGCGTCCCATCACCCTGAGCCAAATCACCCACAGCCAGTGCGAACTGCTGGCCAGCGATGAGATGCTGCGCTCGGTCAGCCCCAGCGGTTACGTGAAAAATTTCGATGAGGTGCGTGAGCGGCTGAAGGTCGAGTGCAAACCCGGCGAGCGCTTCCTCTTTTTCTACGGCGACAGGCTGGAGACCAACGGCCTGGGGCGCGTATTTCTCGCCCACTGCGCGATGCATGAAGATAACCCGTTTAGCTACTGCGACAACTACTTTTACTACTCCTGGAAGCCGTAATGAAACTCGCGCCGCGTACGTTCTTTGCCCTTTCTCTGCTCATCTTTATCGTGGTCGCCGGGTTTAGCGCCTGGCGCCTGCTGCCCGATGAAAACGCCGGGGTGATGAGCTGCTCCACCAAAGGGATCATGCGTTTTGAAAATATGGATAAAGAGAACGTGAACGGCAACATTCACTTCAACTTTGGCAGCCACGGCAAAGGCTCAATGGTGGTCGAGGGCTATACCGATTCGGCCGCCGGCTGGCTCTACCTGCAGCGCTACGTCAAATTCAGCTACAGCAGCAAACGCATTTCCGCAACAGAACGCCACTATCGTATCAACCAGTGGGAGTCGAGCGCCTCGTCCATCGATGAATCCCCGGACGTGATTTTCGCCTACTTTATGCGCGAAATGTCCGACAGCCACGACGGGCTGTTTCTCAACGCCCAGAAGCTTAACGACAAGGCCATTCTGCTGAGTTCCATCAACTCACCGCTGTGGATCTGTACGCTGAAATCCGGTAGCGCGCTGAACTAGCGCGCCCCGGGAATTATTCGCCCATTAAGCCGTACCAGAAGTCATTTATACAGATTTCAATATCTGTTGAACGCGCACTTCCAGACTGACGGACAATAGCATCGATCAGCTTCTCATGATCCAGTTGCTGTAAGGCGGCAAGGCTTTGCGCCGTAGCCATATTTGCCACATCCTTTCCTGCTAACCGAGCACCAATACGTTCCGGCACCCAATCAACGCTCTCAGCTAATACATCATCGTCATACAGGCGAGAGTCTTCAATAGCATCGTATTCAAGTAGAATTTTATAAATATCAATGGCGTCTTTACTATTTCTGTCACCGCGGTCACGCCAGGCAAATAATTTTAGTAACAATAAACCAGGCAATGAACAAAACCGAATATCGCCGCAATTTGGGATCGTGACGAGAACAGCGTGTTTCCAGGCATCGGCAAAGCCATCAACGGACATAATGATGTCGCGATCCGGTGGCCATGCCACCTGATTATCAGCGGCGATAGAGCCAAAAGGAATAATGTCTAACTCTACACCGCCCCAATATAGCCGATGAGCATTATCCTTTGCTGACTCTGCTCCCTGTTCAAGCATAATGCCTTTTAAGCGAGAAAATGCGTCCCAATCATCAATAAAAACGGCAATATCAATGTCCCGGGTGCGTCGTCCCGTATCTCGATTATGTACATGGGTAAGCATAATTTCTCTCGCGGTGGCTCCCGCAATAAAGAATGGATACCCTGCCAGGGTACAGGCATTGGTGATTTTCATCAGCGCCTGTTGGATTTCATCAGATAATGGACGTGTTAATGTGTAAGGTGTTTTCATTGATTATTTTCGCCATTTCAATATTACGTTCGTCCTGAGAGGCAACTAGTTCCGCTATCGTTAGCAATGCGTAGCCAGCGTGACTCATCTGGAATGACGCACCCCAGAATGTCTCCATAAACTCAACATCACCGTTGGGATCCGGGCGTAACCCAAGATCTTTTCGTCGTTCATGAAAAGATAAAGGGGTGAAAATTTTTATCATCTCAGGCTGCAGGTATCCTTTGCTAAGTTCATAAGCCGCAACTTCTCCTGCCCAATACTCTCCAGGCAGGAGCTTGATGTCTTTCCAGAGTATATTCCCAGACAGTCTCATTTTGACTATTTTGGGTCGCAGCACCGAATCATATGACTGAATCCACGATCGATATAATTCAGGTATATCGGTAAATCGGCGAACATTATTTCCTTCTCGATATAATTTATTATTTTCAAGATAATCGAAGCCTTTCTTTACCATGCCAAGCGAAATACCCGCCTGTTCAGCAATCTCACGGTAGGTATAATTAATAATTTGTTCATCCGCTAACATAACAAAAAGTAGCTTCATAATACCAATGGACATCCCATTAGTATTTTTTACCACGCTCTCATTTTTATTACCTGTAACATTTAAGTAATAATTAGGCGTTAAAATAAACATATTCCCTGCACTATCGATAAAGTTAACTTTATTTTCCATGCAATACCTCTGTAATGCAGGACTTAGATAGTGACACAATAATAATGGATATCCATTTTTATCTTTTTTTATGAAATCCGATTTCCAGTACATTAACCACTCTTTGCGTGGTTGCGCTTTCACTTCAAAATGAAAAGCATGGCTAGTTCCATCAGGCATCTGTAGATACAAAGCACTATCATTATAGATCTTTCCCTGAAGTGGCTTAGGCAGTCGCTCCAGTATTTCATTCACGATGCTTTCTTCATCACGCATTTGTTCACGCTCCAATCCTTGTTCACGATACATGAACATGACCCATAGTATGAACAAAATTGGCTATCATGCAACCCATCCTTTACTATCAAATCCTGATGCCAGACGAGGTTTGAAGACGATGATCGTTACACTTTTGCCCAATGATGTTGGCAGGGATTTTATTCTTGGTGACCTGCATGGCGCGTACGATTCTCTACAGGGGTTACTTGAATTCGTTAACTTTAAGCCGGAAAAAGACCGCCTTATTGCCGTCGGCGACCTCTTCGATAGAGGTCTTTATCCTCACCAGTGTATATCTCTGCTCGATTGCGCATGGTTCCACTCTGTGCTGGGGAACCACGAAGAAAGTTTACTGGCATGGTTTTTATCGCAGGATAAAACGGAAAGAGAGCATCATGAGTTGAAAATCAGAGCACAAGGCGGCGACTGGTTTTTCACCTTAACCGATGAGAAAAAAACCTTACTCTGCCAAAAACTATCCCAACTCCCACTCGTTATATTGTTTACCATCCAACATCAAACCTACTGTGTCCTGCATGCTGAGATCCCGCCAGAAACGCACTGCATTGAATCTTTTCTTCAGTCGCTGATGGTACAAGATGTTTTTGCGCTCAACGGCTGCCTTAAGGGCAGAAGGCGCCATGCAGTCCGAAGTTCATCTCCCATAAAGGGAGTCGATTTTGTCGCCGCTGGGCATACTCCTGTTCTTCCTACATTGCGCTATAAAGGAAACAGCCTGAATCTGGACTTTGGCCTCCCCTTAACACACCCATCCTCTGCATTAGGTATGCTGGATGCGGGTTCCCATCAACTATACCTCTGCAACCCGCAGCATGAAGTTTGTCTATTTCAGGGCAACTGAGATCAGATTTGTTCACGAATTTCATTTGTTCATGATTCGTGAACAAATGAAATTGATGAACAAGATGAACTTTACGAACCATCAGCCACAAGCCATACCGCTTTCCATCGGCTCAAAACAGGCGATCGAATTCATATGACTTTTCATTAATCTTCCCCCTCGCCTAAAAGCGCATCTTTTGCGTTTAGCTTCGCTGCCAGAATTTGAACCTCGCCACAGTTGTTCCTGCGCCATGTTACCCGACTTTTGTATAAATTTAGCAATTTCACAACATTTCCAGCTAGCGCCGAGCACACGGAAAAAACCGCCTTATGCCCGTCAAAATCCCGCCCCTCCTCGCAGCATAAAGAGATAAATCAACGGCCAGAAAAGGCTAAATAGCAGAGTTTTTATCTAAATCAGAGAATCAACCAGATTTAAATTCCACCAGAAAAGCTAATCCCTATAGTGAATCCCGAACGCCGCTGCCGTGGGTTAACGCCGTGACACGGACGGTTTTCCTGAAATCACACAACCTGTTTTGAGGAGTGAAGCAATGGGTGATGCATTAGGGCTTATCGAAACCAAAGGTCTGGTGGCCTGCATTGAAGCCGCGGATGCGATGTGCAAAGCCGCCAACGTTGAGCTTATCGGCTATGAAAACGTCGGCTCTGGCCTGGTCACCGCGATGGTGAAGGGCGACGTCGGCGCGGTGAAAGCGGCGGTGGATTCCGGCGTGGAATCGGCGCAGCGCATTGGGGAAGTGGTGACGTCGCTGGTGATTGCACGTCCGCATAACGACATCAACAAAATTGTCATTAAACACAAGGCTTAAGGCCAGGAGAACGCAAATGGGTGATGCATTAGGTCTGATTGAAACCAAAGGTCTGGTGGCCTGTATCGAAGCGGCAGATGCGATGTGTAAAGCCGCCAACGTCGAGCTTATCGGCTACGAAAACGTCGGCTCTGGCCTCGTCACCGCGATGGTGAAAGGCGACGTCGGCGCGGTGAAAGCGGCGGTGGATTCCGGCGTGGAGTCAGCGCAGCGCATTGGTGAAGTGGTGA
Source organism: Kluyvera sp. 142486 (assembly GCF_046569695.1). Classification (NCBI taxonomy): domain Bacteria; kingdom Pseudomonadati; phylum Pseudomonadota; class Gammaproteobacteria; order Enterobacterales; family Enterobacteriaceae; genus Kluyvera; species Kluyvera sp. 142486. The sequence goes on from NZ_JBKHUI010000012.1 coordinate 138,012, forward strand.
CATCGCTGGTTATCGCGCGTCCGCATAACGACATCAACAAGATTGTCTCGCACTACAAAATTAGCGAATAACCGGAGAGAAAATGATGAAAGAAGCGCTTGGTCTGATTGAAACCAAAGGTCTGGTGGCCTGTATCGAAGCCGCAGACGCCATGTGTAAAGCCGCCAACGTCGAGCTTATCGGCTATGAAAACGTCGGTTCGGGTCTGGTCACCGCGATGGTGAAAGGCGACGTCGGCGCGGTCAACGCGGCGGTGGACTCCGGCGTTGAAGCGGCAAAACGCATCGGTGAAGTGGTCACTTCCCGCGTCATTGCGCGCCCGCATAACGACATCGAAAAAATCGCATCGCAGCATAAAGCATGACCTGACCGGGCACGCCCCGTCTGCACTCTTTTCGTCTGATGAAGGATAGACTCATGATTGAACTGGATACCGATTTGCTCTCTCGCCAGAACGCGCGGGAACTGGTGCGCAGCGCCAAAAAAGCGCAAGCGGTAATGGCCACTTTTTCGCAGCAGCAAATCGACGCTATCGTGAAAAACGTGGCCCAGGAAGCGGCGCACCACGCCGAAACGCTCGCGAAAATGGCCGCAGAAGAGACCGGCTTCGGCAACTGGCAGGATAAAGTCCTGAAGAACCGTTTTGCCTCGCTGCGCGTTTACGACGCCATCAAAGATATGAAGACCGTCGGCATCATTCATGACGATCAACAAAAGAAAGTGATGGACGTGGGCGTGCCGCTGGGCGTTATCTGCGCGCTGGTTCCCTCAACCAACCCGACCTCCACGGTTATCTACAAAACGCTGATTGCCCTCAAAGCCGGTAACGCGATTATTTTCTCGCCGCATCCGGGCGCACGTCAGTGTAGCTGGAAAGCGATTGAGATTGTCAAACGCGCGGCAGAAGCGGCGGGCGCACCGGCCGGCATCGTTGACGGCGTGACCGAACTGACGCTGGAAGCTACCTCTGAACTGATGCACAGCAAAGACGTGTCGCTTATCCTGGCGACCGGCGGCGAAGGCATGGTGCGCGCGGCCTACGCTTCCGGTACGCCAACCATCAGCGGCGGCCCGGGTAACGGCCCGGCGTTTATCGAGCGCAGCGCCGATATTCCTCACGCGGTGAAAGATATCATCACCAGCAAAACCTTCGACAACGGCGTTATCTGCGCCTCTGAGCAGTCGATCATCGTCGAAGGCTGCATTTACGACGAAGTGCATCGCGAGCTGGAAGCCCAGGGCGCGTACTTTATGAACGAAAGCGAAGCGGCGAAAATGGCGGCCCTGCTGCTGCGACCTAACGGCACCATCAACCCAAAAGTGGTGGGCAAAACGGCGCTCTATTTAAGCCAGATGGCAGGCTTCTGCGTACCGGCCAGCACCCGCGTACTGATTGCCGAGCAGACCACCGTCTCAGCGAAAAACCCCTACTCGCGTGAAAAACTGTGTCCGGTACTCGGCCTGTACGTGGAAGAGGACTGGAAAGCCGCCTGCCATCGCGTGGTGGAACTGCTGACCAACGAAGGCCTTGGCCATACGCTGGTGATCCACACCCGCAACCAGGACGTTATCCGTCAGTTCTGCCTCGAAAAACCGGTTAACCGCATTCTGATTAACACCCCCGCGGCGCTCGGCGGCATCGGCGCCACCACCAACATCACCCCAGCGCTGACCTTAGGCTGCGGCGCGGTAGGCGGCGGCTCCAGCTCCGATAACGTCGGCCCGATGAACCTGCTCAATATCCGCAAAGTGGGCTATGGCGTGCGCTCTATCGACGAGCTACGCGCACCGAGCAGCCGCGTGGAACCGCAGCCGACTATCACCAGCCAGCCGGTTGACCCGCGCCGCAGCATCGTGGACGACGCGCGCTTCACCTCCCCTGCCCCAGCCGCCACCCTCAGCAGCCACGGCGACAACCGTTTTGCGACGGCGGCTACGGCAGAGGCCGAAGGTGAAATCAGCGAGCAGAACGTGGAGCGCGTGATCCGTCAGGTGCTTGAGCGTTTAGGCAAGTAACGCATTGATATAAGGCGATAAAAACAATGATTCTCGCAAAGGTTACCGGACATGTCGTGGCCACACAAAAGAGCGATGAGCTACGGGGCAGCAACCTGCTACTCATCACTCAACTGGATGACAACCAGCAGCCGATGAAAGACCGCACCTGGGTTGCCGTCGATAGCGTCGGCGCGGGGATGCACGACATCGTGTTGGCCGAGGAGTACTTCGCGCTCAACAAAGACCGCTACAAAGCGATGGCGGTGGTAGCCATTGTCGAGAACGTGTTTCGGGACGCCTAAGGAGTGAATAACCCAATGAGTGAATTTTTGCTGAAACCCCGGATCTGCTTCGGTCAGGACGCGCTGTCGGCGCTGGCCGATGTGTCCGCCCACAGCGTGCTGCTGGTCACCGACCAGGCGATGGTCAAGTTCGGCCTCGCCTCACGAGTGACCGTTATCCTGCGCGATCGCGGCATCGCATTCCAGATTTGGGACGACGTGGTGGCAGATCCAGACATCGCTACCGTGGTTCGCGGCATGAAGCTGATGGACAGCCGCTACCCGGATCTGGTGATTGCCCTGGGCGGCGGTTCGGTGATTGACGCCGCCAAAGCGGTTATTTTCGCCCTGGCGCAAACCCGCCCGGATGCAGGACGCGAGCGCCCTTGCTTCGTGGCCATCCCCACCACCAGCGGCACCGGCTCGGAAGTCACCAGCTTTTCGGTGGTGAAGGCGAACGCCGAGAAACTGGTGCTGGTCGACCCGTCGCTGCTGCCGGATATCGCCATTCTTGACCCAACGCTTGTGGCCTCGGTGCCGCCGTCCATCACCGCCGATACCGGGATGGACGTGCTGTGTCACGCGCTGGAGGCCTACGTCTCTCGCGCCGCCAGCGATTTTTCCGATGCGCTGGCTGAGAAGGTAGTGCAGCAGGTCTTCCGCTACCTGCCAACCTGCTGGCGCAACGGCCAGGATTTGCAGGCGCGAGAAAAAATGCACAACGCTTCCTGCATGGCGGGCATGGCCTTTACCAACGCCTCGCTCGGCATCACCCATAGCCTGGCCCACGCGCTCGGCGGCGTCTTTCGCGTGCCGCACGGTCGCGCCAACGCCCTGCTGATGGCGCACGTCGTGGCGTGGAACGCCGATTATCAGGGGCAGTGCGATACCGAGGCGGCGCACAAATATGCGCGTCTGGCCCATCTGCTGGACCTGCCTGCCAACACCACCCGCGAAGGCGTCACCAGCCTGCTGGTCGCCATTGAAGCACTGAAAGATGAAATGACCCTGCCCACCGGTATTCACGGCACCGGCGTGGACGGCGAGGCGTTTGAGCGTCGCGTAGCGGAGATGGTCGGCCAGGCGCTGCGCGACAGCTGCACCCCAACCAACCCGCGCACGCCTGACGCGCAGGCATTAACCGAACTTTATCGCCAGGCATGGCGCGGCGCTCCGCTTGCGTAGGCCGGGTAAGCGAAGCGCCACCCGGCAACATACGGGCACCCAATAAGAACATCTGGAGAATACGACATGGCACTCTACAGCTTAACGCCGCGCGTCAAAGTGTTGGCAGAACGTTTACTTTCACAAAAAAGCACCCTGTGCACCGAACACGCGACCGTGCTGAACGGACTGGACGGCGATATCGCCGGCGTTCCCGCCGCCGTCAAACCGGCGCGCCGCTTTTATGAACTGATGCGTCAGCTGCCGCTCACCATCAGCGCCGATGAGCTTATCGTCGGCAATCAGACCCGCAAACCACACGGCGCGATTTTCCATGATGAAACCGCCGCTCACCGCCCATCGGTGTTCCAGTTCCTTAATCTGAACAGCGACCTCGACTCCCCGGACTACAAGCTGGTGGTCGAGAAAGGCGTGCTGGCGATTAAACACCAGCTGGAAGAGAAAACCCGTACGCTCGGCAGCGCGGTCAGCCGCAGCGGCATGGATGAAGTCAACGGCTGCCGCGCCGCGATTTACGCCTGCGACGCCCTGATGGCGCTGGCGCAAAATCTTGCCCACAGCGCCGAGCAGTTAGCCGCCGCTGAAACCAACGCCTATCGCAAAGCCGAGCTGTTAGACAGCGTCGCGATTCTGCATCATGTTCCGGCCCACCCGGCGCGCAGCTTTAAAGAGGCCTGCCAGGCGTTCTATCTGTTCCAGCTGGCACTGCAGCTTGATAACGGCAGCTACGCGGTGAACCCGGAAGGTGCTGACAAAGCCCTGCTGCCGTACTACCAGCACGATATCGCCAACGGCGCGCTGACCGAAGCCCAGGCGTATGAAATCGTTGAGTGCCTGTGGTTTAAGCTCGCAGAATTAAGCGAAGTTCGCGCCGCCAGCGCGATTGACGGCTACCCGATGTTTGATGCCCTGCTCCACGGCGCAAGCCTTGAAAAGGCGAACATCAATGCCCTTTCTGAGATGTTCCAGAGCGCCCAGCACAACCTCAGCGCGCTGCATCTGCCGGTACGTCTGTTCAGCGGCAAACAATCCGTTTCCGCCGCGCCGTTCGCCAACTGTGATGAAACCACCACAGCGGAAGGGCTGACCCCGCGCATGCAGCGCCTGCGTAACCACTATCTGACCGTGCGCCCAAGCGTCTCCATCTACCGCGCGCTGGCCTTTACCGAAGTGGTGAAAGCCAACCCAGGCATGCCGACCATTCTGCTGCGCGCCAAAGCGTTCCGCCACGCCTGCGAAACCGCGCCGATTCTGATTCAGGACGATGAGCTGATCGTCGGCCATCCGTGCGGCAAACCGCGCGCCGGGGCCTTCTCGCCGGACATCGCCTGGCGCTGGGTACGCGACGAACTCGACACCATGAGCACCCGCCCGCAGGACCCGTTTGAGATCAGCGAAGAAGACAAAAAGACCATCCGCGAAGAGATCGTGCCGTTCTGGGAAGGCCGTTCGCTGGATGAAATCTGCGAAGCGCAGTACCGCGAGGCGGGCGTCTGGTCCTTCAGCGGCGAGACCTTCGTCAGCGACCTCTCCTACCACCAGATCAACGGCGGCGGCGATACCTGCCCGGGCTACGACGTGCTGCTGTTCACCAAAGGCATGAACGGCATTAAAGCCGATGCCGAGGCGCATCTGGCGACGCTGAGCATGGAGAACCCGGAAGATATCGACCGTATTTACTACTACAAAGCGGCGATTGAAACCTGCGAAGGGGTGATTAACTATTCGCACCGCATCGCCGCACGCGCCCGTGAACTGGCTGCCGTTGAGCAGAACGCCCAGCGCCGTGCCGAACTGCTGACCATCGCTGAGGTGAACCAGAACGTCCCGGCGAACCCGCCGAAAACCCTGCAGGAAGCGCTGCAAAGTATCTGGACCGTCGAGTCGCTGTTTGAAATCGAAGAGAACCAGACCGGGCTGTCGCTGGGCCGCGTTGACCAGTACTGCTACCCAATGTTTGAAGCCGATATCCGCGAAGGCCGTCTGACCCATGACGCCGCGCTGGAACTGTTGCAGGCATTTATCATCAAATGCGCCGAACTGATGTGGATGTCCAGCGAACTGGGGGCGAAGTACTTCGCAGGCTACCAGCCGTTTATCAACCTGACCGTTGGCGGCCAGAAGCGTTCCGGCGGCGATGCCTGTAACGATCTGACCTATCTGATCATGGACGCCGTGCGCTTTGTGAAGGTTTACCAGCCGTCGCTGGCCTGCCGTATTCACAACCAGTCACCGCAGAAGTACATGGAAAAAATCGTCGACGTGGTAAAAGCGGGGATGGGCTTCCCGGCCTGTCACTTCGATGACTCCCACATCAAGATGATGCTGCGCAAAGGCTTCGACTTTGAAGACGCGCGCGACTACTGCCTGATGGGCTGCGTCGAACCGCAGAAATCCGGCCGCATCTACCAGTGGACCTCCACCGGCTACACCCAGTGGCCAATTGCCATCGAGTTCGTGTTGAACCGTGGCCGCATGGTGCTGTTTGACAGCTATCAGGGGCTGGACACCGGCGACCTGCGTGGCCTGCACACCTTCGAGGAGTTCGACGCGGCGGTGAAACAGCAGATTGCCCACATTGTGCGCCTGTCGGCGATTGGTACGGTTATCAGCCAGCGCGTACACCGCGACGTGGCGCCGAAGCCGCTGATGTCGCTGCTGGTGGAAGGGTGCATGGAAAAAGGTAAAGACGTGGCCGCCGGTGGCGCGATGGTCAACCACGGTCCGGGGCTGATTTTCTCCGGTCTGGCGACCTACGTCGACTCAATGGCCGCTATCCGCAAGCTGGTGTTCGAAGATAAGAAATACACCCTTGAGCAGATGCGCGACGCGATGCTGGCTAACTTTGAAGGCTTTGAAGGGCTGCGCCGCGACTGCCTGAACGCACCGAAGTACGGCAACGACGATAACTACGTTGACCAGTACGCGCTGGACATCACCGAGTGGACCGAGCGCGAGTGCCGCAAGTACAAAATGCTCTACTCCACCCTGAGCCACGGCACGCTCTCCATCTCCAATAACACGCCAATCGGTGAGCTGACCAACGCCACGCCGAACGGTCGTCTGGCGTGGATGCCGCTCTCCGACGGCATCAGCCCGACCCAGGGCGCGGATAAACATGGCCCAACCGCCATCATCAAGTCGGTCAGCAAGATGAACGTGGAAACCATGAACATCGGCATGGTGCATAACTTCAAGTTCCTTAAAGGGCTGCTCGATACCCCAGAAGGCCGCCACGGGCTTATCACCCTGCTGCGCACCGCGTCGATTCTCGGCAACGGCCAGATGCAGTTCAGCTACGTCGATAACGAAGTGCTGAAGAAAGCCCAGCAGGAGCCGGAAAAATATCGCGACCTGATCGTGCGCGTGGCGGGCTACAGCGCCTACTTCGTTGAGCTGTGCAAAGAGGTCCAGGACGAGATCATCAGCCGTACGGTGATTGAGAAGTTCTGATCTAACGGAATGCAGCAGGACAAGGACGTCCAGAATTTTCAGGAGGCAAGCGTGATGGGCAATACGCAGGAATTAACGGGTCGAATTTTTAATATTCAGAAGTATTCGATCTACGACGGAGACGGCATTCGCACGCTGGTGTTTTTTAAGGGCTGCAACATTCGCTGCCCGTGGTGCGCCAACCCGGAAGGGTTAAGCAGCCAGTTTCAGGTGATGTTCTCCCAGGACAAATGCATTAACTGCGGCGACTGCGTGAACGTCTGCCCGGCGGGCATTCACTACCGCGCGGAAGAAAACGGCGAAATGAAGCACTTCGTCAACCGCAATAAAGACTGTATCGGCTGCCGCAAATGCGAAGAGATTTGCACCCAGAACGCGCTGGATATCATGGGTAAAGACGTCACCGTTAGCGAGCTGATGGAGGTCATCATGCAGGACTACGACTTCTATATCTCCTCCGGCGGCGGCGTGACCATCGGCGGAGGCGAGATGAGCCTGCAGACCGATTTTGCCGTCGCCCTGTTTAGCGAATGCAAAAAGATGATGCTTAACACCGCCGTCGAAACCCAGGGCACCACCCCGCTGGCAAACTACCAGAAGCTGGCGCCGGTCACCGATACCTTCTTATTCGACATCAAACAGATCGACAGCGATCACCACAAAACGCTGTTCGGTATCGGTAACGAAGGGGTGCGCCGCAACCTCGAGTGGCTGGTCGACTCCGGCGCGAACGTGATTATCCGCATGCCGCTGGTGCGCGGCTACAACGACTCGTGGGAAGCCATTACCGGCGCTATCGACTACGTACAGAAACTGGCGAAGCGCGGCAACATCCGCCGCATCGACATGCTGCCTTACCACCAGTTGGGGCGCAAAAAATACGAACGTCTGGAGATGCCCTACCCGATTCTGCAGGACCCGTCCTACAGCGTGGAAGAGCTGAACCAGCTGGAGGCGTTCTTCGCCGGATTTGATTTTGATATTCGCTTAGTACGTCACTAAAGGAGCCGAGAATGAAAAGTTTAGGCGTTATTGAAACACGAGGATGGGTCGCCGCCATCCAGGCGGTCGATGCCGCCTGTAAAGCCGCAGGCGTCACCTGTATCGGCTATCGCAAGGTGGGTTCGGGGCTGGTGAGCGTCTGCTTTGAAGGGGAGATCAGCGCCATTCACACCGCCATCGAACGCGGCGTGGCGGTGGTTCAGGCGAGTAACCTGCCGGTCAATTCGCTGGTGATTGCGCGCCCGGAACGCTGCATTGTTGAAGCGCTGAGCACCCTCAAGGGGCATCCACCGAGGGTGCAGGCCGAGCCAACTGCGCCGATGAAGCCGATTGAGCCCGTTAAACCGGTTATCGAACCGCCGATGGACGCCGCTGAACCGGAAGCGCCCGCTGCGCCGGCCCCGGTTGTGGAAGAGAAAAACGCCGCGCATAAGAAAGGGAAAAAGGCATGATTGACGCCCTGCTACAGGAAAAAATCAGCGCCCGACTGCACGAGACTGCGCCCGCCATCCCGGTAGGCGTCTCTAACCGCCACGTTCATCTGTCGCAACAGGACGTCGAGGCGCTGTTCGGCAAAGGCTATGCGCTAACGCCGTTTAAACCGTTGCGACAGCCGGGGCAGTTCGCCGCCGAAGAGTGCGTCACCGTGGTCGGGCCGAAAGGATCGCTGACTCAGGTTCGCGTACTCGGCCCTACCCGCCCGACCACGCAGCTGGAAGTCTCCCGCGCCGACTGTTTCGCGCTGGGAATCAAAGCCCCGGTGCGGGAATCCGGCCAGTTGGAGAACGCGGGTGATGCACTGCTGGTGGGGCCGAAAGGCCACGTCGAACTGCACTCTCAGGTGATCTGCGCCTGGCGGCATATTCATATGTCGCCACAGGATGCCCGCACGCTTAACGTCCACAACGGCCAGAAGGTCAGCGTTCGTAGCCATGGCGAACGACAGCTCACCTTCGATGAAGTGGTGGTACGCGTGCGCGACGATTTCGCCCTTGAGTTCCACATCGATACCGAAGAGGCCAACGCCGCCGGGCTGAAGAACGGCGCGTCGGTCACGCTGGTAGGCTAAAGGAGCGACCGATGAGCGAGCAACAGACTGACCGTCTGGTGGCGCAGATCCTCCAGCGTTTACGGCCGCCGGTGCTGGTGATGGTCACCGCCGCCGACGGCTACCGTCAGGCTATCCGCCAACGGCTGGCAGGCTGCGGGCAGCGGCTGGTGCTGGCAATGGACAACACCCTCGAGGATGCCGCGGCATGGCATCAACTTGGGGAAGTTCTGCCGCTAGCGGGCGAGCCGCCGGTAGGCTATAAAGCGCTGCTGCTGCCGTTTCTCGACTATCCCCAGGCGGCGGATCTGGTCAACGGCACGCTGCAAAGCCCGGTGGCGCGTCGCCTGCACGATGCGCTGCTGGCGGGGATTCCGGTGCTGGCATTGCGCTACCACTGCTGCCCACACAGCGAGTTAAACCAGCTGCGCGGCGCAGTCGACAGCGCCTATACCGCGCATATCGACGCAACTCTCGCTCGCCTGGAAGCGTGCGGCGTGACGCTGTGCACGATGAATGAATTGCTGGAGAAGCTGGAAACGGGCGCAACGACAGCCGCACCCGCACCATTGGCGGCAACCCGTCGTTATCTGACTGTCACAGATATCGTCAATAATCCGTCGCTGGCCGCAAGACCTGACGCCGTGCTGACCGATGCCGCCGTCGACTATGTCAAAACGAAGAAAAAATAACCTTACCTCGATAATAAAACCTGGAGTGTAGAAGATGTCTTCAAAAACAAAATGCTGGCTATGGATGCTGCTGGTTATCGTGTCAGAAACCTCGGCCACCTCAACCCTGAAAATGTTCGGTAGCAGCGAAGGCACCACCAAAATGCTGCTGCTCGCCCTGCTGGTGGTGCTGTATTGCACCTGCTACTACTCGCTCTCCCGCGCGGTGAAAGATATTCCCGTGGGCCTGGCCTACGCCACGTGGTCCGGTACCGGCATTCTGGTGGTATCTACGCTGGGTATGGCCTTTTACGGCCAGCATCCGGACACCGCCGCCATTATCGGTATGGTGATCATCGCCAGCGGCATCGTCATCATGAACCTGTTTTCCAAAATGGGCAGTGAGGAGAGCGAAGAGACGCCCGCCAAGCCTGCCGCCTCTACCCTGGACAAAAACGTCGCCAACTAACGCAAAAGGAATTCACTATGTTTAATCTCGGATTTTTATGGCTGGCGCTGTCTATCGGCTCCGAAATCACCGGTACGTCGATGATCAAAAAAACCAACGGCTTCAGCAAGCTGGGGCCATCGGTGCTGGTCGTTTGCGCCTATAGCCTGTGCTACTTCGCGCTGACCCGCGCCATGAGCACCATTCCGGTTGGCGTCGCCTATTCGCTGTGGTGCGGCTTTGGCATCGTCGGCGTGACCATCTTCTCGATGATCCTCTATAAGCAGAAGCCGGATCTGCCCGCAATTCTGGCGATGGTGCTGATCATCTCCGGCGGCGTGATCATGAACGTCTTCTCTAACATGTAAACGTAAAAACGCCTTCCATTAGGGAAGGCGTTGAAACTGCTGACCATGGTTTTCTCCCTCTCCCTTTCAGGGAGAGGGGATCGTCCGCGCGCTTTTTTACGCAAGCTACCGGCTAAATGCTTTCAGAGGATGGCTCAATGCATGATTATGCACCGTGGAAATCTCGGCGATAATCACCTGATACCCCGCGAGCCAGCGCTCGCTTTTACCTTTGGCTTCAACGTGGTGGGCGTTATGAATGCTCGCCTCCATCCCCGCTTTATCTGACCAGTAATAATTATTGATCAACCGAAGGCCGTCGGCACTCTGGTAGCTTTCCATCCCCAGGTAGCCGCTTGAAGCCAGCGTCGCCTGTTCGATGATATCGTTCAGCGCATGAAACTCAGCGTCATACTCTTTCTTTTCAAAAATAAAGGTCGCTTGCCACAGAGACATCGCCTTCTCCCGATTATGCTGCGTTTTTCAGTTCAAATTTCGGTGAAATAAAGCCGTACAGGGTCCAGCCAATAAAGGTCACGATGGCGCCGTACATCATCGCTTCGTCGCCGGAAGAGTACAGCGCATAGAAGCTATACAGCGCGCCGACAAAAGCAATCAGGTTGGCGATACGCGCTTTGCCCGGTTCGACTTTCGCCACTTTCTGGATAATCACCAGCGCCGCCATCGACAGGATATAAGGGATGATGTTGGTGACAACCGCCAGGTCCACCAGCACGTTGAACTGTTTGTTCAGCGATGGGCTAATGGTCATCAGCGACAGCACGGTCTGGATAACGACAATCACCAACATCCCTTTCACCGGCGCTTCGGATTTGGTCACTTTAGAGAACACTTTCGGGAAGTAACCGGTGTCAGCGGAAGACTTGAACACCTGGGCAATAGTGAACTGCCAGCCGAGCAGCGAACCGCAGCAGGACATCACCATCAGCGCCATGATCACTTTACCCACCGTTGGGTTAAACATCTGCGCAAACGCCAGGCCAAACGGCGCGGTAGAGTTCGCCAGATCCATATTCGGCACGATACCGGCAATGACGTTGGTGGAGATAATGTAGATAACCGCCGCGCCCAGCGTCCCGCCCAGCACAGCGATCGGCACGTTACGTTCCGGGTTTTCCACCACCTCGGTATTGGCACAGGCTGATTCCAGCCCCAGGAATGCCCACAGGGTCATGGCAATTGAGGAACCGATAGCCGAGAAGGTTGGCGTGTTATGCGGGTTCCACGAGGCCGCATACAGATGCGGGCTGAACCAGTACCAACCAATAATCGACAGGCCGACCACCGGAATAATAACGCCCCAGACGGTCACGCCGCTGATCTGGCCAGTAATTTTCGCCCCGCCAAAGTTAGCGACGGTACAGATCCACAGCACCGCAATGGTGGCCAGACAGATGGCAAACGGCGACAGATTCACCCCCATCAGTTCGGTACCGTAGCCCACCGCGGAAATCGCGATGGCGACGTTGGCAATCAGCAGCGATACGCCGTAGGTGTAGTTCGCCATAAAGTTGCCGGATTTACCGAAGGCATATTCAGCATAGCCGCCCATTCCGCCCGCTTTACGACTGAACATCCCGCATTTAGCGAAGGCGTAGGCCAGCGCCATTGAACCCACGGCGGTAACCAGCCAGGAAACAATAGAAATGGTGCCGACTTCCGCCAGCTTGGTCGGCAGCATAATAATTCCCGACCCCATCATATTGACGGCAGTTAAAATGGTGAGTTGAACCACCCCCATTTTATTTTTTGATGTACTCATGACCTATCCTCTTATTAAATCGGTGTCATTGTTAGCGTTATTAATGCGTAGGTTTCCCTGGCCGCACGATGATTCATCGTGCGGCAGTGGTTAAAATTGAAAAATAGAAATAACATTAAATAGATTGGCTATTAACGTTTGATCACATGCCCATAGGCACGCTTACAGCCATCAGCATCTTCCTGAATATAAACACCTTGTAATTCCGGCGCGAAACCAGGCAGCAGGTTGATGCCCTCTTCCAGCGCGAGGAAATAACGCTGAACCGGGCCGCCCCAAATTTCACCTGGGACCACGCACAGCACGCCCGGTGGATAAGGCAGCGCGCCTTCGGCGGCAATCTGGCCTTCAATATCTTTCAGCGCGACTAATTCCACATTGCCACGAACAAATTCCATATTGGCCTGCTGCGGGTTCATGGCGACGCGTGGGAAATAATCCTTACGGAACATCTCTTTTTGCAGTTGTTTAACGTCGTAGCTGACGTACAGATCGTGCATCTCCTGGCACAGTTGACGCAGGGTGTAGCCGCGATAGCGCGCTTCATGGTTGGCATACAGCGCCGGTAAGACTTCAGACAGCGGCGCATCCTCTTCCAGCAGACGCTCGAAGCGGGCAATCTGCGCCACCAGATGGCGCATCTTCGCCATGTCTTCCGCCGGCGTCAGCAGGAACAGAATCGAGTTGAGGTCGCATTTTTCTGGGACGATGCCGTTTTCACGCAGGAAGTTCGCCAGAATGGTTGCCGGAACGCCAAACGCTTCATACTCACCGGTTTCCGCATTAATGCCCGGCGTGGTGAGCATCAGCTTGCACGGATCGACGAAATACTGATCCTGCGCGTAGCCTTCAAAGGCGTGCCAGCTCTGGCCTGGGATAAAGTTGAAGAAGCGCAGATCGCCGGCCATCTCTTCGGTGTCGTAATCCTGCCATTTCTTGCCGTCCACCATTGGCGGGACGAACGGGCGGATATGCTGGCACAGTTCCATAATCAGCTTGCGCGCTTCGATGCCGAACTTCACGCAGTCCAGCCACAGGCGCTTGCCGCTTTCACCGGCGTGCATTTTGGCGTTCACGTCGAGCGCCGCAAACAGCGGGTAGAACGGGCTGGTAGAGGCATGCATCATAAAGGCGTTGTTCATGCGCTTATGGCTGACGTAGCGCTGCTGGCCCTTGATATGGCTGTCTTTTTTGTGGATCTGCGAGGTCTGAGAGAAGCCAGCCTGCTGTTTGTGTACCGACTGGGTTACCAGAATGCCCGGATCGTTTTCGTTCAGATCCAGCAGCAGCGGCGAGCAGTCCTTCATCATCGGAATAAACTGTTCATAGCCGACCCACGCGGAGTCAAACAGAATGTAATCGCACAGGTGGCCAATCTTATCCACCACCTGACGGGCGTTATAGATGGTACCGTCGTAGGTGCCGAGCTGGATAATCGCCAGGCGGAACGGGCGCTGCTGGTGTTTACGTTCCGGCGCGACCTCGTCCACCAGCTTACGCAGATAGTTTTCATCGAAGCAGTGGGCGTCGATACCGCCGATAAAGCCAAACGGGTTACGCGCCGTTTCCAGATACACCGGGGTCGCCCCGGCCTGCAGCAGCGCGCCGTGGTGGTTCGACTTGTGGTTGTTGCGGTCAAACAGCACCAGGTCGCCCTGTGCCAGCAGCGCGTTCAGCACCACTTTGTTCGAGGACGATGTCCCGTTCAGCACGAAGTAGGTTTTGTCAGCGTTGAACACTTTCGCCGCGTGCTGCTGCGCCGCACAGGCCGCGCCTTCATGGATCAGCAGATCCCCCAGAGCCACGTCGGCGTTGCACAGGTCAGAACGGAACAGGGTTTCGCCGAACCAGTCAAAGAACTGGCGGCCTGCCGGGTGACGGCGGTAGAACTGTCCGCCCTGGTGCCCCGGGCAGTCGAAGGCCGCGTAGCCTTTGCCCACGTAATCCACCATGCGACTGAAGAACGGCGGCAGCATTTCGCTTTCGTAGCGGTCAGCGGCGGCGTCCAGTTGTTTACCGTAGTAGTCGGCGTTATCGTCACACAGTTCAAAGACCCCGGTCACGCGCAGCAGCACGTCAGCCGGCAGCGTGTCTTCACAGCAGACGGCGACAAATACTGGCAGGCCAAAACCGGTGGCTTCGATGGTTTTCAGAATGCCGTTAGTGGCGTCAGCCACTGACAGCACCACGGCGGAAACGTCGGTGAAGTCGGTGCTGCGCACGTCGCAATTTTCACGGCGGCTGGTAAAGCAGGAAGTAATGGTCTGGCTAACCGCAATTTTGTTATTAAATTGGTTCATCATATTCTCGATACATAACAATAAATAAGGGGAGACCCTCCGACATCATTTATTTGTCGGATAATCAGAAATAGGTTTTAATGGGTTGTTTGCTTTATTTAATTACGCGTGACGATTCCTCACCTTGCGGTGAAAAAGAGAAAGCCACAAACCAGAAATAAATAGCAGGTACGGCGCGGCGTTATGCTGATGCGCAATACACGATAGGTTCTGGTGCTTACGGGCGTAATAGTGATAAAACAGACATGACGTGGCGGAATAGTGTTCCGGCCCACACCATTGAAGGGAGGCTATTTAGAGTTGAAGATATGAAAATCGAAGCAGCTACGTTGGCTTACCATCATGATATGGGTAATGCGTCTAATATGCGGCCAGGAATGGTTATTGTTTTCCATGTTCGTCTACTCATTGGAATTTGAGCTTATTCTGATTAAATCGTATGAGACGTTTCTTGATTTTAATCAACTAAAATGACATGCAGCCTGCGCCACTCTTTTTTCCTGGGAATAAAAAATGAATGAAAATCTATTTTGTAGGCAGAAATAGATTGTCATATTTCCACATATTAGCCATTACTTTTACCATTCCCCCTACGAAAGGCCTGAAGGAACAGGCTTATTCATCATACAAATACCCTTTTCTTTGACACGACCGACGCAACGACAGAAGCGGTGATGCGCAGACAACGTCATTAATAACGAATATAAATGCAATAAAGTGAATTTGTATTCACCACAACATTCAATGAATAATGTGATGTTTAGCACGATAAAATCAGTACCCATACTGCTGGTGTGTTTATTTGTCACGTAACCATACGCAAAATGACTGATAATCGATATCATCTAGCCTTTGCGCTAGCCTGAACCGCTTCAGCACAGGTAAAATTAGCCAGCAAACTTTTTCACTCACTTCGGAAAACCCAGGGAAGATAATGACAACGCAACGTCTGGTGAGCCTGATCACAGGCGTGCTGATTATCGCTATTTTTCTGCCAATTGCCCTCAGCCTCTGGCTAGCCCAGCGTCAGGCCAACGAACAGTTCGATCAGGAGATGAGCAGCTACGCCGAGCGCGTGCTGGCGCGAACCCAGCGCGTGAAGCTGCAGGCCAAAACCGCGCTTGAGGAAGTGAACCGTTTTCAGGGCAAGCCCTGCACCCTGGCTCACCTGCGCGAGATACAGAAAATCTCCTATATCCATCAATACATTCAGAGCGTGTTCTATCTTGAGCACCATAACGGCGCGTGCGATCTACTGAGCAATACGCTGTCTGAAAAGGTCCCCGGCACCGAATTCACCACCCCTGCAGGCTATACGGTCTTTCTCACCTCACGCCACGACCTGCAGACCGATGCCCCGATGCTAGCGGTAAGCCACGGTAAATATATGGTGATGGTTGACCCGGACTCATTGATTGACGTGCTGCCCAACCCGGCCTATCCGATTTATGCCGCGCTTATCAACACCCAAAGCCACCGCATTGTCGCCAGCAACCATCCGCTCGACCCGGATATCTGGGAACACCATTTGCAGGCCTATCTGCCGGTCATGGAGTATGACCAGATGGTGTACCACCAGCGCGTGCTGCCGGACGTTGGCGCGATACTGCTCACCTGGTCCTCGGTAAAACCGCTATCAACCAACTGGCATCGACAGCTGATGCTTTGGCTGCCGCTGGGGCTGTTGATTAGCGGGCTGGCCACCTTTTTAATCGTGCGCATTTTGCGCCGTCTTCAGTCTTCCCACTACCGTGTACTGGCGGCGATTAAAGCCAAAGAGATCACCGTACACTACCAGCCGGTGGTGTCGCTCAAGGATAGAAGATTGGTTGGCGCTGAAGCGTTAGCCCGCTGGCAGCAGGCCGATGGTCGCTGGCTGCCGCCGGATCTTTTTATTGCCGTGGCGGAACAAACCGGCGTAATTTGCCAGCTAACCGAGCATATCGTGCGCTGTGTGTTTGACGATCTGGGCCACTGGCTCTCGCAGCATCCTGAGGTCACCATCTCGATTAATATCACCGCCGCCGATCTGAGTTCGCCCACCCTGCCCGAGCTGCTGCGCCAGCAAATCCAGCAGTGGAACGTGGCGCCGACGCAGATTGCGCTGGAGCTGACCGAACGCGACCTGATCGCGCCGCAGACCGCGCGCCCGGTACTACAGGCCTACCGGGAAATGGGTCACAAGGTCTACATCGATGATTTTGGCGTCGGCTACTCCAGCCTCAGCTATCTTCAGGAGCTGGAGGTCGATACGCTAAAAATCGACAAAGCCTTTGTTGATGCACTGGAGCACAAAGTGGTTACCGGCCATATCATTGAAATCGCTAAGTCGCTGAATTTGAGCATGATTGCAGAAGGGATTGAGACCGAACATCAGCGCGACTGGCTACGCGCACACGGCGTCCCGGCCGGACAGGGCTGGCTTTACAGCAAAGCGCTGCCGAAAAAAGCGTTTCTTCAGTGGGCGCAGAACAACATCTCGCAAAACCACAGCGAAGAGAACATCTCCCTGCAGACAGCGAGTCAATAGTCGACTCGCTTTATCTGGCACAGGGTGGGCCTCAGCGCTCTCCTCGCTTTGCCAGCCACACGGTATGCCCACCGCACTCCGGGTCTTCCATTTTCATCTCTAGCACCGCAAAACCATGCTCCGCTAATAGTTCCCGATACGCTTCTGGCGCCAGGCTCGCGTGGAACAACGGTTCCCCTTCAAATTCCCCCATGGCGATACCGTGACCCGTGCCGCTGGTAAACATCAAGGCGCTGCCGGGATGACTATGACGGGCAAAGACGGAAAACATGCGACGCTGGTCATCCTGGGCGAGGTGGAAAAAACTGTCCCAGGCGATCAGGCCGTCGAAGGTTTCAGCAAGATTCAGCGTCCGCATATCGTGGTGCAGCCAGCGCTGTTCAGGAAAACGCGCACGGGCGCGGGTCAGCATCGCCGGTGCGCCATCTACCCCGGTCAATGCGCAGCCCTGCTGGATAAAATAATCGGCAATCGGCTGGCCGTTACCACAGCCAAGATCGAGCATTTTCCCGGTCGTCCCCATCGCCGCCAGCAGCTTATCCAGCCAGCGTTGTTCAAACAGCGTTCGTGAGCGTTGTTGGTAAAACGCTTCGGCATGACGCTGATACAGGTCGAGAATAGTACGCGCGGCTGGATGGTCCATTGTGGGCCTCATGGTGGCGGAGTGACGTGCTGGGTTCACAGATTAGCCCATCTTATCGCGTTGGCAAGATTCATGGTGCCCTGGTCAGGATGGGGAGAGGTTTTCCCCCTCACCCTGGCCCCTCCGGGGCGAAGGGATCGATTGGCGCTGTTGGTGAGCCCGACACGGGTTTTCTCCCTCCCCCTTTTTGGGTGAGGGTATTAGTTAAACAAATAATCAATGGAACGCTAATTATTTTCATATTGAATTGATAAGCATTATCAATTCAATATATTGTCACCAGCTCTCTCCAGGATATTGGATATCCTGCATTTTTCGCCTCGGGACAGGCGGGAGGTTCACTGAATTTACCCTGTTCCATAAGGTTATCCGATGAATTCCAGCCTTGCCACCAGCGCCGACTCCCCCGCGCTGGCGATTGCCGCCCGCTACCGTCGGGTGGTTATGCAGCGTTACCTGCTTGCCGGCGTGGTACTGCTCTGCATCCTCTGCTCCCTGCTGCTTGATTTTACTCTCGGCCCCTCGGGCATCTCCGTTTCGACGCTGTGGCAGACACTATTCCATGCCGACGCCGCCGATGCAGGTACCCGCGTGATTGTCTGGGAGTTGCGTTTACCGTTCGCGCTGATGGCGATTCTGGTTGGTATGGGCTTAGGGCTTGCCGGGGCGGAGATGCAGACCATCCT
The DNA here is from genome assembly GCF_046569695.1 of Kluyvera sp. 142486. Classification (NCBI taxonomy): domain Bacteria; kingdom Pseudomonadati; phylum Pseudomonadota; class Gammaproteobacteria; order Enterobacterales; family Enterobacteriaceae; genus Kluyvera; species Kluyvera sp. 142486. Next base: position 156,387 of record NZ_JBKHUI010000012.1, read on the forward strand.
CAACAACCCGCTGGCCAGCCCGTTTACCCTCGGCGTCTCCTCCGCCGCCTCGTTCGGCGCGGCATTGGCGATTATTCTGGGGCTAGGCATTCCGGGCATTCCCGACCAGTGGTTTATCTCAGTGAACGCCTTTGTTTTTGCGCTGATGGCCTGCTTTATCCTCGACGGCATCAGCCGCTGGACGCGGGTTGCCACCTCCGGCGTGGTGCTGTTTGGTATCGCGCTGGTCTTCACTTTTAACGCGCTGATCTCCATTTTGCAGTTCGTCGCCAGCGAAGACACCTTGCAGGGTCTGGTGTTCTGGACGATGGGCAGCCTGGCGCGCGCCTCGTGGGACAAGCTGGCAATTCTGGCGGTGGCGCTGCTGATTATCACCCCGCTGTCATTGAAAAACGCCTGGAAGCTGACCGCGCTGCGCCTTGGCGAAGACCGCGCCGTCAGCTTTGGCATTAACGTGCGTAAACTGCGTCTGGCGACGCTGCTGCGCATCAGCATTATCTCGGCACTGACCGTGGCCTTCGTCGGCCCCATCGGCTTTATCGGCCTGGTCGCGCCGCACATTTCCCGCATGATGTTCGGCGAAGACCACCGCTTCTACTTACCCGGTAGCATGCTGATTGGCGCGCTGGTGCTGTCGCTGGCGTCGGTGGTATCTAAAAATATCGTCACCGGGGTCATTATTCCGGTCGGCATCGTCACCTCGCTGGTCGGCGTGCCTTTCTTCCTGAGCATTATTATTCGCCACCGAGGAACGCTGTAATGGATGGCCTCTCTATTCGCGACCTGCACACGGGGTATGGCAAAAAGAAAATTATTGATGGGCTGACCACGCCGCTGTTGCCGCGCGGCAAGATTACCGCCCTGCTCGGCCCCAACGGCTCCGGCAAATCAACGCTGCTGCGCGCGCTGGCGGATCTCAACCCGGCACAGGGCGTGCTGTCGCTGAACGGCGAAGATCTGATGACGCTGATGCCTGCCAAACGAGCCCAGAAGGTGGTTTATTTGCCGCAGTCGCTGCCTGCCGGTGTGCATCTGCACGCGCTGGAGTCGGTTATCGTGGCGCGTCGCGCCAGCGGTTATCACCAGGGTAACGCTGAGCAGGAAGCCTACGCCATTCTGGAAAAACTCGGCGTTGCCCATCTGGCGATGCACTACCTCGACCAGCTCTCCGGCGGCCAAAAACAGCTGATTGGCCTGGCACAGTCCCTGATTCGTCAGCCGGATCTGCTGCTGCTCGACGAACCGCTGAGCGCGCTCGACCTCAACTTCCAGTTTCACGTGATGGATATCGTCGCCAGAGAGACGCGGCTGCGCAATATCGTCACGGTGGTGGTGATCCACGATATCAACATTGCCCTGCGTCACGCTGAATATGCCGTGATGCTGAAAAACGGTGCGCTGGTGGCAAGCGGCGTACCGGATGAGGTGGTGATCCCACAAAATCTGGCGACCGTATACGGGGTGCGTGGCCGGGTTGAACACTGTTCACAAGGGCTGCCGCACGTGGTAGTCGATGGATTAACGACATAACAATAATCGTAAGACGGGGAAATCATGACGATGAAGAAGGCACTATTAGGCGCAGCGCTGCTGCTTTCACCGCTGCTGGCGATGGCAGGTAACTGGCCGGTCACGGTCAAAGATATGGACAACCGGACGGTCACGGTAACGCAGGAGCCGCAGCGCATTATTCTGCAGGATGGCCGCGATATTCTGACGCTGGCGGTGCTGGAGCGCGACAATCCGTTCGCCAAAGTGGTGGCGTGGAACAACCTGCCGAAAAAACAGGATACCGAAACCTGGAACGTGCTGAAGCGTAAATGGCCCGAGGCGGATAAGATCCTCGATATGAAATTCTCCGACCAGGGCAACGTTGACCTGGAGACGGTTATCTCTCGCCACCCGGACCTGATGATTGCCCAGCTGCGCGCTAAGCCATCGCTGGTGCAAAGCGGCGTGCTGGCGAAGCTCGAGGCGCTCCACGTGCCGGTTGTTTTCGTTGACTACGAACTGCATCCGGTAGAGAACACCATGCCAAGCATCGCGATGCTCGGCAAAGTGCTCGGCCAGAGCGACCGCGCGCAGGCCTACATCAACTTCTATCAGCAACGTCTGGACACCATTCACCAGCGTCTGGCGAAAGTGGAGAAGAAACCATTAGTGTTTATTGAGCCGATCGCGGGCGTAGCCGGGCTGGATAACGGCTGCTGCTTCACCCATGCGCGCAATGGCTGGGGTGGCCTGGTCGAAGCCGCTGGCGGCGTGAATATTGGTTCGCAGCTGCTGCCGGGCGCCACCGGCAATATCTCGGTGGAGAAAATCATCTCCATGAACCCAGACTACTACCTGATGACCGGCTCTAAACGCCCGGGCAAAGGCACGGCGATTATTCCGTTCGGCTACAACGTGCCGCAAAGCGATGTGGTCAGCGCCTTTAACGCGCTGCTGGCGCGTCAGGGCGTGAGCAGCATTCCGGCGGTTGTCGCGGGGCATACCGGGGCGCTGTATCACCACTTCTATAACAACCCGTACAACATTATCGCCATCGAGACGCTGAGTAAGATTTTCTATCCAACGCAGTTTAAAGATGTCGATCCCCTGGCAGATTACCATCAGCTGATTACCCAATTCACCCATATTCCGGATGATAAGGTGATTCTGAGCTATACGCCTGGGAAATAACACTCCTCAGTCAGCTAAGAGGAACGTTGTAGGCCGGATAAGCGAAGCGCCATCCGGCAATGTACTCAGGTTTTGCCGGATGGCGCTTCGCTTATCCGGCCTACCTTTTAATTTTAGCGATCAACGATCGCTATTATGAAATCGCTATTAACGCCGGTTATATTCAGCTAGAATAATAATAAAGGCAGTGACTATCAGTCGATAAACAGTAGTAGCAAACCCTATACCAAATAGGTAATTAAATTAAATAATCGTTAAAAAATAAAACACTGCCGCTCCCCACTTTATCTTTATATATCATGATGATTTGCAGGTTTTAATGTTTTTAAAACAACCATAAATTCACGGCATATAGCGTAAATTGATATATATCAGTTTCAGATTAATTCCCTATAGAAACCATCAACCTTGATTTTGGTCAACTCCCTGCCATTTTATAAAATGCATTTTATAGCGCTCTTTAATTGGCCGGGTGAATGATTAATTGGTTTTAAGACTTGAACAGATGTTTAGCAGGCCATCAAGCCTGTGGGGTTGGTTGATGTGTAATGCCCTGAACGGGATTGCGATCGTTATCTGCTTTGCCTCCATTAGCGCCGTTATCGGTATCAGAGAAGGTGTCTGGCATATTGTCATCACCGTCGCCATTATTATTTCCACATTTTATAGCGCTAACTATTTCTCCGCCCTGGAATCACGTAATGATTCCCGCCGTTATTATTTACTGGTGTGGGTAATTATTACTATCGCAACTCACTTTATTCGCATTTGGGGCTAATTCCCACAGCGGTATAAGACACCACGAGCAACAATAAGGATTCACGCCTTGACTCTGGCAATGATTTTTATCCTCATCAATGACCATAAAGGGCTGTCGGCGCTGCTGCTACTGCTAGTTATCGTGCTATTTTGGGTACTGGGCCCACGGCTGAGAGGGGTAAGATGAGAAGAGCAGTGCCGCTCTCTCCCTCGAAGGGAGAGAGCAATCGCGTTGCTATCAGGGTTTCGGCCCAAACATCGCCTCAAGCTGTTTCTCATCAGGCATCCCCACCACCTGCTGCAGCTCGTTCTTGTCGTTCATATAGTAAATTGCCGGCGTGGCGTTCGCGCCTAAGTCATCCATCAGCTTCTGATGCTGTTGCAGCAGATTGAAAGTTTCGCGCGGCGTGACGCCATCAAAACGCGGCAATTTCTTACCGTTGGACAATTCGTAGTCCCGCCAGGCCGCTACCGGGTCCAGGGCGTTAAGAATGGCCGTTGCGTTGCGCCCGCTTTTTGGGTTCAGGAACGCTACCAGTAGCGTGTTGAGCTGGACGTGCCCCGCCTCAACCCACGGCTGCGCCGCCGCCCAGAAGGTTTTGCAGTAAGGGCAGAACGGATCGGCAAACACAAACACTTTTCTCGGTGCGGTATCTGCCCCCTCTTTCAGCGCGTGGGCGCTATTGAGCGTTTTCCACATCTCCTGGCCCATCGGCACGTAAATCGCTTCGGTAAAGTAGCCTTCACTCAGGTTTTTGCCTTTGTCGTCATAAAGGTAACCGGATACCACATGCTTGCCGTCGGGAGTCAAAAACAGGTTCACCCCCATATCCTGATACTTCCCAACCCAGCTTTTCAGCCCGCCGGGGGCTTCCACCTCTTTAATGATGGTGATGTTCTGCTGTTCGCTAAAGCGCTTCACGACATCGGGAAGCGGCGCGCTGGCATAGGCGAACGCCGGGAGCACCGCCAGCGACGTTAGGATAATCGATTTCATCATCGTCCCTCTCTGAACGGGGGATATATCCCCCGGAAGTGAATTTACTGTTTTTTCAGCGCGTCGCTGACCATAGCATCAAACTGCTCGTAAGGAACCCAGCCGGAGAGCATTTCATCGCCAATCAGCGTGGCGGGCGTGCCCTGAATACCCAACTGCTGCGCCAGCGCGAGGCTTTTCTTCACCGTCTCGAAGCTCACGCTGTCCGGCTCATCCACCACCACGCCCGCTTTCTGTTTGGCCTGGGCAATGCTTGCGTCGTCGTGATAGCCCTTTTTCGCCATCAGCAGGTCGTTAAACTTCATAAATTGCTCCGGATGAGCACGCCAGACGGTGAGCGCATCCCGGGCCGAGGTCACCGAGCTTTCCGAGCGGTAAGGCAGGAATTTGAACACCACGGCAACGTCCGGGTATTTGGCCACGATCTTCTCCAGATAAGGATCAAACTTCTTGCAGTATGGGCAGTTATAGTCGGTAAAGACCACCAGCGTCAGACGGGGTTTCGCTGCCCCGATACGCGGGGAGTTGGGGTCACGGTAGAGAAAATCGCTGTTTTGCGCGATAACCGATTTCAGCTGTTGCTGGCTGGCCTCGGCGCTTTGCTGATCCAGTTTTTCCGCCGCCGCAGCCAGAATTTCCGGGTGTTTGAGCAGCGTTTCCTGCACTAATTCCTGCACGCGCGCCTCCTGGGCTGGCGTGAGGGCGGGCGCAGCGAAAGCCTGCAGTGAGGCGGTCATTAAAAGCGTAAACAGAAGCGTGTATTTCATGATTCATTAACCTTTGGCATGTTTCAGGGCAGCGAGCAGCGTTTGTTGATCCAGCAGTGGAGAGAGGATCTCTCCCTCGTGCTGGCCCGGCCCGTAGACTTCATTGAAGGGGATGGCGTAGCGGTTGCGCTGTTGCAGGAAGGCGGCTATCGATGCTGAAGGCTTGCTCCAGTCACCACGCAGCGCGACGACATCAGGGGCGTTTAGCGCCGCGACGATCTCCGGCTGGTTCAGCACGCGCATTTCATTCACTTTGCAGGTCACGCACCAGTCGGCGGTGATATCCACGAAAACGCGTTTGCCCTGTGCCAGCGCCTGATCGATCGCCGCTTCGCTGAGGGGCTGCCAGCGAATGTCCGCGCTGGCCTCAGGGGACGAGAGTGACGGCGACTGAATCAGCCCGCGCAGCTGGTAGCCGCCAAGGCCGGTGAGCAGAATCACCGCCAGATAGAACGCCGCGCCGCTGCGCGGGCCGGTGAACAGAACGGCCAGCAGCGCCACGATGGCCAGCAGCAGAATCACCATATCGCTGACCCGGTCACCCAAATGCTGGCTCAGCAGCGACGCCAGCCATAGGCTTGAAGCCAGCATCATCAGCGCCAAAATGGTTTTCAGCATCGCCATCCAGCGTCCCGGGCGCGGCAAGAGCGCTGCGGTTTTGGGCAGCAGCGCCACCAGCAGCCAGGGTATCGCCATCCCGATGCCAAGCGCGATAAAGATAAGCCAGAGATCCTGAAGCGGCGCACCCAGCGCAAAGGCCACGGCGGTGCCGAGGAACGGTGCCGAACACGGCGTAGCCAGCAGCGTGGCAAACATCCCCTCAAAGAAACTCCCCAGCATTCCGTTGCCACCGGCGGTGGCCATCCTGCCGACCATGGATGACGGCAGCAGCACGGCAAAGGTGCCGAACAGGTTCAGCGCGAAGATAAAGGTAACGGCGACCATCAGGCCGATAAACCACGGATTCTGGAACTGGATCCCCCAGCCCAGCGCTGCGCCGGTCACCTTCAACGCCGTGACCATGGTCGCCAGCAGCGCAAAGGAGACAAGGATCCCGGCGCTGGTTGCGAGGAATCGCAGGCGAATGCTGCGCGTATCCGACCCGGCGTGGAGCACCGCGCTTAGCTTCATCCCCATCACCGGCAGGACGCAGGGCATCAGGTTGAGGATAAACCCACCGAGCAGCGCAAACAGCAGCATCTGCACGATACTGGCGCTCGCCGCATTGGGCGCATTGGCGGTTTGATCGGCTCCTACCGTCAGGGTGGTTTGCTGGGCTTTGCCGTCGCTGGTAAGGACAAAGGAGAGCGTTTTCCCCGCGAGCGTTGCCGGTTTTTCGCCCCACTCATCCGTCACCGGCGCGTTCACGACCAGCTCCGCACCGTGCATTTCGATGCTCGGGTCGCCGGGAATAATGCCGCCGTCCATTGGGTCAAAATAGATTTCTGGGGAACGCCACGTCCCTGCGGTGGTGCCGGTGATCACCAGACGATCGCCCTCAAGGTGCGCCGCGAGATCGTCCGAAATGCCATTTTCCGCCGGGATAGTACGCATCGCCTGCTCGAACGCGGCCTGGAACTGGCCGTCGACCGGTTGATTAAAATCGAGGCGCAGCGGGTAGTCCGTCAAGATACAGACGTTGCTGCAGGTTGAGAGCGTCAGCGTCCCCTCCAGCACATCACCCGCATTGCCGGTGATGATCATCGGGATAACGACCTTGTTGTGATACCCCTGGGTTGTCAGCCCGGAAATATCAAAGCGAGTGGGAACCGGCCAGTACCACTGCGCCTTTTCACCGTTCTTCCAGTGGATTTCAGGCGCAACGCCCCCTTCTCCCGGCGATCGCCAGTAGGTTTTCCAGCCGGATTGCAGTTCAACGGTCAGGAGGCCATACAGGCGGTCATGCCCCTGCTCCGCCTGAAAGCGGACCCGGGCGTGGTCATTTTGCGGGGACGTGAGCCACCCGGTATCGGCAGCGTGAGCGGTACTCACGCAGGTCAGCAACAGGAGGAGTAATCCCCTGAAGATATTCAACATGTTTTTTCTCCGTGAATTAAATAATCAATCGTCGTCAGGACGATGATTCATTCACGGAAAACGCAGTTTTTGAGGTGTATTCGAAGCGTGGGCGGCCGTCTGGGCACGTCGCGGAAGACAAACGTGCGCACTTCAGCGAATAGCTGAATCAGGGCCAGGAAGATGATAACGGCAGGCAGCGCGCCGTCGAAGAAAATGGGCTGGGCGCAAAACAGCGAGTTGGCGCTAAGCTGGCACGGTGAAGGCCCCACCTGGGATTCGTCCGTTGCCGGCGTAGAAAGGGTCTGAACCGGGTTGCCCACCTGCTCGAGAAAATGGTGCAGATAGACCGCCCGCTGCACCAGGCAAAGTGCCATGGCGAGGCAGGTCACTATCAAGAACCCTTTCGCAAGAAGCGGACGATTACGCATAAATTACCAGACGTTTCAGAACAACCGAATCATAAACAATCCCAATCAATTCGCAAGGCCGCGAGTGTAAGGTTTTGTCTTACTATGGTTTTCCCGCCGCTTGTCTCCGAGGGGGAAATCCTGCTCTATAGTTAATCCATCATCACCCGATTGAGGCTACACCGACCATGATCGCGGTATTTCCCTGCATGTTCATGCTTCTGCTGACGTCACTCACCTTCAGTGCCACGCTACAGGCAGCGGACGGCCAGCGCATTAAACAGCGGGCCGATGCGGTGCTGACATTGATGAGCTATATGATTGTGCCGGATATTACCGCCAGCGACCTCAATATCGGCTCGGGATCCGACGATAAAACCGAGCTATCGATCACCCAGTTTGGCGGTGGCGCAACGATGGGCGACACCTTTCCGCTTTATCTCGAAGGGGCGATGGGCTACAGCCGCTACGATCCGCAGTTCGTCATCAGCGATGGCGACCAAAGCCGACGTATTCCGACCAAATGGAACAGCCTGACGGCCACCGGCGGTATCGGCTGGGATTTCAACCTGCACCGCGACCGTTGGGGTGGCAACCTGGTACTGCGTCCGATTGCCAACGTGATGCTCGGCACTATGGCGAGCGATCTGCGGGTCGGCAAATGGGCGCTGGAGCAGCATCGCAACGCCGAATATGACTTTCTCGACGGCGGCCGACTCAACGCCTATGGCCTGGGCGGTTCGTTAATGCTCGATTATGAACTGGTCTCCCCGGCGCAGGATATTGACGTTGAGCTACGCTATACGGGCATGGATTTGCAAACCTTCGGCAACACGTCCAGCGCCGTCGAGGGCAGCGCCACGGCACAAAACCTCGGCCTTTATCTGCGCCGCCGTGCCCCGCTTTTTGACTGGACGCTGCTGAAAAGCCCGGTGCGCTACGTGCTGGAAGGGGCGCATACCGAGTATCTCGGCGAACAACGCGGCACGTTAGGGTTTGATAGTTTAAGCTCGGTCGGGATAGGGATTGAGATGGACAGCAGTAAATACCCAGTCTTTATTACCCGCACGCGGCTGGTGGCGCGCTATATGTTTGGCAACGGCACCAGCGGCTATGGCGTGGGGCTAGCCATGAGCTTTTAATTGGGTAGGCCGGATAAGCAAAGCGCCATCCGGCAGCATAAAGCAGAGTGCCGGATGGCGGCGTAAATGCCTTATCCGGCCTACCGTGGATTACGGTGCGGTACTGTGAATTTCTGCCACGCGTTTACGAACGCCAAACCATCCGGCCACCAGCAGAATAGCAATCAGCGGCAGCGAGGCGATGGTGTAGGTGCCGTTCGGGTAGTCGAACGCCATCAGGACCAGCACGCTCAGCAGGAACAGCAGCGTCAGCCATGAGGTAAACGGTGCGCCCGGCAGCTTGAAGTTCACGTCCGCGGCCTTGCCTTCTTTGATGGCCTTGCGCAGGCGCAACTGGCACACCATGATAAACGCCCACGAGGCGATAATACCCAGCGAAGCGAAGTTCAGCACGATTTCAAAGACCTGAGACGGCACCAGATAGTTCAGGAACACGCCCACCACATAGACGACCAGCGTCGCCATAATACCTGCGTACGGCACGTGCTGGCGGCTCATCTTGCTCATAAACTTCGGTGCGGAACCACCCATTGCCATCGAGCGTAAGATACGTCCGGTGCAGTAGAGGCCCGAGTTGAGGCTGGAGAGCGCCGCCGTCAGTACCACGATGTTCATGATGCTGCCGATATAAGGCACGCCAAGCTTCGAGAAGAAGGTGACAAACGGGCTCTGCCCCGCCTGGTAGGCCGTCCACGGCAGCAGCAGCACCAGCAGCACCACCGAACCCACGTAGAACAGGCCGATACGCCAGATAACGCTGTTGATAGCGCGCGGCACCATGGTCTGCGGGTCTTTACACTCGCCCGCCGCGGTACCGACCAGTTCAATGGAGGCAAAGGCAAATACCACGCCCTGCACCAACACCAGCGCAGGCAGCAGGCCGTGCGGGAAGAAGCCGCCGTTGTCGGTTATCAAATGGAAGCCGGTGGCATTACCGTCCAGCGGCTTGCCGCTGCCCAGATACACGGTCCCGACGACGAGGAACACCACAATCGCCAGCACTTTAACCAGCGCAAACCAGAACTCCATCTCGGCGAACCACTTCACGCCAATCATGTTCATGGTGCCGACAATCGCCAGCGCGCCCAGCGCAAACACCCACTGCGGCACGTCGCCAAACGCGCCCCAGTAGTGCATATAGAGTGCGACGGCGGTGATATCAACAATGCCGGTCATCGCCCAGTTAACGAAGTACATCCAGCCCGCCACGTAGGCGGCCTTTTCGCCGAGAAACTCACGGGCGTAAGAGACGAAGCTACCGCTCGACGGACGGTGCAGTACCAGTTCGCCCAGCGCGCGAAGAATAAAGAACGAGAAGATGCCGCAAACCAGGTAAACCAGCGCCAGCGCCGGGCCTGCCATTTGCAAACGCGCCCCCGCGCCGAGGAACAAGCCGGTACCGATAGCGCCGCCGATGGCGATCATCTGTACCTGTCGGTTACCCATCGCCTTGTGATAACCCTCTTCGTGGGCGTTCAGCCAGCGTCGTTTTGCCGCGCGTTGCGCCGCAGCCTGTGAGTGTTGTGTTTCCATTATTACCCTGTACCTGTCTGATGTATGGAATGCATAAGGTTATCGAATGAATATGGAACGCCTATCCACGACAACCCGCGCGGTTTTTCCCGTCATTCTGCGTAGGGATAAAACTGCCGCGAAGCATCCTACCTGCAATTATTAAGCGGCGCAAAACATACGCTTACTCTTCAGACCTCTTTCGCGCATAAAACGGCGCCCTCTGCGAAAACGTCGGTCACTTACTCTGGGCTAGTGCTTTCGCCCGGCGACGGGTACAAATAAATATCCTCCGGCATAGCCGGAGGTTTTTCTGATGCGCCTATAAGGCTCTCTTACCAGCCGCGCCCTAACAGGCGCATACGATCTGACAT
>NZ_JBKHUI010000013.1:0-156622 GCF_046569695.1 Kluyvera sp. 142486
ACCTGACCCCATGCCGAACTCAGAAGTGAAACGCCGTAGCGCCGATGGTAGTGTGGGGTCTCCCCATGCGAGAGTAGGGAACTGCCAGGCATCAATTTAGTGAAGAAGCCCATCCTGACGGATGGGCTTTTTTGCGTGTGTTGAAAATGAAAGTGCGGTGAACATCCCGGGGTCACTGCGTTCGCCCGGGCTACAATCGCCTGGTAGGGTAGGCTACGCCGATGCCGGGACGTCACCGAAATAACGCAAATGCAGCAACGGATAAGGTCGTCCATGATCGTCCGTCTCCGACCGGCCGGTCACGACAAACCCCATCTTCTGATAGAACCCCACCGCCTGCGCATTCTGCTCATTTACATCCGTGGTCAGATCGGGGATCAGCGACAGCGCATGTTCAACCATTCTACGCCCCACACCGGTTCCTCGTGTGTCAGGGTCGACAAACAGCGCTTCCAGATGATGCTCAGACAGCAGCATAAACGCTACCGGCATATCATTGTCATCTACCGCCACCCAGAGCGGTGCTTCCGGCAGGAAGGCTCGCACCTGAACTTCAATGTCTGCTCTATCCTGTGCGGAAAGAAAGTCATGCGTTGCGTCGACCGAACGACACCAAATCGCAATAAGCCGTTCGCCCTCATGGCGCTGTGAACGTCGAATTATCATCATTTTTCTCCTTTTCGAATCGTTTCAACATTCTACCTTATGAGTAATTGAAACTTTCTCACCTTCAACATGCAGACTCGACATTTCATGGAAATCTGGGTATCGTTAGGTGTCTGGATGTCTAAACGTTTATACGTATGCTGTGAGGTAATAAGGTTATGCCGATTCGGGTGCAGGACGAGCTACCAGCCGTCAATTTCTTGCGTGATGAGAACGTCTTTGTGATGACCACGTCGCGTGCTACAGGTCAGGAAATTCGTCCTTTGAAGGTGCTGATCCTCAACCTGATGCCGAAGAAGATTGAGACAGAAAACCAGTTCTTACGTCTTCTGTCAAACTCTCCGCTGCAGCTGGATATCCAGCTCCTGCGTATCGATGCGCGCGAGTCGCGTAACACGCCAACGGAGCATCTTAATAACTTTTACTGCAATTTCGACGACATTCGCGACCAGAACTTCGATGGTCTTATCGTCACCGGTGCGCCGCTTGGGCTGGTAGAATTTAACGACGTTGCCTACTGGCCGCAGATCAAACAGGTGCTCGAGTGGGCCAAGGATCACGTCACGTCGACGCTGTTTGTCTGTTGGGCGGTACAGGCCGCACTCAATATCCTGTATGGCATTCCCAAGCAAACCCGCAACGACAAGCTCTCCGGCGTTTATGAACACCACATTCTCCACCCGCATGCCCTGCTGACGCGCGGCTTTGATGATAGCTTCCTGGCGCCGCACTCTCGCTATGCCGACTTCCCGGCGCAGTTGATTCGTGACTATACCGACCTGGAAATTCTCGCTGAAACGGAAGGTGGTGACGCCTATCTGTTCGCCAGCAAAGATAAGCGTATCGCCTTTGTCACCGGCCACCCGGAATACGATGCTCATACCCTGGCGAGCGAATTTTTCCGCGACGTGGATGCGGGTTTAACCCCGGAAGTACCGTACAACTATTTCCCGAAAGATGACCCTAATAATAAACCGCACGCGACCTGGCGCAGCCACGGAAATCTGCTGTTTGCCAACTGGCTCAACTACTACGTCTACCAGATCACACCGTACGATCTGCGGAATATGAACCCTACACTGGATTGATCCTCTACCTTCCACGATCCTAAAGCGTTTCAGCATTCTCAATCAGGCACCTTCGGGTGCCTTTTTTGTTTCCGAAATCACCTCCAGTACAAAATAAATTTTTATCTTATTACTAATCAATAAGTTGTATTTGTTTTGAATTAAAAATGGAAATTGTTTTTGTTTTTTTAATTTTATTGATTAGGATTAAAAACGTTGAGCGAAAACTACACAACGATCTTCTGCTCAGCTGGCGGGGAAACTATTCGGATCACTCACGAGGAGCTGCACCATGACACAACAGGCCACAACAACCGATGAACTGGCTTTTCTGAAGCCTTCTGGCGCGCAGGAACAGCAGGTTCTGACTGCGGAAGCGGTGGAATTTCTGACCGAACTGGTGACCCGATTTACGCCTAAACGCAATAAGCTACTGGCTGCTCGTATTCAGCAGCAGCAGGATATCGATGACGGTAAACTCCCCGGTTTTATTTCGGAAACTGCTTCCATTAGAGATAGTGACTGGACGGTTCGCGGTATTCCGGCTGATTTGCAGGATCGTCGTGTAGAAATCACCGGGCCGGTTGAGCGCAAAATGGTGATTAACGCGATGAACGCGAACGTCAAAGTGTTCATGGCCGATTTTGAAGACTCCCTCGCGCCGGACTGGAGCAAGGTGATTGAAGGCCAGATCAACCTGCGCGATGCTGTCAATGGCACCATCAGCTATACCAACGATGCAGGAAAAATCTACCAGCTTAAGCCCGATCCGGCGGTGCTTATCTGTCGCGTGCGTGGCCTGCACCTGCCGGAAAAACACGTCACATGGCGCGGTGAAGCCATCCCGGGCAGCCTGTTTGATTTCGCGCTCTACTTCTTCCACAACTACAAAGCGTTGCTGGCCAAAGGCAGCGGCCCCTATTTCTATCTGCCGAAAACGCAGGCCTGGCAGGAAGCGGCCTGGTGGAACGAGGTGTTCTGCTTCGCTGAAGACCGCTTCAACCTGCCGCGCGGCACCATCAAAGCCACGCTGTTGATTGAAACGTTGCCGGCAGTTTTCCAGATGGATGAAATTCTGCACGCGCTGCGTGACCATATTGTTGGCCTCAACTGCGGCCGCTGGGACTACATCTTCAGCTATATCAAAACCCTGAAGAACCATCCGGATCGCGTACTGCCGGATCGTCAGGTGGTGACAATGGATAAACCGTTCCTCAGCGCCTACTCGCGCCTGCTGATTAAAACCTGCCACAAGCGCGGCGCCTTCGCGATGGGCGGCATGGCGGCGTTTATCCCAAGCAAAGATGCCGAGCGCAACGCGCAGGTGCTGAACAAGGTAAAAGCGGATAAATCGCTGGAAGCCAATAACGGCCACGACGGCACCTGGGTGGCGCACCCCGGTCTGGCGGATACCGCAATGGCGGTATTTAACGAGGTGCTGGGCGAACGTCCTAACCAGTTAGCCGTTTCCCGCGCTGACGACGCGCCGATTACCGCAGAAGAACTGCTGACACCGTGCGACGGCGAGCGCACGGAAGAGGGGATGCGCGCCAACATTCGCGTGGCGGTGCAGTACATCGAAGCCTGGATCTCCGGCAACGGCTGCGTACCGATTTATGGCCTGATGGAAGATGCGGCGACCGCTGAGATCTCCCGCACCTCTATCTGGCAGTGGATCCACCACCAGAAGACGCTGAGCAACGGCAAACCGGTCACCAAACCGCTGTTCCGCCAGATGCTGGCCGAAGAGCTGCTGGTTATCAAAGACGAGCTGGGCGATGCGCGCTTCAGCGGCGGCCGTTTCGATGATGCCGCACGCCTGATGGAGCAGATCACCACCTCCGACGAACTTATCGACTTCTTGACCCTGCCTGGCTACCGCCTGCTGGCGTAATTCACCACATAACAATATGGAGCATCTGCACATGAAAACTCGTACCCAACAAATCGAAGATTTACAAAAAGAGTGGACGCAGCCTCGCTGGGAAGGCATTCGTCGCCCGTACAGCGCGGAAGAAGTGGTGAAACTGCGCGGGTCGGTCAATCCAGAATGTACGCTGGCCCAGCTCGGTGCCGCCAGAATGTGGCGTCTGCTGCATGGCGAATCGAAAAAGGGCTATGTCAACAGCCTTGGCGCGCTGACCGGCGGTCAGGCGCTGCAGCAGGCGAAAGCAGGTATTGAAGCGGTGTATCTGTCCGGCTGGCAGGTGGCGGCAGATGCGAACCTGGCTTCCAGCATGTACCCAGACCAGTCGCTCTACCCGGCGAACTCTGTTCCGGCTGTAGTAGACAGAATCAACAACACCTTCCGCCGTGCGGATCAGATTCAGTGGGCGAATGGCATTGAGCCAAACGACCCGCGCTATGTGGACTATTTCCTGCCGATCGTTGCCGATGCGGAAGCAGGCTTCGGCGGCGTACTGAATGCCTTTGAACTGATGAAATCGATGATTGCAGCCGGTGCAGCGGCGGTACACTTCGAAGATCAGCTGGCCTCGGTGAAGAAGTGTGGTCACATGGGCGGCAAGGTGCTGGTACCGACTCAGGAAGCGATTCAGAAGCTGGTTGCCGCGCGTCTGGCGGCCGATGTGATGGGCGTTCCAACCCTGCTGATCGCCCGTACCGATGCGGATGCGGCGGATCTCATCACCTCTGACTGCGACCCGTACGATAGCGATTTCATCACCGGCGAGCGCACCAGCGAAGGCTTCTACCGTACCCATGCGGGCATTGAGCAGGCGATCAGCCGTGGCCTGGCCTACGCGCCGTATGCTGACCTGGTGTGGTGTGAAACTTCTACCCCGGATCTGGCGCTGGCAAAACGCTTTGCCGATGCCATCCACGCGAAATACCCAGGCAAACTGTTGGCCTACAACTGCTCGCCGTCGTTCAACTGGCAGAAAAAGCTGGATGATAAAACCATTGCCAGCTTCCAGCAGCAGCTGTCGGACATGGGCTACAAATACCAGTTCATCACCCTGGCGGGCATCCACAGCATGTGGTTCAACATGTTCGACCTCGCGCACTCTTACGCGCAGGGCGAGGGGATGAAGCACTACGTTGAGAAGGTTCAGCAGGCGGAGTTCGCAGCGGCGAAAGATGGCTACACCTTCGTTTCTCACCAGCAGGAAGTCGGCACCGGCTACTTCGATAATGTCACCACCATTATCCAGGGCGGAACCTCCTCGGTGACCGCGCTGACCGGCTCGACCGAAGAATCGCAGTTCTGATTACTGCCCGGTGGCGCAGCGCTTACCGGGCCTACAACGACATGTAGGCCGGATAAGCCAACGCGCCATCCGGCATGACTCGGTGCCGGATGGGGAGCGATGATGACGCGAGGCCTGGAATTACTGATTGCGCAGACCATTTTGCAAGGATTTGACGCCCAGTACGGGCGTTTTCTGGAAGTCACTTCCGGCGCACAGCAACGGTTTGAACAGGCCGACTGGCATGCGGTTCAGCAGGCGATGAAAAGCCGTATCCATCTGTACGACCACCACGTGGGGTTGGTGGTTGAACAGCTGCGCTGTATTACCGACGGTAAAAGCACCGATGCGGATTTTCTGCTGCGCGTTAAAGCGCAGTACACCCGACTGCTGCCGGATTACCCGCGCTTCGAAATTGCTGAGAGCTTTTTTAACTCGGTCTATTGTCGATTATTCGATCACCGCTCGCTTAGCCCCGAGCGGTTATTTATTTTCAGCTCGCAGCCGGAGCGCCGCTTCCGCGCCATTCCCCGGCCGCTGGCGAAAGACTTCTTCCCCGAATATGGCTGGGAAGCGGTGATTTTCAAAATGCTCAGCGACCTGCCGCTGCGCTTGCCGTGGCAAAACAAATCCCGCGATGTCGGCTACATCATGGCGCACCTGAGCGAAACGCTAGGCGCTGAGATGCTGCACCGTGCGCATCTGCAAATCGCTAACGAGCTGTTTTACCGAAATAAAGCCGCCTGGCTTATCGGTAAGCTCATCACGCCAAACGGTACGCTGCCGTTTTTAATCCCGATTCATCGTACCGATGAAGGGGAGCTTTTCGTCGATACTTGCCTCACCACCACCGAAGAGGCGAGCATCGTCTTTGGCTTTGCGCGTTCCTACTTTATGGTTTATGCTCCGCTGCCCGCCGCCCTGGTGGAGTGGCTGCGCGAGATCCTGCCCGGTAAAACCACCGCTGAACTGTATATGGCGATTGGCTGCCAGAAACACGCGAAAACGGAAAGCTACCGTGAATACCTGAACTATATCGCCAGCACCGACGAGCAGTTTATCGAAGCGCCGGGCATTCGCG
Source organism: Kluyvera sp. 142486 (assembly GCF_046569695.1). Taxonomy (NCBI): domain Bacteria; kingdom Pseudomonadati; phylum Pseudomonadota; class Gammaproteobacteria; order Enterobacterales; family Enterobacteriaceae; genus Kluyvera; species Kluyvera sp. 142486. Next base: position 6,024 of record NZ_JBKHUI010000013.1, read on the forward strand.
GAATGGTGATGCTGGTGTTCACGCTGCCGGGCTTCGACCGGGTGTTTAAGGTCATCAAAGACAAATTCGCGCCGCAAAAAGAGATGTCTGCCGCCCACGTGCGCGCCTGCTATCAGCTGGTAAAAGAGCATGACCGCGTTGGCCGCATGGCGGATACCCAGGAATTTGAAAACTTCGTGCTGGATAAGCGGCAGATTGCGCCCGCTTTAATGGCGCTGTTGTTGCAGGAAGTACCGGGTAAGATCGTCGATATGGGCGATAAAATTGCGATAAGCCATCTGTACATCGAACGCCGAATGGTGCCGCTGAATCTCTGGCTGGAGCGGGTGGATGGCCAGCCGCTGCGTGATGCGGTGGAAGAGTACGGCAACGCCATTCGCCAGCTTGCCGCCGCCAATATTTTCCCCGGCGATATGCTGTTTAAAAACTTCGGCGTCACCCGCCACGGCCGCGTGGTGTTCTACGACTACGATGAGATTTGCTATATGACGGAGGTGAACTTCCGCGACATTCCGCCGCCGCGCTACCCGGAGGACGAGCTTGCCAGCGAGCCCTGGTACAGCGTGTCGCCGGGGGATGTCTTCCCGGAAGAGTTCCGCCACTGGCTGTGCGCCGACCCGCGCATCGGGCCGCTGTTTGAAGAGATGCACGCCGACCTGCTCAGCGCCGACTACTGGCGAGGCCTGCAAACGCGTATCAAGAATGGGCATGTAGAAGACGTTTACGCCTACCGCCGCCGCCAGCGTTTCAGCGTACGTTATGAAACCGACCGTAGGCCGGATAAGGCGCTTGTGCCGCCATCCGGCAATGTGCGCCGATCTGCCTGATGGCGCTACGCTTATCAGGCCTACCGAGAATGCCCCACAGGGGCATTTTGTTTATTTAATCCCGCCGTACGCCAGCGTCACCTCTTTCGCTGCCTTAATCACCATCGCACCAAACTCGGTGACCCGGTCGTCGGTAATGCGCGAAATCGGCCCAGAGATGGAGATAGCGGCAAACGGCTCGCGGTGCTCGTCGTAAATGCACGACGCCACGCAGCGCAGGCCAAGCGCATGTTCTTCATCATCAAACGAATAGCCGCGCTTGCGCGTCTGGGCAAGGTCATCTTTCAGATGCACCGGCGACACCAGCGTAGCGTGGGTGTAAGCGTGCAGCCCCTTGCGGTGCAGCAGGCTGGTGACTTCCTCCTCGCTCAACTGGGATAAAAATGCTTTGCCCGCGCCGGAGGCGTGCATCGGCAGCTTGCCGCCAATCGGGGCGGACATACGCATCAGCTGTGTACACTGCACCTGGTCGATAATAATCGCCTGGTGATCGCTCTTATCAAGCACCGCCAGATTCACCGTCTCGCCGGAGTCTTCCATCAGCTTGCGCAGAATCGGGTGGACGATGGCCAGCAGATTGCGGCTTTGCAGGAAGCTGCTGCCGACGATAAAGGCGTGTGCGCCCACGGACCAGTGCCCCAGTTCACCCACCTGACGCACGAACCCCAACTGCTGCATGGTGGTGAGCAGGCGGTGGGTGGTGGAGTTCGGTAGCCCAGCCTGCTGGGCGAGTTCGGTCAGCGCGACGCTGCTATGGGATTCGGCAATCCACTCCAGCAGCTTTAGGCCGCGGGTCAGCGATTGCACCTGGCCGGTCGCCGGAGCAGCGGCAGGGGCGGGTTTTCTACCGCGTTTTGCAGGAACGTTGGCAACCATCGCAACTCCTTTCTGTATCGTGGAAATTGTTTTCGTTTTTATTGATTATAATACAACCGTTCGTATTACTGCTCCGATGAGTCATGTTGAACATGTCTCAAGTAGCAAGTTGTTTCCTTTTCCACCCTCACAGTTTATGCCAGTATGTTTTATTGCCTTTTTTAGGCCTGGGTTTCGTTGAGCGGTGTCGGGAGTGCTTGTGAGCAGCAAAGTGGAGCAACTGCGTACGCAGTTAAATGAACGTATTCTGGTTCTGGACGGGGGCATGGGCACCATGATCCAGGGCTATCGTCTGAGCGAGCAGGACTTCCGCGGCGAGCGTTTCGCCGACTGGCCGTGCGACCTCAAGGGAAACAACGACCTGCTGGTACTCAGCAAGCCGGAGGTGATCAGCGCTATCCATAACGCCTACTTTGAAGCGGGCGCGGATATCATTGAAACCAACACCTTTAACTCCACGACCATCGCCATGGCAGATTACCAGATGGAATCCCTGTCGGCGGAAATTAACTTTGCTGCGGCGAAGCTGGCGCGTGCCTGTGCCGACGAATGGACGGCGCGCACGCCGAACAAACCGCGCTATGTCGCGGGCGTGCTTGGCCCAACCAACCGTACAGCGTCTATCTCACCGGACGTCAACGACCCGGCTTACCGTAACGTCACCTTCGATCAACTGGTGGCGGCCTACCGTGAATCCACCAAAGCGCTGGTGGAGGGCGGCAGCGACCTGATTCTGATTGAAACCGTTTTTGATACCCTGAACGCCAAAGCGGCAATCTTTGCGGTGAAAGAGGAGTTTGAAGCGCTGGGCGTTGACCTGCCGATCATGATTTCCGGCACTATCACCGACGCCTCCGGGCGTACGCTCTCCGGCCAGACGACCGAAGCGTTCTACAACTCCCTGCGTCACGCCGACGCCCTGACCTTCGGCCTGAACTGCGCCCTCGGCCCGGACGAACTGCGCCAGTACGTCCAGGAGCTGTCGCGCATTGCGGAATGCTACGTGACCGCGCACCCGAACGCCGGTCTGCCGAACGCCTTCGGCGAGTACGACCTTGATGCCGACACCATGGCGGCCCAGATTCAGGAATGGGCGCAGGCGGGCTTCCTCAACGTGGTCGGCGGCTGCTGCGGTACCACGCCGGAACACATTGCGGCGATGAGCCGTGCGGTCGAAGGCTTGCCGCCGCGCAAACTGCCGGACCTGCCGGTCGCCTGCCGTCTGTCCGGCCTTGAGCCGCTGAACATCGGCGACGACAGCCTGTTTGTTAACGTCGGTGAACGTACTAACGTCACCGGTTCGGCGAAGTTCAAGCGCCTGATCAAAGAAGAAAAATACAACGAAGCGCTCGACGTGGCCCGCCAACAGGTGGAAAGCGGCGCGCAGATCATCGACATCAACATGGATGAAGGGATGCTCGACGCCGAAGCGGCGATGGTGCGTTTCCTCAACCTGATTGCCGGTGAGCCGGATATCGCCCGCGTGCCGATTATGATCGACTCCTCCAAATGGGAGGTCATCGAAAAAGGGCTGAAGTGTATCCAGGGCAAAGGTATCGTCAACTCCATCTCGATGAAAGAGGGCGTTGAGCCGTTTATCGAACATGCGAAAAAAGTGCGTCGCTACGGCGCGGCGATGGTGGTAATGGCCTTTGATGAAGTGGGCCAGGCCGACACCCGCGAACGCAAAATTGAGATTTGCCGCCGCGCCTACAACATTCTGACTCAGGAAGTGGGCTTCCCGCCGGAAGACATCATCTTTGACCCGAATATCTTCGCCGTGGCAACCGGCATTGAAGAGCACAACAACTACGCGCAGGACTTTATCGGCGCTTGTGAAGACATCAAACGCGAGCTGCCGCATGCGCTGATCTCCGGCGGCGTCTCCAACGTGTCATTCTCGTTCCGCGGTAACGACCCGGTGCGTGAGGCCATTCACGCGGTGTTCCTCTACTACGCCATCCGTAACGGCATGGATATGGGGATCGTTAACGCCGGTCAGCTGGCGATTTATGACGACCTGCCGGCTGAACTGCGCGATGCGGTAGAGGATGTGATTCTCAATCGTCGCGACGACGGCACCGAGCGCTTACTGGAGCTGGCCGAGAAATATCGCGGCAGCAAAACCGACGAGACTGCCAACGCGCAACAGGCGGAATGGCGCAACTGGGACGTGAAAAAGCGTCTCGAATACTCGCTGGTGAAAGGTATTACCGAATTTATCGAACTCGACACCGAAGAGGCCCGCCAGCAGGCCGCGCGCCCGATTGAGGTGATCGAAGGGCCGCTGATGGACGGCATGAACGTGGTCGGCGACCTGTTCGGCGAGGGCAAAATGTTCCTGCCGCAGGTAGTGAAATCAGCCCGCGTGATGAAGCAGGCGGTGGCCTACCTCGAGCCGTACATTGAAGCCAGCAAAGAGAAAGGCTCCAGCAACGGCAAGATGGTTATCGCGACCGTGAAGGGCGACGTACACGATATCGGCAAAAACATCGTCGGCGTGGTGTTGCAGTGTAATAACTACGAAATCATCGACCTCGGCGTGATGGTCCCAGCGGACAAAATCCTCAAAACCGCCAAAGAGGTGAATGCGGATCTGATTGGTCTCTCTGGCCTGATTACCCCGTCGCTGGACGAAATGGTCAACGTAGCGAAAGAGATGGAACGTCAGGGCTTTACCATTCCGCTACTGATTGGCGGCGCGACCACCTCAAAAGCGCACACCGCGGTGAAAATCGAGCAGAACTACAGCGGCCCAACGGTCTACGTCCAGAACGCCTCGCGCACCGTTGGTGTAGTGGCGGCGCTGCTCTCCGATACTCAGCACGACGACTTTGTTGCCCGCACGCGCAAAGAGTACGAAACCGTGCGTATTCAGCACGGGCGCAAAAAACCACGCACTCCGCCGGTAACGCTGGCGGCGGCGCGGGAAAACGATCTGGCGTTCGACTGGGAAAACTACACTCCGCCGGTGGCGCATCGCTTGGGCGTGCAGGAAGTGGAAGCCAGCATCGAAACGCTGCGTAACTACATCGACTGGACGCCGTTCTTTATGACCTGGTCGCTGGCCGGGAAGTATCCGCGCATTCTCGAAGATGAAGTGGTGGGCGAAGAGGCGAAGCGCCTGTTTAAAGATGCCAACGACATGCTGGATAAACTGAGCGCCGAGAAAGCGCTGAACCCTCGCGGCGTGGTGGGCTTGTTCCCGGCTAACCGCGTAGGCGACGACGTGGAAATTTATCGCGATGAAACGCGTACCCACGTGCTGACCGTCAGCCATCATCTGCGCCAGCAGACCGAAAAAGTCGGCTTTGCTAACTACTGCCTGTCTGACTTTGTGGCGCCGAAAACCTCCGGCAAAGCGGACTACATCGGCGCTTTCGCGGTGACCGGCGGTCTGGAAGAGGATGCACTGGCCGATGCGTATGAAGCGCAGCACGACGATTACAACAAGATCATGGTGAAGGCGATTTCCGACCGTCTGGCGGAAGCCTTCGCCGAGTATCTTCACGAGCGCGTGCGTAAGGTTTACTGGGGCTACGCGCCGAATGAAAACCTGAGCAATGACGAGCTGATCCGCGAAAACTACCAGGGTATTCGCCCGGCACCGGGCTACCCGGCCTGCCCGGAGCACACCGAAAAAGGCACCATCTGGGAGCTGCTGGACGTGGAAACCCATACCGGTATGAAGCTGACGGAATCCTTCGCCATGTGGCCAGGCGCGTCGGTTTCTGGCTGGTATTTCAGCCACCCGGACAGCAAGTACTACGCGGTGGCGCAGATTCAGCGCGATCAGGTGGAGGATTACGCCTTCCGTAAAGGAATGAGCGTGGAGGAAGTGGAGCGCTGGCTGGCGCCGAACCTTGGCTACGACGCCGACTGATTCACAAAACCGTCATCTTTCCTTACAACTAACAGGGCGCTCAATGAGCGCTCTGTCTCTTTATTGTGCGTAAACCCTTATACTGAAAGAAGGCTGTTGCCGGATGGCGGCGTAATCGCCTTATCCGGCCTGCATAGGGATGATTTGTAGGCCTGATAAGCGCAGCGCCATCAGGCATAGGAGCCTCAGGAACCCATAACAATAAGGAGAAACTGATTCCGTGTTAACTCTGCTGCACCTGCTTTCTGCCGTCTCGCTGCTGGTGTGGGGCACCCATATCGTGCGTACTGGCGTAATGCGCGTCTTCGGCGCGCGCCTGCGTACCGTGCTCAGCCGCAGCGTCGAGAAAAAACCGCTCGCCTTCTGCGCGGGCATCGGCGTTACTGCGCTGGTCCAGAGCAGCAACGCCACCACCATGCTGGTGACCTCTTTTGTCGCGCAGGATCTGGTTGCCCTGACGCCGGCGCTGGTGATTGTGCTAGGCGCCGACGTGGGGACCGCGCTAATGGCGCGTATCCTGACCTTCGATCTGTCGTGGCTGTCGCCGCTGCTGATATTTATCGGCGTGGCCTTTTTCCTTGGCCGCAAGCAGACCCGCGAAGGGCAGCTTGGCCGCGTCGGGATTGGGCTCGGGCTTATCCTGCTGGCGCTGGAATTAATTGTTCAGGCGGTCAGGCCGATTACCGAAGCCAACGGCGTACAGGTGATTTTCGCCTCGCTGACCGGTGATATTCTGCTGGATGCCCTGATTGGCGCGGTGTTCGCTATCATCAGTTACTCCAGCCTGGCGGCGGTGTTGCTGACCGCGACGCTGACCGCCGCCGGCATTATCTCCTTCCCGGTGGCGCTGTGCCTGGTGATTGGCGCCAACCTCGGTTCCGGTCTGCTGGCGATGCTCAACAACAGCGCAGCGAACGCCGCCGCCCGCCGTGTGGCGTTGGGTAGCCTGCTGTTTAAGCTGGTGGGCAGCCTGATTATCCTGCCGTTCGTTCACATGCTGGCTGACGTGATGCACAAGCTGCCGCTGCCGGAATCCGAGCTGGTTATCTATTTCCACGTCTTCTACAACCTGATTCGTTGCCTGGCGATGGTGCCGTTCGCCGAGCCAATGGCGCGACTCTGCAAGCGCCTGATTCGCGACGAGCCGGAGCTGGACGCCAACCTCAAGCCGAAGCACCTGGACGTGACCGCGCTGGATACCCCAACGCTGGCGCTGGCCAATGCCGCCCGCGAAACGCTGCGCATCGGTGATGCCACCGAGCAGATGCTGGACGGCCTTAAAAAGGTGATGCACGGTGAGCCGCGTGAGGAGAAAAACCTGCGTAAGCAGGCGGATGATATCAACGTGCTCTACACCGCCATCAAGCTCTATCTGGCACGAATGCCGAAAGATGAGCTGGCGGAAGAGGAGTCCCGCCGCTGGGCGGAGATTATCGAAATGTCGCTCAACCTTGAACAGGCCTCGGACATTATTGAGCGCATGGGCAGTGAGATTGCCGACAAATCGCTGGCCGCGCGCCGTGCCTTCTCGGTTGAAGGGTTAAAAGAGCTGGAAGCGCTGTATGAGCTGCTGCTAAGCAACCTGCAACTGGCAATGTCGGTGTTCTTCGCCGGTGACGTCACCAGCGCCCGCCGCCTGCGCCGCAGCAAGCATCGGTTCCGTATTCTGAATCGCCGCTATGCGCACGCGCACGTCGACCGTCTGCACCAGCAGAACGTGCAGAGTATTGAAACCAGTACTCTGCACCTGGCGCTGCTGGGTGACATGCTGCGCCTGAACTCGCTGTTTTGCTCTGTGGCCTACAGCGTACTGGAGCAGCCGGATGAAGACGACGATCGCGACGATTACTAGCGGTAAACCCGGCCTCGGCCGGGCCACCTTGTAGGCCGGATAAGGCGTTTACGCCGCCATCCGGCAATGTGCGCCGAATAGCCTGATGGCGCTGCGCTTATCAGGCCTACGGTTTGTAGCCCGGGCGAGGCGTTCACGCCGACCCCGGGTTCACGGCTCAGAAGCGATGCCCTTCCTCCAGCACCACCGCCTCTTCACCCGCTCTGAACACATAGGTGGTACGCGGCCCGCCAAGCGTCGCTTCACCGTTAGCCACCTGAATCCAGTTGCCTTCCGGCAGACCAATCACCGTTAATTCCGGCGCCACGACCAACAGTTCGCGAATACGCTGCTCGCGGGTTTCGCCCTTATGGCCTTCCGGCAGCGCGTTGGTGAAGTGCGGGTTAATCTGCAGCGGGAACAGCCCCAGCGCATCAAACCCTTTCGGATCGACAATCGGCATATCGTTGGTGGTACGGATGGTCTGACAGGCGAGGTTCGCGCCCGCGCTCCAGCCTACATACAGCGCACCGCGCTTCACCACATCGACAATCGGTCCGAGCAGCCCGCGCTCGCGGCTCTCTTTCAGCAACTGGAAGGTGTTGCCGCCGCCAACGATAATCAGTTCGGCGTTTTCAATCGCGGAGATAGGGTCTGCCACGCTATGGATACCGGTGACCGTGACGCCCAGCGGCGCCAGAACCGCGGCGGTTTTTGCCGTGTACTCGTCCCAGGTCTGCGTCACGCCCGCAAACGGCAGAAACACCGCGCGACGGCGGCCGTTCAGTTGACCCGCAATCAGCGGCAGCGCGTGTTCCAGCCAGGCTTTACCCGGCAGCGTCGAGTTACTCAGCAGAAGTAAGTCCATCATTTCTCCTATTAATCAGAAAATTATCGAGCAGGGCGGCATGTTATCACCCTGCGCCAGGCCGCTTACTGATGTAGTTCACGATGTTGCAGTAGAGTGCCGGGAAGGGGCGCTTACCCCGCTCTGGCAAACGCTGCGGCCTCAACAACCAGCGCATCATCCGGCCGCACACCGGTATACATAACAAACTGCTCCACCGCCTGCAGGGCAATCACTTCAGCACCGCTGATAGTCTTTTTCCCCAAGCGCTGGGCGAGTTGAATAACCGGCGTTTCCGGCGGCAGAGCCACCACGTCAAACACCACGCTGGCGCGTGCGACCATCGCTTCACTAAAGGCTAGCTGCTCGCTCTCTTTGCCGCCCGCCATGCCGATAGGCGTGACGTTAACCAGAATATCAATACCGTCAGCGTCCGGCTGTGCCTGCCACTGGAACCCGTACTGTTTAGCCAGCGCGCTGCCGTTAGCCTCGTTGCGGGCAGCGATAATTACATCGCTAAAGCCTGCGTCGCGGAAGGCGGCAATCACCGCTTTCCCCATCCCGCCGCTGCCCTGAATCATTACACGGGAGGCGGTATCAAGCTGGTGGCTGGCAATCAGGCTTTTTACCGCGATGTAGTCAGTGTTAAACCCGGTCAGATGACCGCTGTCATTGACGATGGTGTTGACGGAGTCAATGACCCTGGCCGACGGATCGATAGCATCCAGAAATGCCATGCAGCTCTCTTTAAACGGCATCGACACCGCACAGCCGCGGATGCCCAGCGCACGAACGCCTTTCACCGCCGCTTCAATGTCCTGCGTGGTAAAGGCCTTATAGATAAAATTCAGCCCCAGTTTTTCATACAGATAGTTATGAAAGCGCGTGCCAAAGTTGCCGGGGCGGCCGGCAAGCGACATGCACAGCTGGGTATCGCGGTTAATCATGGTCATGTCCTCGTTAATGTCTTACTGCACTAAATATTCTGCGGTGGCCCGGTCGGTGACCAGCGTATTGATATGCTGCCCGCGCAGCGCGCCAAGAATAGCGGCGTGCTTCTCTTCACCGCTCGCCAGACCGATGACATAGCGGGCCTGCTTTAAGGTCTTGAGCTCAATGGCGAGCGTTTTTTCCTGCATCGCGGTGGCAACGGGTATGCCGTTACCAGCAAAAAAGCGTGAGCAGATATCACCTGCGACCTGAAGCGCCTCCAGCTCATCGCTTTGCGCATTGCCGTAAAACGCCTGCCAGTTGGCCGCATGGCGAATGGCGGGTGAGCCGATGCCCACCACCGCGATGTCCAGCCGCTGCCAGTAGTCGGCCAGCGTCTGGAAGTGCAGCGATTGCATGATGCCCCGGCGGATCAGCGGGTTATCCAGCAGGGCCGGAAAATCAGCGAGATACGACTCGCCTTTGAGTCGCGTGGCGGCGCTGTAGGTCAGCGTGTTGACGTGATAGCGGCTCGGAAGCTTACCGGACGGCCCGCCAACGATAGGCACGCATACCAGCGGGTGGGGTTGGCTGGACTGTGGTAACGCTTCGACCAGCGCACTGACCGCGCGACCCCAGCCGAAGCCTATCACGGCGTTGGGCGTCAGCAGTCGTTCAAACAGCTGCGCGCCATAAGCTCCGGCCTCGCTCTCCAGCGGTGCGACAACGGCCTCTTTCAGGCCAAATTTCTGCTTCAGCCGCTCCTCCAGCCACAGGCTATCGTTGTAGTCATAGTTGATGGCGATGGTCACCACGCCCAGCTCGCGCCCGCGCTTGAGCAGGCGGCTGATGGTGGTGCGGTAAATCCCTAGTTCGTGGGCGATTTGCGCCTGCGTCATCTCCTGCTCGTAATAAAGCTGGGCAATTTTCACTATCAGGCGGATATCGTCGCTGTTTTCCATCAAAGTGGCTGGCTCCTGCACATATGTGCAAAACGTAAAAACGGGTTCTCGATCTGGTATAACGCCGTCCTGTCGGGAGTTCAAGCGTATTTGCGGTAAAGCCGCTGGTCAGAGATGTGCACTTTTGTGCAGAAAGGGCATGATGAAAACAATGATTTGTCGCGGACTATTTTTTCTCACCCGAAAGGTAGGGTATATTTCGCTTTTACAGGAGAATTTATGCTGCCAGACTCATCCACCCGATTAAATAAATACATCAGCGAAAGCGGCATCTGCTCGCGTCGCGAAGCGGATCGCTTTATCGAACAAGGCAACGTCTTTATCAACGGCAAGCGCGCAACGATTGGCGATCAGGTCGTGCCGGGCGACGTTGTGAAGGTTAACGGTCGATTGATTGAACCGCGGGAAGCGGATGATCTGGTGCTGATTGCGCTGAACAAACCCGTTGGTATCGTCAGTACCACCGAAGACGGCGAGCGCGATAACATTGTGGATTTTGTTAACCACAGCAAGCGTATCTTCCCGATTGGCCGTCTGGATAAAGACTCCCAGGGGCTGATTTTCCTCACCAACCACGGCGACCTGGTGAACAAGATCCTGCGTGCTGGCAACGACCACGAGAAAGAGTATCTGGTTACCGTCGACAAACCGGTTACCGATGAGTTTATTCGTGGGATGGGCGCGGGCGTACCGATTCTGGGTACGGTGACGAAGAAGTGTAAGGTGAAGAAAGAGGCACCGTTCGTCTTCCGTATTACCCTGGTGCAGGGCTTAAACCGTCAGATTCGCCGTATGTGCGAGCACTTCGGTTTTGAAGTCACCAGGCTGGAACGTACTCGCATTATGAACGTCAGCCTGACGGGGATCCCGCTGGGTGAGTGGCGTGACCTGACCGATGACGAGCTGGTGGATTTGTTCAAGCTGATTGAAAACTCGTCTTCGGAAGCGAAACCGAAGGTGAAGTCCAGGCCAAAAACCACCGGCATCAAGCGCCCGGTGGTGAAGATGGAAAAGACCAGCGAGAAACCAGCGCGCCCGGCGGGGAATGGAAACGGTAAACGTTTCACCGCACCGGGACGTAAAAAGAAAGGCCGTTAACGCCTGCCGCGCGTCGGCGTGTTCGCCGACCACGAAAACGAACTTTCGCTATCCGGTTTATAAGCCTGCTGTTTTTTCACCTGGCGGGCTTTCTTCGCTTCGGCTTCGCGCTGAACCATCAGCTTATCGATGTACTCCTTTTTCACGCTATTGGTTTCCGCGTTGGACAGCGGGCGGCCATGCGCAATGCGCGCGCGGTCAAGCAGGGTTTTCAGTTCACGCTGCTCGCGCTCGGTCATCTCTTTTTGCGTAATGCGGGGGAGTGCCATAAGGGTTGCCCTCAATCGGATAATTAACCCAGTGTACGGCAAAGGGGCATATCTTTGTAGGCCGGATAAGGCGTTTACGCCGCCATCCGGCAATGTGCGTCATGTTGCCCGATGGCGCTACGCTTATCGGGCCTACAAGCCCGGTCAAGCGAAGCGCCGCCAGATTCTATTTTTGCTTTGTCTGCTCGATAGGCTTCCCAGACCAGTACCCCGCCAGCAGCGACCCAGACAGGTTATGCCATACGGAGAACAGCGCGCCCGGCAGGGCGGCCAGCGGCCCGAAGTAGATTTTCCCCAGCGCTGCGGCAAGCCCGGAGTTCTGCATGCCGACCTCAATCGCCAGCGTGCGGCAGGTCGACTCATCAAAACCAAACAGACGCCCACCCCAGTAACCGCCGAGCAGGCCGATGGTGTTGTGCAGAATGACCGCGATGATCACCATAAAGCCCACGGAGGCAATATGCGACGCGGAACCAGCAACCACCGCGCTGATAATCGCCAGAATACAGATCATCGAAAACGCCGGCAGATAAGGCTCAACCGCTTTTACTACGCGTGGGAACAGGTGGTGGATAACCAGACCCATAGCAATCGGGATCACCACAATCTGCAGAATGCTGAGCAGCATGCCCATCACATCGACCTGAATATGCGCATCGACGTACAGACGGGTCAGCAGCGGCGTGGCAACTACGCCAACCAGCGTGGAGACGGACGAGATGGTGACCGACAGCGCCACATCGCCCTTCGCCAGAAAGATCATCACGTTTGACGCCGTCCCGCTGGCGACGCTGCCCACCAACACCATCCCGGCGGACAGCTCCGGCGGCATATGGAAAGCTAGCGCCAGCAGCCACGCGGCGAGCGGCATCACCAAATAGTGCAGGAAAATTCCCGCCGCAACCGGCGCGGGGCGCGACAGTACGCGTTTAAAATCGTCCACCTTTAGATGCACGCCCATGCCGAACATAATCAGCATTAGCAGCGAGGGAACCAGCGGCCCGATAGGCGTGAAGGTGGTGGGGGTGAAGTAGGCAATAACAGAGAGCAGCAGCGCCCATAACGGGAACAGCCGGGTGATGACGGAGAGCATGTTGTATTCCTTGCGATATATTGGTGTTGTGTTGTTATAAAAAAGCCGGGTTCGAGCCCGGCTATAGCTATTGTTTATCGCGTGGTGGAATATTATTCAAACAAATTATGTTCATGTTCCGCGATGCAGGCTCTCCCAGCTCAGCCCAAAACGCGCCAGATATTTACGTAATCGGTCGGCATCATTCGGCTTGGTTTTTTTCTGCCGGGAAACGGCAAACAGCTCACGACCCGCTTCTGACAACGATGCGCTACGGCGGCATACCTCGAGCACCGTTTCTAGCTGGCGCCGATCAAACAGGTCAATTTCTTCCTCCAGCTCCAGCGACGGCCCCGCTGTCTGCCAGCTCTCCTGTAACAGCAAGATCTCTTCTTCAACCAACGCTCGCGTGATGCGGCCCTGTTCGGCGAGCGTGGCCATACGCGCGATGGAGGAACTGAGCTCACGAAAGTTGCCACGCCATTGTGCCTGGCTTGAACAGGCAAAGGCCAGATAGCGCTCGCGGGCCTCTTTATCGAAGCGAATTTGCGTCTGTTTGAGGCTGGAAAAGCGCTGTAGTTCGTACTCGATATTGGGGGGGATATCTTCTCGCCGCTGCGCCAGGCCGGGAAGGGCAAAACGCCACATATTGATACGCGCGTAGAGATCTTCTCGGAAACGGCCCTCTGCTACCCACTGCTGCATATCGCGGTGGGTGCCAGCAATCAACTGGAAATCGCTGTGTACCTCTTTATCCCCGCCAAACGGGAAAAAGGTTTTTTCTTCAATGGCTTTTAGCAGCATTGCCTGCTCATCGAGACCCAGTTCGGCGATCTCGTCCAGAAACAACACGCCGCCATCGGCTTCGCGCAATAGCCCGGTGCGTGGCGTTAGCGCCCCGGTAAATGCCCCTTTTACATGGCCAAATAACGTCGACATCGCGTTATCGCCGCGCAGGGTGGCGCAGTTTACCGCCACCAGTTTTCCGGCAACCAGGTGGCGAGATTGACGCAGCTGGAAAATGCGTTTCGCAAGGAAAGATTTCCCTGCCCCGGTGGGGCCGGTCAGCAGAATCGGATCGCCAGAACGAAGCGCGACCCGTTCTATACGGTCGATAAGGGTATTGAAGGTTGCATTGCGGGTATCAATACCATCTTTCAGGAAAGAGACGGACTGCGCTTGCTCACGTTGGAAGCGGCTGGTCAGGGTGGCATAGCGGCTTAAATCCAGATCGATAACCGAACAGACGCCCGCAGCGACGGCCTCATCGGATGAACCTCTTGGGGCCGGGCTCGATTGCAGCAGGCTAGCCGGGAGATAGCGCGCCTCGGTGAGCAGGAACCAGCAAATCTGCGCGACGTGGGTACCGGTGGTGATATGCACCAGGTACTCTTCATTTTCGGTATCAAACGCATAGTGGGTCGCGAAGTCGAGGAGTGCGGCGTATACCTCTTCAAAATCCCATGGGTCGTTAATCGTCACCGCATGAGGCCGAACGTGGGTATGGGGCGCAAGCAGGGCCACATCTTCAATCAGTCTTTGCGCCATGCTTTCATCGCGTGGCTGATAGAGCAACTCCAGCCGGTCGATGGGGAAATCCGCCTGCTGGCAGATACCGACCGTAGGGCGCCATTTTTTGAACCGATTCGCCCGCTTCCCACGCTTATCCAGCACCGTGCCCAGCACGCCAATGACTACCCGCCGCTTTTTCATGGTTTATCCAAAAAGATAAGTTTCGATATTTAAAGATAAGAAAACGAATGGGTCACGGCAATCGCTAATATTGGCGTTGAAAATAAAATGATTAATAATCAGGTATTTAAAAATTAATATCGCTATTTTTACTTTCTGGCACGCTTCTGGCAATACCTGATAGGTCAACAACGCTGAAAGCGCAGGGGGTTAAACCCCGCCGGCACTTCAGGAACGGCAGTGGCTGTATTCCCGACGTGTTCCGTCAGCCGAAGACACACCATGGGTTCGATTCCCAATTTCATTCTCCAGATGAAAACTGGTTGTTAATCATAGGTATATAACGAGGTGGGGTGCAGTTTGCCTACCTCAAAACAGGCTGCCGGTAACGATGCCGTGCGGCAGGCAAAAGGGAATTCCCCTGCCGCTTCGCCCCTGCGCCCGCGCCTGACTCAATAAGGAAAAAAAGCATGATGAAGAAAATTACAATCCGTAAAGGCCAGCTCGGCCTGGTATCCCGCGAGGGCGATTACGAGCGGGTAATGGAAGCCGGTGAACACCGTTTGCCCTGGTTTAACACGCCAGACGTGCTGGTGGTGAATACCGATGGTAGTGAAGTCCCGGAGGCGCTGGCGACCTATTTACGACGATTCCAGCCTGAGTGGGTGGCGCAATACTGCCTGGCCGTTGATTTAAGCGATGCCGAAGCCGGGGCGCTGTATGTGAACGGCATCTTACAGGAGATATTACCCCCCTCTACGCGTCGGCTCTACTGGCGTGCAGACGAGGCACTCGCACTGGTTCGTCTGGATACTCGCCAGGTTCAGGTGCCTGCGGAGATCATGAATGCCGTACTACAACCTCGCCGAAACGGTGCGGTAAAAGGACGCGAAGCGATATTAACGGTTCAGGTTCCGGCCTGGCATGTTGGTGTCCTCAAAATTGATGGCGAGACACAGCCGCTGCTGCAGCCGGGTCTGACGGCTTACTGGAAGGTGAACCATCTGATCGAAGCGGAAACCGTCGACACTCGCTTGCAGGCGCTGGAAGTGAGCGGGCAAGAGATCCTGACCAAAGATAAGGTCAACCTGCGTCTTAATCTGGCGGCGAACTGGCGTTATCACGATGTGCTGCAGGCGTTTGGTCAACTGACTAAACCGGTAGAGCATCTGTACCGTGAATTGCAGTTTGCGCTGCGTGAAGCGGTAGGGACGCGAACGTTGGATGAGCTGCTGGAAGATAAGCAGGTTATTGACGAGGTGGTGAGCACGCAGGTGCAGAATCGCGTGGCGCCGTTTGGTATTGAGGTCGCTTCGTTGGGCGTGAAGGATATCGTTCTGCCTGGCGATATGAAAACCATTTTGTCGCAACTGGTTGAAGCCGAAAAATCGGCGCAGGCCAACGTGATTCGTCGACGTGAAGAAACCGCAGCCACTCGCTCGTTGCTGAACACGGCGAAGGTGATGGAAAACAACCCGGTGGCGCTGCGTTTAAAAGAGCTGGAAACCCTCGAAAGAGTGGCGGAGCGTATTGATAAAATCTCGGTATTCGGTGGTCTGGACCAGGTTCTGCACGGCCTTGTGAACATAAAAGGATAATGACAATGATGCGAGAAAATGGCGTCGATACGGCTATGCGCGAGCGGGTGTTGATGCAGCTAAAAATGGTGGAGCAGCGCTACAACGTGAGGGTGCTTTATGCCTGTGAATCCGGCAGCCGCGGCTGGGGATTCGCTTCACCCGACAGCGACTATGATGTGCGATTTTTGTACGTCCACCCACCGGAATGGTACCTGCGGGTTGAAGCCCCGCGGGATGTTATTGAGCTGCCTATCGATGATGAGCTGGACGTCTGCGGCTGGGAGTGGCGTAAAGCACTGGGTTTACTGAAAGGCGCTAACCCGACGCTTATCGAGTGGCTGGATTCACCGGTGGTCTATCAGCAGGATGAGGCCACGGTCTCGGCGCTAAAAGCGCTGGTGCCAAAATGGTTTTCTCCGCTGCGCGCCCGCTGGCACTACTATTCGATGGCGCGGAAAAACTTCCGTGGCTATCTGCAGGGGGAAGAGGTCAGACTAAAAAAATACTTCTATGTTCTGCGTCCGCTGCTGGCCGTGCGTTGGGTTGAGGCGGGGAAAGGTGTACCGCCTATGCGCTTTGCGGAGTTGCTGGCAGGAAGTGAGCTGGATGCGCCGCTGCGCCAGGAGATAGATGAACTGCTTGAGCGTAAACAGCGGGCCGGTGAGGCGATGTATGGCCTGCGTCGCCCCCTGCTGCATGCGTTTATCCATGCTGAACTGGCGCGAGGGGAAACGCCGCCTGCGCTGCCCGATAGCCGTGAAGGTGACGTCAGGGAGTTAGATCAATTGCTGATGTCGACGGTGATGCGATGAGGGGGAGATGGCCCGATGGCGGAAGGCTATCGGGCGGGGATCAACAACGGTAGGCCGGATAGGTATTTTACTATCCGGCTTTTTTGTCACTCAAACAGGTTATGGTGAAGTTTCTGCACCACCTGCTCAGCTTCTGCGCCCGGCACCAGGAAGCACAGGTTATAGCTGGATGCGCCATAGCAAATCATGCGGATGTTGAACGGCTCAAGCACGCCAAACACCTCTTTGCCCACGCCGCAGGCTTTCGACAGGTTGTTACCAATCAACGCCACCAGCGCCAGGTTCTCTTCCACTTCGACGCGGCACAGTGCCGACAGCTCCATCAGCAGCGACTGCGTCAGCAGGGTATCGCCGGTAGAGGTTGAACCGGTGGTATCCAGCGTCAGTGCAACGCTGACTTCAGAGGTAGTGATCAGATCTACGGAGATGCTGTGGCGCGCCAGAATGCCGAACACTTCCGCCAGGAAGCCGCGGGAGTGCAGCATGTTCAGGCTGTGCAGGGTCAGCAGGGTCTGCTTGCGGCGCAGCGCCAGCGCACGGAACAGCGGTGGGTTAGCGGTTTTATTGCAGACCATGGTGCCGCCCGCTTTCGGATCTTTACTGGAGCCGACGAACACAGGAATATCGCTGCGAACGGCGGGCAGCAGGGTCGCCGGGTGCAGCACTTTCGCGCCAAAGGTCGCCAGTTCAGCGGCCTCTTCAAAGGCGATTTCATCAATACGTTTTGCCGCTGGCACTACGCGCGGGTCGGTGGTGTAGATGCCCGGCACGTCAGTCCAGATATCGACACGGGTCGCATGCAGCGCTTCGCCCAACAGCGCGGCGGTGTAGTCGCTACCGCCACGGCCAAGCGTGGTGGTGCGGCCTTTGCTTTCGCTGCCGATAAAGCCCTGGGTGATCACCAGACCTTCGTCGAGGCGCGGAGCCAGCTGCTGGGTGGCCAGTTCGGCCAGCGCGGCAACGTCCGGCTCGGCGCGGCCAAAGCGGTCGCTGGTGCGCATCACTTTACGCACGTCAAACCACTGTGCCTGCACGTTGCGCTCACGCAGAATTTCGACAAACAGCAGGGTGGACATCAGCTCACCATGGCTGACAAGTTCATCGGTCAGGGCGGTAGAGGTTGCCAGAGAAGCGGCTTCTGCCAGCGTACCCAGATTTTCCAGCAGGCGTTCGATTTCATCGCGGATAACGGCAGGGTTTGCCAGGCGTTCAAGCACGGCGTACTGAATGGCGCGGATGGCCTCCAGTTTGGCCTGGCGATCGGCTGGCTCCAGCCCTTCGGCCAGGGCAACCAGCAGGTTGGTGACGCCCGCCGAAGCAGACAGCACAACCACGCGGACGTTGGCGTCGGAGAGCACCACATCGGCGCTACGGTTCATGGCGTCAAAATCGGCCACGCTGGTGCCACCAAATTTGGCGACGACTAATGCTGTCATAATAACCTCGTGTCAGGGGAGGCCAGGTTCAGATAAACCGGACCAAATTATTCAGCCTTGGCACAAGGGAAGAGCGAAAGACGGGTGGGCGCAGAGCGATAAACAACTACGATTTCACCCAGAAGTGCTCCACCACTTGCGAAACGCCCGACTGCGAACGTTTCTGGTGACAACCCAGGGGATTCAGCCCCTGCAGCCGATGGTGAACGCAACCTGTTGTTCACGCATCTCGGCGTTGCTCCCCCTCAGGTGTTTTCACAGGATTGGTTCCTCCCACACCCTTTACCTGGGCAACGCGCCTCTTCTGGCCTGCGCATGCGCAGGTAGTACGTTTATAAATAAAGGGTTAGCGGGTACCTTGTCAACGCTGGGGTTATGCGGATTTTTCATGCAGGCGAGCCCCACAGAAACGGGGCTTATAAAGGCTATACTTTTGTCTGTTTTCTGCGCGATTTTGTCAGCCTTAGGGGGGATAACATTAAAACCATCACAATTTTTTGTGACAGGCGCTACAATCGAGGGCAGTTTGATTCTTAAATCAGAAGGGTATTGCTAATGAAAAACATCAACCCAACGCAGACCGCTGCGTGGCAGGCACTACAAAAACACTTCGATACCATGAAGGACGTGACCATTGCGGAACTGTTCGCTAAAGATAGCGACCGTTTCAGCAAGTTTTCCGCCACCTTCGACGATCAGATGCTGGTCGATTTCTCCAAAAACCGCATTACCGAAGAGACCCTGGCAAAACTGCTGGATCTGGCCAAAGAGACCGATCTGAGCGGCGCGATTAAGTCCATGTTCTCCGGCGAGAAGATTAACCGCACCGAAGACCGTGCCGTGCTGCACGTGGCGCTGCGTAACCGCAGCAATACCCCGATTATCGTTGATGGCAAAGACGTGATGCCGGAAGTGAACGCGGTGCTGGAGAAAATGAAAGCCTTCTCTGAAGCGATCATCTCCGGTCAGTGGAAAGGCTATACCGGCAAATCCATCACCGACGTGGTGAACATCGGTATCGGCGGCTCCGACCTCGGCCCATTCATGGTGACCGAAGCGCTGCGTCCGTACAAAAACCATCTGAACATGCACTTCGTCTCTAACGTCGATGGTACCCACATCGCCGAAGCGCTGAAAAACCTGAACCCAGAAACCACGCTGTTCCTGGTCGCTTCTAAAACCTTCACCACCCAGGAAACTATGACCAACGCCCACAGCGCGCGCGACTGGTTCCTGGCAAGCGCGGGCGACCAGAAGCACGTGGCGAAACACTTCGCCGCGCTGTCTACCAACGGTAAAGCAGTATCTGAATTCGGTATTGATACGGCCAACATGTTCGAGTTCTGGGACTGGGTTGGCGGTCGTTACTCTCTGTGGTCCGCAATTGGTCTGTCTATCATCCTGTCCGTAGGCTACGACAACTTCGTTGAACTGCTCTCCGGCGCGCACGCGATGGACAAGCACTTCTCCACCACCCCAGCGGAGAAAAACCTGCCGGTACTGCTGGCGCTGATCGGCATCTGGTACAACAATTTTTACGGTACCGAAACTGAAGCGATTCTGCCGTACGACCAGTACATGCACCGCTTTGCCGCGTACTTCCAGCAGGGCAACATGGAGTCCAACGGTAAGTACGTTGACCGTAACGGCAACAAAGTTGACCACCAGACTGGCCCAATCATCTGGGGCGAGCCGGGCACCAACGGCCAGCACGCGTTCTATCAGCTGATTCACCAGGGCACCAAAATCGTACCGTGCGATTTCATCGCCCCAGCGATCACCCACAACCCGCTGACTGACCACCATCCGAAGCTGTTGTCTAACTTCTTCGCCCAGACCGAAGCGCTGGCGTTTGGTAAATCTCGCGAAGTGGTTGAGCAGGAATACCGTGACCAGGGTAAAGATCCCGCAACCCTGGACTACGTAGTGCCGTTCAAAGTGTTCGAAGGCAACCGCCCAACCAACTCCATCCTGCTGCGCGAAATTACCCCGTACAGCCTGGGGGCGCTGATTGCCCTTTACGAGCACAAAATCTTCACTCAGGGCGCTATCCTGAACATCTTCACCTTCGACCAATGGGGCGTAGAGCTGGGTAAACAGCTGGCTAACCGCATCCTGCCGGAGCTGAATGATGATAAAGCCATCGACAGCCACGATAGCTCTACCAACGGCCTGATCAACCGTTATAAATCCTGGCGCGCGTAAGGTTATATATTTTTCAATGCCGGCGTAATGCCGGCATTTTTTTGTCAGATAATTCCGTATATCTTCGATTTCTGAATTATATTGATATTGAGCATAATCCTAAATATCACCTATCCCAGACATCTGTTTCGGATTAACCGTATATTGCCATTCTCAATTTAATAATTAACACATTGTTATTTATTGATATTTTATTTTCTTATCTTTCACTTTCATATTTTCCGAAAAAACCTTTCCCTATTTCCCATCACCGAATTCCATTCATTTGGTTGTGTATACTCGATGACGCCTGAGTATTCTCAGGTACATCTCCATTCATCTAATGAAGGGAATAAGCATGAAGAAAATCCTCTATGGCATTTTTGCCATATCGGCGTTTGCTGCGGCAAGCGCCAGCGCGGCACCTATTGAAACCGGTGAAGCGGCTGGCGCAGCAGCAACGTCCGTGTCGGCCGGGAGTTCAACTGCCACCAGCGCCAGCACCGTGAGTTCCGCGGTCGGTATGGCGCTGGCAGCGGCTGGCGGCGATGGTTCCAACACCGGGACCACCACCACGACCAGCACGACAACGACCACCCGTACCCAGTAATAATCGGTACGTTAATCCTAACCACACTTCGGTGTGGTTATTTTACCCCTGGAGAAGCGTCGTGAAGCGACTTGTTATTCCCCTTATTTGCCTGTTGCTTCAGGCGTGTTCACCCAGCACCAAGGGGCTGGGGAAATCGCTTTGGCAAAGCGTATCTGGCGAGTCGGGCGTACAGCTTACCGACGACGAAATCCAGACCATGCCCTACGCCAGCCAATATATGCAGCTCAACGGCGGCCCGCAGATCTTCGTGGTGCTAGCGTATTCCGAAAACGGCCAGCAAAAATGGCTGACGCAGGACCGGGCAATGCTGGTCACCCAGCATGGACGGCTGGTGAAAACGCAACTGGGGGGCGACAACCTGCTCACGGTGAATAACCTCGACAACGATCCTCTAGCTCGCCCGAACCAGATTACCGACGGCGCGCGCTGGACGCGGACGATGGGCTGGACCGAGCACCAGCAGGTGCGCTATGCCACCGCTACCTCCACCTTCCACTGGGACGATAACGACACGCTGAGCATGGCAGGCCAGAACACCGCCGTACGCGTGCTGGAAGAGGAGGTGACTACCTCTGAAACGAGCTGGCGCAACCGCTACTGGGTCGACAGCGAAGGTCAAATTCGCCAGTCGGAACAGTACCTCGGCGCAGGGACGTTCCCGGTGAAAACTACGCTTATCAAGGCGGCGAAATCATGAAAAAACCGTTAATTATCGCCGCCATGCTAAGCGCTATCTCCTTTGCCGCCCTGGCGGCAGGCACCATCGAGGTTCATATGGCGGGCGTTGAAAAGCCGCTGACCTTAACCCATGCCGAACGGCTGGCCGACCTGGTGGGGCAACCGAGGCTGGCGGGAAGCTGGTGGCCCGGCGCAGCAATCACCTCCCCGCTGGCAACCGCTAAAGCCGAGCGTGAACATCAGGCGCTGCTGGCAGAACTGGCCGCGCTGGCGGCGGATCAGGGCGGCAGCGAGGCGGGAGCGATTAATGCCCTACGCAACCAACTGCAGGCCATCCCGGTGACCGGGCGTTTACTGGTGCCGCTGGACCCTGACACCGTGCGGGTTCATAGCAAGAACAACCCGCCGCTCGAAGGCAATTACACCCTGTGGCTGGGGCGCGAACCTTCCACCATTACGCTGGTGGGACTGGTGGATAAACCGGGAAAAATTCCCTTCACGCCGGGGCGCGATGCCGCCAGCTACCTTGATGATGTCAGCCTGCTCAGCGGTGCGGATCGCAGCTATGCCTGGGTGATTTACCCGGACGGTCGCACGCAAAAAGCGCCGGTGGCGTACTGGAATAAACGGCACATCGAACCGATGCCCGGCAGCATCCTGTTTGTCGGCTTTGCCGACTCATTGTGGACGAATAAATACGACGCGCTGAATGCTGAAATCCTTCGCTCCCTGTCGCAGCGGAGACCTGAATAATGAAAAAAACCTGTCTTTACAGCCTGCTGGCCCTATCGGTCAGCGCGGCTTGCCATGCGGAAACTTATCCCGCGCCGATTGGCCCCTCGCAGTCAGACTTTGGTGGCGTAGGCCTGCTGCAAACCCCAACGGCACGCATGGCGCGTGACGGTGAGTTCAGCCTGAACTATCGCGATAACGATCAGTACCGTTATTACTCCGCCTCTGTCCAGCTTTTCCCATGGCTTGAAACCACGCTGCGCTATACCGACGTGCGCACCAAAGACTACAGTAGCGTGGAGGCTTTCTCTGGCTCGCAAACCTACAAAGATAAAGCCTTCGACGTGAAGCTGCGCCTGTGGGAAGAGAGCTACTGGATGCCGCAGGTGGCGGTCGGGGCGCGCGATATCGGCGGTACCGGCCTGTTTGACTCGGAATATATTGTCGCCAGTAAAGCCTGGGGGCCGTTCGATTTTACCCTCGGCTTAGGCTGGGGCTACCTCGGCACCAGCGGCAATGCCACCAACCCGTTCTGCTCCTACAGCGACAAATACTGCTATCGCGATAATAGCTATCGTAAAGCGGGTTCGGTCGACGGCAGCCAGATGTTCCACGGCCCGGCGGCTTACTTTGGCGGTATTGAGTACCAGACGCCGTGGCAGCCGCTGCGCCTGAAGCTGGAGTATGAAGGTAATAACTATCAGCAGGACTTTGCCGGCAAGCTCGATCAGAAGAGTAAAATTAACGTTGGCGCTATTTATCGCGTCACCGACTGGGCCGACGTGAACCTGAGCTACGAGCGCGGCAATACGGTGATGTTCGGCTTTACCCTGCGCACCAACTTTAACGATCTACGTCCATCCTATAACGACAACGCGCGCCCGACCTATCGACCTCAGCCGCAGGATCCGATTCTCCAGCATTCGGTGGTGGCAAATCAGCTCACCCAGCTTAAGTACAACGCGGGCTTTGCGGCGCCGAATATTCAGGTGCAGGGCGACACGCTGTACGTGACCGGCGAGCAGGTGAAGTATCGTGACTCGCGGGAAGGGATCGAACGTGCCAATCGGATCATCGCCAACGATCTTCCGGAAGGGATCCGTACGATCCGCATTACCGAAACGCGGCTCAATCTGCCGGAAGTGACCACGGAAACCGATGTGGAGAGCCTGCAACGACATCTCGCCGGTGAGCCGTTGGGGCAGGAGACGCCGCTGGTGCAAAAACGTGTCGCGCCAATCGTGCCGGAGAAAACCGAACAGGGCTGGTACATCGACAAATCGCGCTTTGATTTCCATATCGACCCGGTGCTGAGCCAGTCTATCGGCGGGGCGGAAAGCTTCTATATGTACCAGGTGGGCGTAATGGGCTCGGCGGACTGGTGGGTGACCGACCACCTGCTGACCAGCGGCAGCCTGTTTGCCAACGTGGCGAACAACTACGACAAATTTAACTACACCAACCCACCGAAGGACTCAGCCCTGCCGCGCGTGCGTACGCATATCCGTGAATATGTGGAAAACGACGTTTACGTGAATAACCTGCAGGCCAACTACTTCCAGTATCTGGGCAACGATTTCTACGGCCAGGTCTACGGCGGCTATCTGGAAACCATGTACGGCGGCGCGGGGGCGGAAGTGCTCTATCGCCCGGTGGACAGCAACTGGGCCTTTGGTCTGAACGCCAACTACGTGAAGCAGCGTGACTGGCGCAGCGCGCAGGACATGATGAAGTTCACCGACTACAGCGTGAAAACCGGTCATCTGACCGCCTACTGGACGCCGTCGTTCGCGCAGGATGTGCTGGTGAAAGCCAGCGTCGGGCAGTATCTGGCGGGGGATAAAGGCGGCACGCTGGATATCTCAAAACACTTCGACAGCGGCATTGTGGTTGGTGCATACGCCACGATTACCAACGTCTCGGCGGACGAATATGGCGAAGGGGAGTTCACCAAAGGGGTTTATGTGAATATCCCAATGGATCTCTTCACCTCCGGCCCAACCCGCAGCCGTGCGGTCGTTGGCTGGACGCCGCTGACGCGTGACGGTGGTCAGATGCTGGGTCGTAAGTTCGAGCTGTATAACATGACCGGCGATAAGAGCCAGAACTTCAGATAACGTTCCCCCTGTAGCCCGGCCAAGCGAAGCGCCGCCGGGGATTTTTCGGCTCTGTGCCTGTTGCCCCTCACCCCAACCCTCTCTCCAAAGGGGAGAGGGAGCCGTTAGGTTCCATAGGCGTTATAGCCGCCGTAACAACCGCGCCGGATTCCCGGCGTACACCCCTTTCTCCTCAATGGAGCGGGTCACCACGCTGCCCGCGCCAATCACCACGCCATCGCAAATCGACACGGCCAGGATGGTCGCACCGCTGCCAATAGAGACGTTATTGCCAATCGTAATACGCCCCCAACTCTCGCGGTCGGCGTTGGGCTTTCCGTCGCGGAACATATCGTTGGCAAACATCACCCCGTGGCCAATAAAACAGTCGCACCCGACGGTGACGTATTCGCAAATAAAGGTGTGCGACTGGATTTTGCTGTTGTCGCCAATCCGCGTATTGCCCTGAATCTCCACAAATGGACCGACGAACACGTTATCGCCAAGCGTGCAGTCATAGAGGTTGGCGGGTTCGTAGATAACCACGTTTTCCCCGCAGGTGACATTGCGTGTGGCGACCGGACGAAATGAGGTCATCGTATCCTCTCAGAGCGTTTTTGCCAGAATATGCAGCGTGCTGGTCTGCGTGGCGGTGGTGAAGTGAACGTCCTTAATATGCTGCATTCCCAGGCGTTCATAAAACTTCCGCGCCTGTGGGTTATCTGCCAGCACCTCAAGCCACAGCGACGTTTCATGCTGTGCTTTGGCACGACGGATGACCTCAGAAAATAGCTGCTCGCCGAACCGTTGACCCGTTTCTCCCGGCATCAGATAGAGTTTGTGCAGCAGCGTGCCGCACAAACCATCGGGCTCGACGTATTGTCCCGGCGAGTATTTCGCAAAGCCCACCGCTGTTGACGTGGAGGCAATCAGCCAGTGGCTGCCCGCCTCGGCGAACGACTGGCGCAGCGCCGCTAGCCCATATTCCTGCGCGAGGAACTGATGAAGCTCATCCGTGTTTTTCCACAGATGAGCAAAATGGTGGGTATAGCTGGTATAGCCCATGTGGCTCAACAGGGGAATGTCTTCCGCGGTTGCCTGACGAATGCTGAGCATATGCCGTCCATTCCAGATGAAAAATTGAGGCTGATTGTGCCAGCAGGTTAGGCGCAGGGGTAAGCGGAAAGGGGAAGAATTGTGCACTCTCGCAGGGTTTAAGAGATGCGTTGAGTGGCCCAGTATTATCGGGCCTGCGGCGAAATTTACCTGGGAACCATAATGATGATTTATTTAATTGGTAAATGTAATGGCAAATATACATTTAAAATTTATATTGAAATTAATTGTGATGGTGATGGTGTAACATAAGCATCAATAATTTGAATATGTTTTTAGGTGTTATTTCCCCCATCTATTTATACGTACGGCCATAGGGCGATTATTTGTGAAATCGTTCTCAAAAAATACTTACTGGATAATAATCTCTTGCTTTTCATTACCCATGGATTTTATAAGTCATAATGTAATTACAAATGAAATAACACACTTTTTGAAAAGGAGTTTTTTATGACTAAATTTCCTGCCAATTTTTTATGGGGCGGGGCTGTCAGCAACGTTCAGGCCGAAGGGGCGTGGTTAACTGATGGTAAAGGACTTAATGTCTACGACACGCAAGACATTATTCTGGAATCCGGTCAGACGGTTATTAACAGCAGCGAACTTGCATCAAATCATTATTATCAATATCGCGAAGATATCAAATTGATGAAAGATATGGGATTCACGGCATACCGATTTTCCGTTGTGTGGTCACGCATTCATCCTCGCGGTGATGACCTGGAACCAAATGAGCCTGGGCTACGTTTCTATGAAGAGATGGTTGATGAACTGATTGCTGCAGGAATTGAGCCAGTTGTTTCACTAGTACATTTTGATATGCCAGATAACCTTGCGAAAGAATACAATGGTTTCTATAACAAGCAGGTTATCGATTTCTATATCAGACATGTTGGTATTGTCGTCGAAAGATTAAAGAGCAAGGTGAAGTATTGGATCACCTACAATGAGATGAATCTTGCCCCATTCCATCCAGGGCTTGTCGCTGGGGCAATACGACCAGCTAACGTTGAACAATCTGTTTTCTTTAAAACTATCGTTCATAACACGCAGGTGGCCCACGCCCGTGCAGTATTAACCATCAAATCTGCAATACCCGATGCCAAAGTGTCAGGTATGACAAATACACCGTGGGTTGTCCCTGCGACTTCTGCTCCCGAAGATGTTTTGGCTAGCCATATCCATAATACTTACCATCTGTGGTTGACCTTTGATGTGATGACTTCCGGTGAGTATCCTGCTTATTATCTTAAATTTCTGGAAAATCGGGGAATGTCGCTGGATATCGATGGGTTGGCCGATATTAAGCAAGCGGCAGAGAAACTCGACTACCTTTCCATTAGTTACTATCAAACGAATACTATCCGCGGCGTTAAAAAAGACAGCGTGATCGCGATGGAAGACGCGATTATTTTTGATCAACCGGTTGAAGTCAGCGAGTGCCTGAAAGCGACGGAGTGGGGTTGGGCTATCGACCCTGTTGGTTTCAGGACGGTGCTGTCTGCCGTCTACCAGCGCTATAACAAGCCTATTTTCATTGTTGAGAACGGCATCGCGCTTCTGGAAACTCCGGATGAAAATCAGTTTGTCAGCGACGATGTTCGTATTCAGTATCATCGCGATCACCTGCAAAGCGTCTACCAGGCTATGCAGTATGATGGCGTTGATATTATTGGCTATTTAGCCTGGTCACCGATTGATTTTCTAAGCAGCCATAAAGAAATGCGTAAGCGCTATGGCTTTGTTCGTATTGATACCATGCCCGATCAAAATGGCTGTCTGCGCAGAACGCCAAAAAAATCATGGTACTGGTACCAGTCGGTTATCAATAGCCATGGAGCGCAGCTTGATGAAGCCTGAGCTGATTTTTTTCACGCCTATTGGGCGCAAAACGGTATGGGGTGGAACCACCGTTAAAGACTACTTTCATTATCCAGAAATGACGGATGATGTCGGGCAGGCCTGGGCCTTTGCCGATCAGCCTGACGGCCTGAGCAATATCTGCGTCACTTTGCCGCTGTCGGGCATGACATTGCATGATATCTGGGAGGGGCATCCGGAATTTTTCAACAGTCAGTATCGGCATTTTCCTTTTATTGTGTCGTTGGTTGGTCCGGAAGCTGACCTGAGCATCCAGTTGCACCCGGATAAGGTATCTGCGCAAAAATATGGTTTCCATACGGGGAAAAATGAAGCCTGGTACTTTCTTGAAGTGAATAATAGTTCTCTGGTTTATGGGCATTGTGCTGATTCAAAAGAACAACTGCTGTATCGCATTGGGCAAAATGATTTTACTGGGCTTTTTAAAACCATTCCGGCAGAGAAGGATAGTTTTGTTTATCTCCCCGCAGGGATGATACATGCCCTGGGTAAAGGCAATATTGTTTATGAAATTCAGCAGGCCACGGATCTTACCTGGCGAATTTATGATTACGAGCGTACTGATAATCATTGTCAGCAGCGCGAACTGCATATATCACAGGCATTAGAGGTGCTTAATAATGTTGCTGATGATGCAATTAAAAGTGCAATAAACAGCGTGGTAAAAAGCACGCAAAAGGGTAGTGGCTATGAATTAGATAGCTATCGCACGGAAACCGTTTTCTCGGTATCAAAATTATTATGCCATGGTTCTGGGCATCTGATGAAAGATCGCTATTGGCTATGTACGGTGACAAAAGGGAAGGGGATGATTAACGGTGAAAACATTTCTTGCGGTGACAACTTTGTGATCATTGCTGATTGCCACAGTATAGACTTTGCCGGTGATTTTACGCTAATGATAACATCGGAAAATAAACAATCATAATGCAGTGAACTAATTAAATAATGCAGAAGGTAATAATATAAAAATTGTTGCCAGGGAGGTTTTATGTCTGAAAAAGAAATGGCCAAAGTGAAGCCCGGAATTTTTGACAGATTTACTGATTCTGTTATGAAACTCTCCGATCCACTTGCTCGATTTAGCCAGATTCCAGCCGTAGCAGCAGTGCAGAATGGTCTAACAACCGTAATGCCGGTTATCATTATTGGTAGTTTATTTTTAATTGTCGCTATCTTCGGCATGCCAGTGTTGGGTAATAGCGGTCAGCCGTTGGTCCCATTATTAGTGCCCTATGTTCCGTTGTTGAACAGCGTAAACTCGATGACGCTTGGTTTTGTGGGGTTCTATGCAGCATTGACGATTTCCAGCAGCTACGGTGAACAGTTAGACCTGAATACAAAGCAGTGTGGTTTGATTGGTCTGTTGACGTTCCTGTTTATATCCTTCAAAGGGACAACCAACGGTACGCTGTCCGTTCAATATTTTGGTGCGCTGGGGCTGTTTGTCTCAATGGTTACCAGTCTTTGCTCTATTAAACTCTATAAGTTTTTACTGGATGCAAAGATTGTTATCAGACTGCCTGAGAGCGTGCCACCAAACGTTGGGAATGCCTTTACAGTACTGATCCCGCTGTTTGTCATTATCACCGTATCGTGGCTCATTCGCTCGGTACTGAACATTGACCTACCAGCATTCATGAGTAATTTTTTAACGCCGTTGCTGTCTGCTGCTGATAGCTTCGGTGTATTTACCATCATTATGCTGATCACTATGATCTTATGGTCAGTTGGACTTAACGGTCCAGCATTGCTGTCTGCCATCACGACGCCAATCGTCACCGCATCGCTAGCCAGCAATGCCAAGGCGAAGTTAGACGGTGTGCCGCTGACACATATCTGGACTGAAACCTTTAACTTTAGCTATATCTGGATCGCGTCAATTTATCCGCTACTGTTCCTGATGCTGTTTTCCCGTTCTAAAGGTTATAAGGCAATTAGCATTGCCTCTATTCCAGCCGCAATGTTCAATATTATTGAACCTATTGTTTTTGGTTTACCAATGGCAATGAATATTTACCTGATGATTCCATTTATCATTTCCGGAACGTTGGGGTGCTCCGTTGCTTATCTGCTAACCGATATTGGCTTTATCTCTCGTACATTTGCTGGAGTTCCATGGGCAACGCCGCCGTTTATTAGCGGGATTCTCTCCACCGGGGATTGGAAAGTTATTATCGTTCAGGCAATCGTGTTTGTCCTTGGTCTCGTTATTTACTTCCCGTTCTTCAGAATGTTTGAGAATGTTGAAAAAAGAAAGCAGTCTGATGCCGTTACTAAATAATAGGTAATATTATGATAAAAATATCTCCGTCAATCATGTGCGCTGACCTCTCATATCTCGCTGATGAGATAAAAAGTCTGGAGGCGGCCGGTGCGGACTATTTCCATATTGATGTTATGGATGGCATTTTTGTTCCCAATTTTTCCCTGGGACTGCACGATTTACAGGCCGTGAAGAAGATGAGCAGGATTGAAACCGAAGTGCATCTGATGATTAGCCAACCACAGGATTATATTCAACTTTTTGCTGATGCCGGTGCTGATATTATTTATGTGCACCCTGAAGCCTGCACACATCTTCATCGCACGTTAATGAAAATTAAGTTATGCGGTAAAAAAGTGGGGGTAGCGCTGAATCCGGGGACGTCTATCTCAGTAATCGAAGAGGTCATGGATATTATAGACTATGTGCTGGTGATGTCCGTTGATCCTGGCTTTGCCGGGCAGACGTTTATCCCTGGCGCTATCGATAAAATCGCCAGACTGAGCGAGGGTATTTCTTTAGGGACACGTGATATTAAAATTTCGGTTGATGGAGCAATTAGCTTGTCTACCATCCCGCCGCTTTATGAAGCTGGTGCTCGGATTTTTGTCGCAGGCACCTCAGGACTATTTCGCGATGATGTTGATTATTCAACAGCAATCGAAAATATGAAAAATTGTCATCAATAGGTAGCGCTATGTACAATATTCTTCTTTGTTGTTCCGCTGGAATGTCCACCAGCCTGTTAGTCACGAAAATGAAAAAATATGCGGAATCCATTGACGTTGAAGCGACAATATGGGCAATTTCAGTCAATGATATTGAATCAACGTTAAAACAAAGTGCCGTTGATGTTATTCTACTTGGCCCACAGGCGAGATATAAACTAAGCACTACTAAGGCAATCTGTGCAGAATATAGTATTGATTGTGATGTAATCAATATGAGTGATTATGGTGTGATGAATGGTGAGAATGTATTTAAGCATGCATTAACGCTAATAAAGCATGATTGATTCTCGGTTTGGGTGTGATGTCAGGTGATACCTGGCATCACGTTTTACACTAGTAATTCAATTTTGAATTTATGGCTGCTGCCTTTATAGCGAGCAATAGAGTATTCAACTGGAGTATTCTTAACATCATAACCCGTGGTGACTGATAGCAGCAGCGGAGATTTTCTCGGCACTTCCATTAAGAGCGAATCTTTTGTTTCCGCCGCGATGGCGGAGATCAGACGTTCTACGCGCACGACAGGGTTTTTTAACTCCTTCATTTTGTCATATAAGGAGTTGTTCTCCATATCAACCTTGATAAGGCCGCTATAGATTGCAGCCGGTAACCATGATTCAATGTAAAGGACGGGTTTCTGGTCGATATAGCGAACCCGCTCCAGATATACTGCACTCTTGCAGCCAAGAATGTTCGCAACAGTTTCATCATTTTCTACTAAAGATAATGATAATACCTTTGTGACGGGTTGTTGGCCCTGATCAACCATTTCATGATAGAAACTTTCGAGTTTACTGAGATAGTTATTATAAATTTTGGGGGTCGTAACGCAGGTTCCTTTCGCTCTTTTCCTTTCCAGATATCCGGCCGCTGAAAGCTCATTTAATGCTTGCCTTACCGTGGGTCTGCTGACATCCAGGAGTTTTGACAATTCATCTTCTGGAGGGAGCATATCGCCTTCAATTAATTGTCCATTTTTAATATTGTCTTCGATGAAAGTCTTTATCTGAAAATAAAGTGGAATGGCAATATGTTTATTGATTATTCTTTTATTAAATATCTTTTTCATTATCATACCTGCATTGAAATGCGATCCGCTGATTAATACTGATGCCCAAGTTTAATTATTACAAAAATGGATAATACACGAAATAGCGTGACGAGTAACATCTAAAAAAAATTATTAATCATAAACATTCATGCAATTTATATTTCTATTTATATATATTCAATTTATAGATAATTAACTGGCTTGATGTGGGTAGAGATAAAGTTATACACGAAAAAAGTAGATCTGGATCACACTTCTGCGCTATACAAAGATCCCGGCCCAGAGAAAGAGGTGCTAGCCATGACGTCACTATCTCGTCCCCGCGTGGAATTTATCTCCACCATTCTGCAGACCGTGCTGAACCTGGGTCTGCTCAGTCTTGGCCTGATCCTGGTCGTTTTCCTCGGTAAAGAGACGCTGCATCTGGCGGACGTGCTGTTCGCCCCCGAAAGCACCAGCAAGTACGAGCTGGTGGAAGGGCTGGTGGTCTATTTCCTCTATTTTGAATTTATCGCCTTGATTGTGAAGTACTTCCAGTCAGGCTTTCACTTTCCCCTGCGCTATTTTGTCTACATCGGCATTACGGCGATTGTGCGGCTGATTATCGTCGACCATAAATCACCGCTGGACGTGCTGATTTACTCCGCCGCTATTCTGCTGCTGGTGATTACGCTGTGGCTGTGTAACTCGAAGCGGCTTAAACGAGAATAATCAGCGCTGGATTGCCCGATGGCGCTGCGCTTATCGGACCTACAAATACCAGGCCCTGTAGCCCGGCCAAGCGAAGCGCCGCCGGGAATGGCTCGGAGCTACCTGCGACAAAAAAAAGGGCGCTCCGAAGAGCGCCAAACAGTCACAAGTTAGGGTACGTTCAAGTTGAGGATAATAGCAGTGGCATTGCTGATGAAAATTAGCCCTTCACGCCCCCGGCCGTCAGGCCATTCACCAGCCAGCGCTGCGCCAGCAGGAAGACCACGGTAATCGGGATAGCGGAAAGTACGGCCGCCGCGGCAAAGTCGCCCCACAGGTAGTTTTGCGGGTTGAGGTATTGCTGCATACCAACGGCCAGGGTGTAGCTGTTCACATCACGCAGCAGCAGTGATGCAACCGGAACTTCGGTGATAGCGGCGATAAACGACAGGATAAACACCACCGCCAGAATCGGTACCGACAGCGGCAGCAGAACCAGACGGAACGCCTGCCAAGGGGTTGCGCCATCCAGCGCCGCCGCTTCTTCCAGAGAACCATCAATCGTTTCGAAATAGCCTTTAATCGTCCAGACGTGCAGCGCGATACCGCCGAGGTAGGCGAAGATCACCCCGCCGTGGGTGTTCAGGCCGATAAACGGAATGTACTGGCCCAGACGGTCAAACAACGCGTACAGGGCAACCAGCGACAGCACCGCTGGGAACATCTGGAAAATCAGCATCCCTTTGAGCAGTGTGGCTTTGCCCGGGAAGCGCATGCGGGCAAATGCATAGGCGCAGGTAGTGGAGAGCGTCACGATACCAATCGCGGTGATACCGGCGATTTTCACCGAGTTCCACAGCCACAACAGGACCGGGAACGGCGGCGGCGTCACGCGGCCGTCCGCATGTTCAACGCTAAAGCCCAGCGCCAGCTTCCAGTGCTCCCAGGAGATGTTCTCCGGGATCAGGCTGCCGGTGGCGAAGTTACCTTCGCGCAGCGAAATGGCGATAACCATCAGCAGCGGGAACATAATCGCCGCAATGAAAACGAGCAGCAGAAGGTGCGTGGTAAAGAGACGCAGTTTCTGAGATTTGGGTTGTACCATAGCCATGTTCGAGTCTCCCTTAATCAAACTTCATGCGCGTGGCTTTCAGGTTCACTATCGCAAGCGCACCGACCAGCAGGAAGATAAGCGTCGCAATCGCTGCCGCCAGACCGAAGTCCTGGCCGCCGCCGCCTTCAAAGGCGATACGGTAGGTATAGCTCACCAGCAGGTCGGTATAGCCGGCTGGCGTGGTGGTGCCGAGACGGTCCGGTCCGCCGTTGGTCAACAGCTGAATCAGCACGAAGTTGTTAAAGTTAAAGGCGAAGCTGGCGATCATCAGCGGCGTCAGCGGCTTAATCAGCAGCGGTAACGTAATCTTAAAGAAGTTCTGGAACGGGCCCGCGCCATCCATTGCCGAGGCTTCATACAGGTCATCCGGAATTGCCTTCAGCAGGCCCATGCACAGGATCATCATGTACGGGTAGCCGAGCCAGGTGTTGACGATCACAATCATCGAACGCGCGGTGGTTGGGTCGCTAAACCAGGCCGGTTTGATACCGAACAGCGCGCTCAGCATCATGTTGATTTCACCAAAGCTCTGGTTGAACAGCCCTTTGAAAATCAGAATCGAGATAAACGACGGTACGGCGTACGGCAGAATCAACAGCACGCGGTAGATGGCCTTGCCCTTCAGCGATTCCCACTGTACAAGGCAGGCCAGCACCATGCCGACGGCGACGGTCAGGATCACGGTCAGCACCGAGAAGACCACCGTCCAGACGAAGATAGCGAAGAACGGCTTCTGGATGCCTTCGTCGGTAAAGACGCGGGTGAAGTTGTCCCAGCCAATACCGACGGTATAGCCCGGGCTCAGCTTCTCATCGCCCCAGGAACCATCGGCATTCACCGTCTGGTAGAAACCGACGTCGTTGTTAGGACGGTATTTCACGCCGCTCTGGTTGTTGGTCAGCAGGCCATCATCGGCCAGAGTGTAGAGCGGCTGGGTGCCGGAGAACTGGCGCAACGAGCTCATGGTGACTTTGCTTTCATCCGGCAGCACGGCGGTCAGCTGGTTCAGCGCCTGACGGTTTTGGGTGATCACGCGAAGCTGCGCACGCTCGCCGGTCGGCAGCGCTTCCGTCTCTTTCAACTGCAGCTTCTGCTCGCCGCCAATCTTAAAGCTGTCGGAGAGATAATTTTTGCCGCTCTCGCCGTCGGTGAGGGCCAGTTGCCACTCATCACCCGCCGGGAACAGGCTGAAGTTGTAGGTTTTGCCCGCCTGATAAGAACGATCCATCAGCACCTGCTGGGCGCGTTCGAAGGTGAGCTGGTTGGTGCTGCTGTAGTTGGTAAAGGCGATGGCGATGGTACAGATCAGTGGGAAGAGGACGAACAGCCCCATCCCGGCCATGCCAGGGTAAACGTAGCGCCAGGCGTAGGTTTTACGGTTGGCGAAAATATACAGGCCCGCTGAGCTTAAGATCAGCGTCATGATGGCGAACAGGTACTCCCCTTGTGCGTACATTAAAACTACAAGGTAACCCACCAGCAGGCCCAGCAGACCAATCACTGACCACTTCAGCGTGTCGCTTTGCCACCAATGTTTCTTTTTAATGACATCCATGGGGATATTCCTCTACAGCGTTTGAGCTTTTCTCCCTCTCCTGGGGGAGAGGGTCGGGGTGAGGGCGGATGTTGCAACACAACCCTCACCCTAACCCTCTCCCTGAGGGAGAGGGGATAAAAACATTACTTGGTGATACGACCCTGCGCGTCCTTCAGCGCAGCATCGACGGTCTGACGACCGCTAGCGGCGTTGATGACCGCGGTACGAACGGCATACCAGAAAGCGGACATCTGTGGGATGTTCGGCATGATTTCGCCTTTCTGGGCGTTATCCATGGTGGCCGCGATGCGTGGGTCTTTCGCTAAGGTATCCTGGAAGGATTTCAGCGCAACGGCGCCCAGCGGTTTGTCCTTGTTCACTTCTTCCAGACCCTGGTCGGTCAGCAGGTAGTTTTCGAGGAACTCTTTCGCCAGCTCTTTGTTCGGGCTTGCCGCGTTGATACCGGCGCTCAGTACGCCAACGAACGGTTTAGACGGCTTGCCTTTGAAGGTTGGCAGCAGCGTGACGCCGTAGTTAACTTTGCTCTTGTCGATGTTGGACCACGCCCACGGACCGTTGATGGTCATCGCCGTTTCGCCCTTGTTGAAGGCCGCTTCTGCGATGGAGTAGTCGGTATCCGCATTCATGTGTTTATTCTTGATAAGGTCAACCAGGAAGGTCAGGCCCGCTTTCGCGCCAGCGTTGTCCACGCCCACGTCTTTCACGTCATATTTGCCGTTTTCAAACTTGAACGCGTAACCACCGTCGGCAGCAATCAGCGGCCAGGTGAAGTACGGCTCTTGCAGGTTGAACATCAACGCAGATTTGCCTTTCGCTTTCAGCGTCTTATCCAGCGCCGGGATCTCTTCCCAGGTTTTCGGTGGATTTGGCACGAGGTCTTTGTTGTAAATCAGCGACAGCGCTTCAACCGCGATTGGGTAAGCGATCAGCTTGCCGTTGTAGCGAACGGCATCCCAGGTGAACGGGTAGAGCTTGTCCTGGAACGCTTTGTCCGGGGTGACTTCTGCCAGCAGGCCAGACTGTGCGTAGCCGCCAAAGCGGTCATGTGCCCAGAAGATGATGTCCGGGCCATCGCCGGTCGCTGCCACCTGCGGGAATTTTTCTTCCAGTTTATCTGGGTGTTCTACGGTGACTTTAATCCCCGTGTCTTTCTCAAATTTCTTACCTACCTCGGCCAGGCCGTTATAGCCTTTGTCGCCGTTGATCCAGATAACCAGTTTTCCCTCTTCAATTTTTGCCAGGGCTGAGGCGGAAAACATCATCGTGGTCAATGCGGACAGCGCGAGGATGCGAGCGCCAGTTTTAATTTTCATATATCCCGTCCTTTCCAGGTTATGTACTTGTGGATACACAGAGGTGGTTTAACGTCGATGAGTTTCCTTTTTTAGCAACCCCTTTCCATCCTCCTGGAGTCTACGCCCTGGGGGTCTGTAGTGTGATCTCCGTAACATAAATCCCCGTTATGCGTCTTGGCGCACAAAAAAAAGCGCCGTTTTTTGTAGGCCCCATCACGATTTTCGTTTTGATGAGATGTCATCGGGGGCAGAGCGCGCCTTCTCATCCTCCCGTCTCCTCCCCCATAAAAAACCGGGGGGGTGGAGGATTCACCAAGTTGATGTGTACGGCATAGTCAGCCCATCTTGAATGTTTCTGTTGGTGACAAGTTGTAACGAGGGAGAAGGGCATGGCGAACGTACAGCTACGCAATGTAACGAAAGCCTGGGGCGACGTGGTGGTATCAAAAGATATCAACCTCGATATCCAGGAAGGGGAGTTCGTGGTGTTTGTCGGGCCATCCGGCTGCGGTAAATCGACGCTGCTGCGTATGATCGCGGGCCTCGAAACCATCACCAGCGGTGATTTGTTCATTGGTGAAACCCGCATGAACGAGATCCCGCCCGCCGAACGCGGCGTGGGCATGGTATTCCAGTCTTACGCGCTGTATCCCCATCTGTCCGTCGCCGAAAACATGTCCTTTGGCCTGAAGCTGGCCGGTGCCAAAAAAGAGATTATCAACCAGCGCGTGACCCAGGTCGCCGAAGTGCTGCAGTTAGCCCATCTTCTGGAACGTAAACCGAAAGCCCTGTCCGGCGGCCAGCGCCAGCGCGTGGCGATTGGTCGTACGCTGGTGGCCGAGCCGCGCGTGTTCCTGCTGGATGAACCTCTTTCTAACCTGGACGCCGCACTGCGCGTGCAGATGCGTATTGAAATCTCCCGCCTGCACAAACGTCTGGGCCGCACGATGATTTACGTCACCCACGATCAGGTCGAAGCCATGACGCTGGCCGACAAAATCGTGGTGCTGGACGCCGGTCGCGTCGCGCAGGTCGGTAAGCCTCTGGAACTCTATCACTACCCGGCAGACCGCTTCGTTGCGGGCTTCATTGGCTCGCCGAAGATGAACTTCCTGCCGGTCAAAGTCACCGCCACCGCCATCGACCAGGTACAGGTCGAGCTGCCGAACCGTCAGCAGATCTGGCTACCGGTGGAGAGTAACAACGTTCAGGTTGGCGCCAACATGTCGCTGGGTATTCGCCCGGAACACCTGCTGCCGAGCCACATCGCCGATGTGACGCTGGAAGGGGTGGTCAATGTTGTCGAGCAGCTTGGTCACGAAACGCAAATTCATATCCAGATCCCTGCCATCCGTCAAAACCTGGTTTACCGCCAGAACGACGTGGTGTTGGTCGAAGAGGGAGCCACATTCGCTATCGGCTTGCCGCCAGAGCGCTGCCACCTGTTCCGTGAGGATGGCACCGCATGTCGTCGGCTGCACCAAGAGCCAGGCGTTTAAAGAAGTCCCATAAAACAAAACAAGCATGAAGCTCTTACGTCGCCAGCGATAAGGCGAGAAGGGTGGAATGTTCAAGAAAAGCAATGATCTCAGGAGATAGAATGATGATTACTCTGCGCAAACTCCCCGTGGCGGTTGCCGTCGCAGCAGGCATTATGTCTGCTCAGGCAATGGCCGTAGATTTCCATGGTTACGCGCGTTCCGGCATTGGCTGGACGGGCAGCGGCGGTGAACAACAGTGCTTCCAGGCAACTGGTGCCGGCAGTAAATACCGTCTTGGTAACGAATGTGAAACCTACGCCGAAATTAAATTAGGTCAGGAAGTGTGGAAAGAGGGCGATAAGAGCTTCTACTTCGACACTAACGTGGCTTACTCCGTAGCACAGCAGAACGACTGGGAAGCAACTGACCCTGCGTTCCGTGAAGCGAACGTCCAGGGTAAAAACCTGATTGAATGGCTGCCAGGCTCCACCATCTGGGCCGGTAAGCGCTTCTACCAGCGTCATGACGTTCACATGATCGACTTCTACTACTGGGATATTTCTGGTCCTGGTGCCGGTATCGAAAACGTTGACCTGGGCTTCGGTAAACTGTCTCTGGCAGCGACTCGTTCTCAGGAAGCTGGCGGTTCTTACATCTTCACCAGCAACGATACCTATAGCAAATACAAAGACACCGCGAACGACGTATTCGACGTCCGTTTAGCTGGCCTTGAAACCAACCCGGACGGCGTGCTGGAACTGGGTGTTGACTACGGTCGTGCAAACAAAACTGACGGCTATAGCTTTGCAGATGGCGCTTCTAAAGATGGCTGGATGTTCACCGCTGAACATACCCAGAGCATGCTGAAGGGCTACAACAAGTTTGTTGTTCAGTACGCTACTGATGCGATGACTACCCAGGGTAAAGGTCTGTCTCAGGGTTCCTTCACGGGTAACGACTACGATAAAGATGCCGAAATTGGTGCTGTAGATAACAGAATCAACAACAACGGTGACATGTGGCGTGTTCTCGACCACGGTGCAATCTCCCTGGGTGAGAAAGTTGACCTGATGTACGTCGGTATGTACCAGAATATCGACCGTGATGATGGCAACGGCACCAAGTGGTGGACCGTCGGCGTTCGTCCTATGTACAAATGGACGCCAATCATGAGCACCCTGATGGAAGTGGGTTACGACAACGTCAAGTCCCAGAAAACGGGCGACACCAACAACCAGTACAAAATCACCCTGGCGCAACAGTGGCAGGCGGGCGACAGCATCTGGTCCCGTCCAGCTATCCGTGTGTTCGCAACCTAT
The DNA here is from genome assembly GCF_046569695.1 of Kluyvera sp. 142486. NCBI lineage: Bacteria > Pseudomonadati > Pseudomonadota > Gammaproteobacteria > Enterobacterales > Enterobacteriaceae > Kluyvera > Kluyvera sp. 142486. The sequence continues at coordinate 44,944 of NZ_JBKHUI010000013.1, forward strand.
GCGAAGTGGGATGAGAAATGGGGTTATGACAACGGTATTGCATACAAAGATACAAGCGCGAAAACCTACAGCCGTGGCGACAACGATGAGTGGTCCTTCGGTGCACAGATGGAAATCTGGTGGTAATTCAGCACTAACCTGAAGCAATAAACTGACGAGGGGCGAAAGCCCCTCTGTTCCGTAAGGTTTAGCGCGCTATTGCCTGGCTACCGCTAGACTGACGATTTCTGAGGTCATCATAATGAAAATGAAAAAAAGTCTCGTTGCTCTGTGCTTATCCGCTGGATTGCTGGCGAGCGTTCCGGGCATCAGCCTTGCGGACGTCAACTATGTGCCGCAAAACACCAGCGCCGCGCCAGCTATCCCAACCTCGGCCCTCCAGCAGTTAACCTGGACGCCGGTTGATCAATCTAAAGTGCAGTCCACCCAAATTTCTACCGGTGGTCAGAGCCTGAACGTACCGGGGATCACCGGTAACGTCGTGGCCTACAGCGTGCCGGCCAACATTGGCGAACTCACGCTGACGCTGACCAGCGAAGTGAACAAACAAACTAACGTCTTTGCGCCGAACGTGCTGATTCTCGATCAGAACATGACGCCATCTGCGTACTTCCCAAGCAGCTACTTTACCTATCAGGCTCCGGGCGTGATGAGCGCCGACCGTCTGGAAGGCGTGATGCGCCTGACCCCGGCGTTAGGCCAGCAGAAGCTCTACGTCCTGGTCTTTACCACGGATAAAGATCTCCAGCAGACCACTACGCTGCTGGACCCGGCTAAGGCCTACGCCAAAGGCACCGGTAACGCGGTACCTGATATCCCAGATCCGGTGGCAAAACACACCACTGACGGCCTCGTGAAGCTGAAGGTCAAAACCAACAGCAGCTCCAGCGTGCTGGTCGGCCCACTGTTTGGCTCCTCCGGCCCGGCACCGGTCACCGTGGGTAACACCGCCGCACCGGCCTACAGCGCACCTGCCGCTGCCACGCCTGTGGTTGCGCCAGTCGCGGCTCCGGCTGCGAAAGCTGAGCCGATGCTGGATGACACGGAAACCTACTTCAACAACGGTATTAAACAGGCGGTAGCGAAAGGGGATATCGACAAAGCCCTGAAGCTGATGAATGAAGCCGAACGTCTGGGCTCGAAATCTGCTCGTTCCACCTTTATCGGCGCTGTAAAAGGCAAGGGGTAAGTTTTACCCCGCAGCGCCGATGTTTAGGCGAAGCCTTTTGGTGTGCCCATCCGGGCACATCATTTTTCTACACTTCATAGCGTGACAACAAACTGTTGCACTGCTGTTGCGCTAATGATCGTATTTGACCATTCCTGCACCCCCTCCCGCTGTGTTCTGCGATACAATGACCAGAAGTTATGTATTGGAGAGACAGGCATGTCGCACCCCGCACTGACGCAACTCCGCGCGCTGCGCTATTTTGACGTCGTTCCCCCGCTTGAATCGGCACAGCGCGACTGGCTGATGCTGGAAGATTCCATGACCAAACGGTTTGAGCAGTTCGGGAAACCCGTTAGCGTCACACTGCTGAATGAAGCCTTCGTGGGCCGGGATGCGCTGGACGGTGAGCAGCACTTGCTGCCGGATGAACCTCGCTATTGGCTACGAGAAATATTATTGTGCGTGGGCGACGAACCCTGGCTCGCCGGGCGTACCGTGGTGCCGGAGTCGACGCTGTGCGGCCCGGAACTGGCGCTACAGCAGTTGGGGAAAACGCCGCTCGGGCGCTATCTGTTTACGTCATCGACGTTGACCCGGGATTTTATCGAAATAGGGTGTCATGATGCGCTGTGGGGGCGACGTTCCCGCCTGCGTCTGAGCGGCAAACCGCTGCTGCTGACGGAGCTTTTTTTACCCGCATCGCCGCTGTACTAAGAGGAAGAAGAAAAATGGAGTGGAGTCTTAGGTCGAATAAGCTGCTCGCTTACCATCGACTCATGCGTACGGACAAACCGATTGGCGCGCTATTACTGCTGTGGCCGACGCTGTGGGCGCTGTGGGTGGCGTCCCCTGGCGTACCGCCGCTGTGGATCCTGGCGGTGTTCGTCGCCGGCGTTTGGCTGATGCGCGCCGCGGGCTGCGTGGTGAATGACTATGCGGATCGCAAATTTGACGGCCACGTAAAGCGCACCGCTAATCGGCCGCTGCCGAGCGGGGCGGTGACGGAGAAAGAGGCTCGTACGCTGTTTATCGTGCTGGTGCTGCTCTCCTTCATTCTGGTGCTGACCCTCAACACCATGACCATTCTGCTGTCGATTGCCGCACTGGCGCTGGCCTGGATTTATCCGTTTATGAAGCGCTACACCCATCTGCCGCAGGTGGTGCTAGGCGCAGCGTTTGGCTGGTCGATCCCGATGGCTTTTTCTGCCGTCAGTGAAACGCTGCCGCTGAGCTGCTGGCTGATGCTGCTGGCTAACATCCTGTGGGCGGTGGCCTACGACACGCAGTACGCGATGGTTGACCGCGACGACGATGTGAAAATCGGCATTAAATCGACGGCGATTCTGTTCGGCGATAACGACCGCCTGATTATCGGCATTCTGCAGGCGTGTGTGCTGGGGCTGATGGCGCTTATCGGCTGGCTGAACGGTCTGCATTGGGAGTTTTACTGGTCAATCCTGATTGCTGGCGCGCTATTCGTTTACCAGCAGAAGCTGATTCGCCACCGCGAACGTGGTCCATGCTTCCAGGCGTTTCTGAATAATAACTACGTGGGGCTGGTGCTGTTTATTGGTCTGGCGATGAGCTACTGGCAGTTTTGAGACGGGCATTGCCGGATGGCGGCGTAAACGCCTTATCCGGCCTACAAACCGTTGCCCGACCGTAGCCCGGCCAAGCGAAGCGCCGCCGGGATTGGCTCGGAGCCTACAAAATCAACGGATAAAAAAATCCCCGGTCTCAGCCGGGGATTTTTGTTTTTACTGCGCCGCCTCTTCCTGCGTCACGCTCTCAATCGTCAAGCGCACGTCCGAGGTAATCAGGCTTGCCATCATCTGGTACACCTTCATCGTCTCTTCCGGCTCGGCGTCACCGCTGTCGCTGATGTAGCCTTCATCACGCAGGGTTAACACCAGAGAAGAGAACACCGCTTTATCGAAGAACTCTGGCGAGTTGATACCGTGCAGCACCGAGAGACGCTGAGCCAGGGTACGGCTCTCTTTCTCCAGCGTGCTGCGGTTCATCGACGGGTTGCCGCTCAGCAGCCAGAAGGTGATCGCATAACGCTGCAGCGTTTCGCGCGCGCCGGCAGCCAGCAGCTGCAGGGTACGGGAGTGGGAAGCGTTGATACGCAGCTCGCCGTTCTGCTCGGTAAGCATCTCCTGACGCACCATCTCCGCAATCAGCGTATCGATAACTGTTGGCAGCTCCGCGCGATCCCAGCGCAGGAACAGCTCGGCTTTCAGCATCGGATACAGCGTATCGATAACGCTCAGCACCTGCTCACGCGAAATCTCACGATGCTGAGTCATAATCGACGCCAGCAGCGACGGCATGATCAGCATATGCGCGATGTTATTGCGGTAGTAGGTCATCAGCACCGCCTGCTCGCGCGGCAGAATGATGATGTCGCCGATGGTGTCCTTCTCGACTTCGAACTTGTTCATCTGCAGCGCGTGATCGATAAGCTCGCTGGCAGAGGAGGTTGGTGCCGTTGCATCCGGCGCATACGGTGCGTTACGCAGCAGCGCCAGATAGCAATCGAGCTGCTGAGTTAGCTGCTCGCGGGTCAGCGAGCGCTGACGCGAAGCCAGCAGGGCGGTACAGCACAGGTTCATGGCGTTCGCCGCGCCTGCATTGTTGATACGCACCATCAGCTCGGCCGCCATCTTGTTGACGGTCGGCGTCAGCCACGCAGGACGCACGGCTTCGATTGGGTCGATAGACTCGCGCCACTCCGGCACATGGTGGTTCAGGTAGGTCATCAGCGGCATCGGTTCGCCGAAGTTGACGTAGCCCTGGCCCAGATTGCGCAGCTTGCTCAAGCCGCGCAGCATCTGCGGCAGGCTCTCTTTCTCTTTGGTCGCCCCGCGCAGCTCTTTGGCGTAAGTACCCACTTCCATCACGTGTTCGTAGCCGATGTAAATCGGCACTAATGTGATAGGGCGGGAACCACCGCGCAGCATCGCCTGAATGGTCATCGACAGGGTACCGGTTTTCGGGTCCAGCAGACGGCCGGTACGGGAACGCCCGCCTTCCACAAAGTACTCCACGGAGTAACCGCGGCTGAACAGCTCGCCGAGGTATTCGCGGAACACGGTGGAATAGAGCTTGTTACCCTTAAAGGTACGGCGAATAAAGAACGCGCCCAGGCGGCGGAAAATCGGGCCTGCTGGCCAGAAGTTCAGGTTGATACCGGCAGCAATGTGCGGCGGCACCAGCCCCTGGTGATAGAGCACATAAGAGAGCAGCAGGTAGTCCATGTGGCTGCGGTGACACGGCACATAGACGATTTCATGCCCGTCGTGCGCCAGCTGGCGTACGCGCTCGGCGTTGTGAACGTTAATGCCCTGGTACAGACGGTTCCAGGTAAAGCTGAGGATACGGTCGGTCAGACGAATCATCTCGTAGGAGAAGTTCGCGGCGATCTCTTCCATCAGCGCAATGGCGTTCTGCTGGGCTTTCTCGTGGGAAATTTTCTTGCTGCGTGCTTCGTCTTCTACCGCTTTGGCAATCGCTTTTGACGCCAGCAGCTTCTTGAACAGGTCGTGACGAGCAGGCAGACGCGGGCCGACCGCCGCCAGGCGCTGACGAGCAAAGTGCATACGCGCGACGCGAGCCAGTTTCTGAGCGATAGTTTTATCGGTACCGTGTTCGTCCGCCATGCGGCGCAGGGAGACGGACGGCGAGAAGCGGACAAAGCTGTCGCGACCGAGCCAGGAGACGGCGAAGAACTTCTGGAAGCCGTTCAACATACGCAGCGGCGGGTTAACCTCGCCTTTCTCGCGACCCGGCGAGCGACCAAACATCACCGACACCGGCACCATTTGCACATCCAGTTCAGGATTGCTGCGGTGCAGATCGAGGTAGTCGTGGAACAGTTTGATCGACTCTTCTTTCGGCGTGTAGTAGGTGAACACGCGCGGGCCGCCGTGGATAAAGACGTAGCGCGGCAGCAGCGTACCGTCGATCTCAAGCGGTTCAAGCGGGTCGGGTAAATCGTGCGCCAGGCACTGAGCGCGCAGCGTCAGCAAGTCAGCCTTAGAGTTATAAGGCAGGACGTACATAATCGGGCGCGACGTATCAAGCCCCAATTCCTGGGCAGGTTGTGCCGGAATAGACTTGCTCTTTACCAGAACACTTAATGGTAAATTCAGTAATTTGTAGTAAATTCGTGGCCAGCCGGACATAAACGATGTAAAGCCTCTGGTTAATCATGCAAATGCGCGGCAAGAATATCAGAAAGTCGGTGAAATTTCTGTTCTACCGCCTCATAACAAGCATTGTCATTGACGTAAAAACGAAAAAGGTTCTTGAGATGGCCAATAATACCACTGGGATTACCCGAATCATCAAAGCTGCGGGCTATTCCTGGAAAGGATTCCGCGCGGCGTGGATCAATGAAGCGGCGTTCCGCCAGGAAGGCGTTGCCTCTGTTATCGCGATTATTATCGCCTGCTGGCTGGATGTCGATGCCATCACTCGTGTCCTGCTCATCGGGTCCGTCCTTTTGGTGATGATAGTGGAAATTCTCAATAGTGCACTGGAAGCGGTCGTTGACCGTATCGGCTCTGATTATCACGAGCTCTCCGGCCGGGCGAAAGACATGGGTTCTGCGGCGGTTCTGTTGTCTATTTTCGTGGCGGTGTTCACCTGGGCGACGCTGCTGTGGTCTCATTTTCACTAAAGTCGTGAAAACTGCCTGATTTCGTGAGTTTTATGGTTCCAAAATAGGCAGTAGCTGTATATACTCACAGCATAACTGTATATACACCCAGGGGGCGGAATGAAAGCGTTAACGACCAGGCAGCAAGAGGTGTTTGATCTCATTCGAGATCACATCAGCCAGACGGGCATGCCGCCAACGCGTGCGGAAATTGCTCAGCGCTTGGGGTTCCGTTCCCCGAACGCGGCTGAAGAGCACCTGAAAGCGCTGGCGCGTAAAGGCGTCCTTGAGATTGTCTCAGGCGCTTCTCGCGGCATCCGCCTGTTGGTAGAAGAAGAAGAGGGCCTGCCGCTGGTGGGCCGCGTCGCGGCGGGCGAACCGCTGTTGGCGCAGCAGCACATCGAAGGTCACTATCAGGTTGATCCGTCGTTGTTTAAACCGAGCGCCGACTTCCTGCTGCGCGTCAGCGGTATGTCGATGAAAGATATCGGTATTATGGATGGCGATCTGCTTGCCGTGCATAAAACCCAGGACGTGCGCAACGGCCAGGTCGTGGTCGCGCGTATCGACGAAGAAGTGACGGTAAAACGCCTGAAAAAACAGGGTAACGTCGTCGAACTGCTGCCGGAAAACAGCGAATTTAAACCTATCGTTGTCGATCTCCGTCAGCAAAACTTCTCCATCGAAGGGCTGGCCGTTGGCGTTATCCGCAACGGCGAGTGGCTGTAACTCTCCCCTGATTCTCATGGCTGCGATACTTCCGCTATCGCAGCCTTTTTTCGTTCTGGTCAAAACTCATGCCGCTACTTACTCACGCCGATAAGGCGCTGTGGCGCCTTGCGCTGCCAATGATCTTCTCCAACATCACCGTTCCGCTGCTGGGGCTGGTGGATACCGCCGTGATCGGCCATCTCGATAGTCCTGTTTATCTCGGCGGCGTCGCCATTGGTGCTACGGCAACCAGCTTCCTGTTTATGCTGCTGCTGTTCCTGCGGATGAGCACTACCGGGCTCACGGCGCAGGCGTTCGGCGCGAAAAATCCGCAGGCGCTGGCCCGTGCGCTGGTGCAACCGTTGATGCTGGCGCTAGGCGCCGGGCTACTGATCGTTCTTTTCAAAACGCCGCTGATAAATCTGGCGCTCTCTATCGTTGGCGGCAGCGGCGAGGTGCTGGAGCAGGCGCGACGCTTCCTTGCTATCCGCTGGCTTAGCGCGCCAGCCGCGCTGGCGAACCTGGTGCTGCTCGGCTGGCTGCTGGGCGTGCAGTACGCCCGTGCGCCGGTCGTACTGCTGGTGGTCGGCAACGTGCTGAATATCGTGCTCGACCTGTGGCTGGTGATGGGGCTACACATGAACGTGCAGGGCGCGGCGCTGGCAACGGCGATTGCTGAATACGCCACGCTGCTGGTGGGGCTGGGAATGGCGCGTAAGGTACTGGTGATGCGCGGGATCTCGTGGGCAATGCTGAAAACGGCCTGGCAGGGGGATTTTCGCCGCCTGCTGGCGCTTAACCGCGACATCATGCTGCGCTCGCTGCTGCTCCAGCTCTGCTTTGGCGCGGTAACCGTCTTCGGCGCCCGCCTGGGTAGCGAAGTGGTGGCGGTGAACGCCGTGCTGATGACCATGCTGACCTTCACCGCCTACGCGCTTGACGGCTTTGCCTATGCGGTGGAAGCCCATTCGGGGCAGGCCTACGGTGCGCGCGACGGCAGCAAGCTGCTGGAGGTCTGGCGGGCGGCATGCCGTCAGGCGGGCGTCGTGGCGCTGGCCTTTGCGCTAATTTACGCCCTCCTGGGCGAGCATATTGTGGCTCTGTTGACCTCGCTGCCTGAACTGCGGCAGCTTGCCGACAGCTATGTGCTCTGGCAGGCGGTGCTGCCGGTGATTGGCGTATGGTGCTATCTGCTGGACGGAATGTTTATTGGCGCCACCCGCGGCGCGGAGATGCGTAACAGCATGGCGGTGGCCGCCGCTGGGTTCGCGCTTACCATGCTGGCGCTACCGCTGCTCGGCAACCACGGGCTGTGGCTGGCGCTCGCCGTATTCCTTGCGCTGCGCGGGCTGTCGCTGGCCTTTATCTGGCGTCGCCACTGGAAAAACAACAGCTGGTTTGCCTGACCAAATGGTTAAAGATTCCGAATAATGAAATGACCTTAGAATGACTGACTACAATTAACCTCACGCTTAGCGAAAAAGATGTCTTTCCTGAAACATGCTTTTCGCTATTCACTCACTGACTAACGAGGATTCAATGATGAATAAAGACGAAGTCGGCGGTAACTGGAAACAGGTTAAAGGTAAAGTGAAAGAGCAATGGGGCAAACTGACCGATGATGATATGACGGTGATCGAAGGCAAACGCGATCAGCTGGTCGGTAAAATTCAGGAACGCTACGGCTACGCGAAAGATCAGGCCGAAAAAGAGGTGGATAGCTGGGATAAACGCCACAACCACCACTGGTAATAGCGTCCTCCTGCCCGTGCGTACAAGGAAGTACGCTCCCCCTGTTTAGCGCCTGCTAGCGGGATTTCTTCTTAATCTGAATGGTATGATCGTGATGACAGTGTTCGTGTGCGCTGCACGCTTCCACTTCCACACAGGCTGAGCACAGACCGTGCGCTTCAATCACGTTATGACGCAGAGCAAAGCCCATTTTGGCTGCCAGCGCGTGCATAATGTCTTCTACCCCTTCCGCACACTCTTCCTTCACCACGCCGCAGCGATCGCAGATAAACATCGCGGAGGTATGAGTTGGCTGATCGAACAGATGGCAGAGCACGTAGCTGTTAGCCGATTCCACCTTATGCACGAAGCCTTGTTCGAGCAAAAATTCCAGCGCGCGATAGACGGTAGGTGGTTTAGCCTGAGGTTCTTTAACGCGCAGCAGGTCTAGCAGGTCGTATGCGCTAATCGCCCCTTCCTGAAGACTCATCAGACGCAACACTTCCAGACGTTGCGGAGTCAGGCGCACGCCGCGTTGCGCACACAGCTTTTCAGCCTGCGCTAACAGTTCTTGCGTGGTGGTCTTATCCATTGGCGTCCTCGGGTTACGGGTGAAACAAACGTCTACTTTATCATGTTATGCCGGAAACGCCGAGTTTCCGCAGGTGTGCTATAGGTGTGTTATAGCAGGTGTACTTCACACTCAGGATGAAAAATGATGAAAAGACCCGATTGCATTCGCCATTGGCATGACGTTGAAGGACCCGATGACTCGACTTACCCCGACAGCAACGAGCTTTTTGCTATCGGCGCGCCGCTGGCCCGCGCGCTGGGGCTGCGGCATCTCGGTATTCACCACGAGCGTCTCCCACCCGGCCGTCGCACCTCATACCCGCATGCGGAGAGCGACGAAGAGGAGTTTATCTACGTGCTTGAGGGCTACCCGCAGGCGTGGATCAACGGCTATCTGTGGAAGCTGCAGCCGGGGGATAGCGTTGGCTTTCCTGCCGGAACCGGCGTTTGCCATACCTTTATCAACAACACCTCCGAAGAGGTACGGTTGTTGGTGGTGGGCGAGGCGAACAAAAAACACAACCGGATCTATTACCCTCTGAACGCCTCGTACGCCGTGACGCGCGAGGATCGCTGGGTCGATCACCCGCCGCAGTTCTTCGGCCCTCACGACGGAAAACCTGGGCGAAATTAGCATCGTCTTCTATAAAGATTAGGGTGCTTATTAAAAATAACGATAACCGCAGAAAATTTCAGTTAGGGGAACAGAGTGCTTTTTTCCCCACTATTCACAGCAACAGTTCGTCTCCATCTGGGTGATAACGGGTGGAGGGTTGTTTCATTACCGACAAAAAGACGAGCAAACTGTGAATAAAAAAGACAAATTTTCGCTAATGGGGGTCGCTGTCTCCTTTTTCGTGGCAGGACAGGCAGGGGCGGCAAATGGCTGGACGGAGGCGCGTAACGACGCGATGGGCGGCACGGGGGTGGCTTCTGCGAATTATGGCAGCGGCGTCCTCATCAACCCGGCGCTGCTGGCGAAGGCGAAGCCGGATGATGATGTCACGCTGATCGCGCCGACCATTGGTGCGCAGATTTCCGATAAGGACGATCTGCGCAGCAAAATTGACGACATCAGCGATGATATCAACACCTACCGGCGGGTACTGCGCACCATCAACCTTGCCGATCTGATCAATCCGAACAGCGCCTCTTCCCGCCAGGTTTCCGCGGCGGCGGGCGATCTGGCCGATCAACTCTCCTCATTAAAGGGGAAGAAGGCGGATGCGAAAGCGGGCGCAGGCCTGGCGATCAGTATTCCCAACGATGTGCTGGACGTTGCTTTTGTGGCGAAAGCGAATGCCAGAGCGCGGGTCAGTTCGTATATCGATCAGGGCGATATCAACCTGCTGCACGGCGTTGAAGCGGCACCGATAAGCGCGCTTGGCGTGAATCCGCAGGATCTCAAGTCGAAAGGCTATGGCCGTGCGGCGATCGTCAGTGACTATGGCGTGGCTATCGCGCGCCAGTTTGATATCGGCGGCGTGCCGGTGTCGCTGGGTATTACGCCAAAGCTGCAGCAAACCTGGCTTTATAACTACACCACCTCCATCTACAACTTCAGCAGCGACGACATCAACAGCAGCCGTTACCGCAACGACGACACCGGCTTTAACGTTGACGCTGGTCTGGCCGCCGATTTTGGCGATAACTGGACGGTGGGCTTGAGCGGGCAAAACCTGTTCTCCCGCGATATCGACACCAAAGAGGTCGATGGCGTACGCGATACCTACCAGATTCGCCCATTGGTCACCGCTGGGGTGGCCTGGCACACCGATATGCTGACCCTCAGCGCCGATGGCGATCTCACCGAAACCAAAGGCTTTAAAAGCGAAGACACCTCGCAGTACGTTGGCGTGGGTGCGGAAGTGCGGCCGCTTGACTGGCTGGCGGTGCGCGCGGGCTATCGTGCCGATGTGAAAAACAACGACAGCAACGTCTTCACCGGCGGGGTTGGCTTTGCACCGTTTAACCGGGTACACGTCGACCTGATGGGGCTGTACGGCGAAAACCAAACCTGGGGGGCGGGGGCGCAGCTGAGCGTCGCGTTCTAACTTAGCTCCCTTCCCGGAGTCGGTACTTCGCACCTCGTCCGGGCTACAGGGCCATACTATCCTGTAGCCCGGCCAAGCGAAGCGCCGCCGGGGGCCCTCCTCCAGCATTACATCTCTGCTCAAGCTTTATGCTATAGTAGCGCCCCATTTTTCCGGATGCTTAAATAATCACCATGCTGTCAGAAACTTCGACTCCTGCTTTCCCCGCTCACCGTTTCTCCATCGCGCCCATGCTCGACTGGACCGACAGACACTGCCGCTACTTCCTGCGCCAGCTGTCACAGCACACGCTGCTGTATACCGAAATGGTGACCACCGGGGCGATTATTCACGGCAAGGGCGACTATCTGGCCTATAGCGATGAAGAGCATCCGATTGCGTTGCAGCTTGGCGGCAGCGACCCGGCGGCGCTGGCACACTGCGCGAAGTTGGCGCAAGAGCGCGGCTACGATGAAATTAACCTTAACGTTGGCTGCCCGTCCGACCGCGTACAGAACGGCATGTTTGGCGCTTGCCTGATGGGCAACGCGCAGCTGGTGGCGGATTGTGTGAAGGCGATGCGCGACGTGGTCTCCATTCCGGTGACGGTCAAAACCCGTATCGGTATCGATGACCAGGACAGCTACGAATTCCTCTGTGATTTTATCGACACGGTCTCCGGCCGCGGCGAGTGCGAGATGTTTATTATTCACGCCCGCAAAGCCTGGCTTTCTGGTTTAAGCCCGAAAGAGAACCGCGAAATTCCGCCGCTGGACTACCCGCGCGTCTACCAGCTCAAACGTGATTTCCCGCACCTGACCATGTCCATCAACGGCGGCATTAAGTTGCTGGAAGAGGCCAAAGCGCATCTGGAACATATGGACGGCGTGATGGTGGGCCGCGAAGCCTATCAGAACCCAGGCATTCTGGCCTCGGTCGACCGTGAAATCTTTGGTGCTACCGACGTAGACGCCGACCCTATCGCGGTGGTGCGCGCGATGTATCCGTACATCGAGCGCGAGCTGAGCAACGGCACCTATCTGGGCCATATCACCCGTCATATGCTGGGCCTGTTCCAGGGTATTCCCGGCGCGCGCCAATGGCGTCGCTACCTGAGTGAGAACGCCCATAAAGCCGGTGCCGATATCAACGTACTGGAACACGCGTTACAGCTGGTGGCCAATAAGCGTTAATTTTTTCGCTAAATCCTGGTCAAATTCACCACGCCCTGCACAGTGTTGCGGGGCGTTTTTATTGATAATCAATAAGTTAGTTTTGGCACGGTTTTTGTAATAGTTCAGACAGCGATGTTTGAATTCTGGGAGAACCACCATGCTGGAACTGTTATTTGTGATTGGATTTTTTGTGATGCTGCTGGTCACCGGGATTTCACTGCTCGGTATTATTGCCGCGCTGGTGGTGGCCACCGTATTAATGTTCGTTGGGGGGCTGTTTGCGATTATGATTAAGTTACTGCCGTGGCTGATCCTCGCGGTGGCGGTGGTGTGGATTATCCGGGCGATTAATTCACCGAAAAATCGGCCGTACCGCGGCAATTATCGGAGGTATTGAGGTACTCGTCACAACCTCAATAATTTTGCATAAAACCCCATAGGATTTGAGTAATAAATCTGTCACTATTGCCAGCGTTAACGAATTCATCGAGCTGTACCCTACATACAGCCGAACTAAAAAAAGAAAGGGCTTCCTACGGGAAGCCCTAGTCTTTTGGGCGATACAACCGTTACGGAATCAGCAGGCTTGAACCCTGCGTCGCCCGGCTCTCCAGAATCTCATGCGCGCGCCGCGCCTCCTTCAGCGGGTACTTCTGGCTTTCCGCCACGTCCACTTTGATAATGCCGCTCGCAATCAGCGAGAACAGCTCGTGGCTGGCTTCTTTCAGCTCATCATAGTTAGTGATGTAGCCGTTCAGGGAAGGGCGGGTGGCGAACAGTGAGCCTTTTTGATTGAGAATGCCGAGGTTAACCCCGGTTACCGGGCCGGAAGAGTTACCGAAGCTGACCATCAGCCCACGACGCTTTAAGCAGTCCAGCGACGCTTCCCAGGTATCTTTGCCCACCGAGTCATACACCACCGACAGCTTTTTGCCCCCGGTTAGCTCTTTGACGCGCTCGGCGATATTCTCGTCGCGATAGTTAATCACCTGCCAGGCACCAGCCTGAAGCGCACGATCTGCCTTCTCCTGGCTACCAACGGTGCCAATAAGCTTAGCCCCCAGCGCTTTCGCCCACTGGCAGGCAATCAGCCCTACGCCGCCTGCTGCGGCATGGAACAGGAAGGCTTCACCGGGTTTGATTTCGTAGGTTTTGCGCAGTAGATAGAAGACGGTCAACCCTTTGAGGAATGAGGCGGCAGCCTGCTCATAGGAGATGGCTGCCGGAAGCAGGGCGACCTTATCCGCCGGGACGTTATGCACCGAGCTGTAAGCGCCAAGCCCGGACTGCGCGTAGACCACGCGATCGCCCGCTTTAATATGCTTCACGTTGCTGCCCACCTGGCTCACCACGCCCGCCGCTTCGGTACCTAAACCGCTTGGCATCGACGGCGGTGGATAGAGCCCGCTGCGAATGTAGGTGTCGATATAGTTGATACCAATGGCTTTGTTTTCCACCTGAACTTCGTTTTCGCCAGGGGCTGATGGGGTGAATTCAACGGCGTTCAGCACTTCCGGGCCGCCATGTTTGCTAAATTCAATACGGGTTGCCATGCTTCCTCCAGAACGATTATGTGGTAATCTTTCGACCCACTCTTTATCTCGGTAATACCATTCACTATGGCAGCAAATAAACCCTTCAACAAACCGCAAACCGAACCTCGCGTCCGCGATTTTCAGGTAGACGGGCTGAAAGTACCGCCGCACTCGATTGAAGCGGAACAATCGGTGTTGGGCGGGCTAATGCTGGACAACGAGCGCTGGGACGATGTTGCCGAGCGCGTGGTGGCGGAAGATTTTTATACCCGTCCGCACCGTCACATCTTTACGGAGATGGGCCGTTTACAGGAAGGCGGTAGCCCGATTGACCTGATTACGCTCGCGGAATCGCTGGAGCGACAGGGCCAACTGGACAGCGTCGGCGGGTTTGCCTATCTGGCAGAACTGTCCAAAAACACGCCAAGTGCGGCGAACATTAGCGCTTATGCCGATATTGTCCGCGAACGTGCCGTTGTTCGTGAAATGATTGCGGTGGCGAACGAAATCGCCGAAGCCGGTTTCGACCCGCAGGGGCGCACCAGCGAAGACCTGCTGGATCTCGCCGAGTCCCGCGTCTTTAAAATCGCCGAAAGCCGCGCCAATAAAGACGAAGGCCCGAAAAATATCACCGAGGTGCTCGACGCCACCGTCGCGCGCATCGAACAGCTTTTCCAGCAGCCGCACGATGGCGTCACTGGGGTCAATACCGGCTATGATGACCTCAACAAGAAAACCGCCGGTTTACAGCCGTCGGACCTGATCATCGTGGCGGCGCGTCCATCGATGGGTAAAACCACTTTTGCGATGAACCTCGTCGAAAACGCGGCGATGTTGCAGGATAAACCAGTACTGATCTTCAGTCTCGAGATGCCCTCCGAACAGATTATGATGCGTTCTCTGGCATCGCTATCGCGCGTTGACCAGACCCGCATTCGTACCGGCCAGCTCGATGACGAGGACTGGGCGCGTATCTCCGGCACCATGGGCATTTTGCTGGAAAAACGAAACATCTATATTGATGACTCCTCCGGCCTGACGCCGACGGAAGTGCGCTCCCGCGCGCGCCGTATCGCCCGTGAACACGGCGGCATTGGCCTTATCATGATCGACTACCTTCAGCTGATGCGCGTGCCGTCGCTTTCCGACAACCGTACGCTGGAGATCGCCGAAATTTCCCGCTCGCTCAAAGCGTTAGCCAAAGAGCTGCACGTGCCGGTGGTGGCGCTGTCGCAGCTTAACCGCTCCCTGGAACAGCGTGCGGATAAACGCCCGGTCAACTCCGACCTGCGTGAATCCGGCTCCATCGAGCAGGATGCCGACTTAATCATGTTTATCTATCGTGATGAGGTTTATCACGAAAACAGTGACTTAAAAGGCATCGCTGAGATTATTATCGGTAAACAGCGTAATGGCCCCATCGGCACGGTACGCCTGACGTTTAACGGCCAATGGTCGCGCTTCGATAACTACGCCGGTCCGCAGTACGACGACGAATAACAACGCTGAATCAGAAAACACATACCAAGGAACACAAATGCAAGCGGCAACTGTAGTCATTAACCGCCGCGCTCTGCGACACAACCTGCAACGCCTGCGTGAACTGGCACCTGCCAGCAGGCTGGTTGCGGTGGTGAAAGCGAACGCTTACGGACACGGCCTCCTTGAGACCGCGCGAACGCTCCCCGACGCCGATGCTTTTGGCGTTGCCCGTCTTGAAGAGGCGCTGCGCCTGCGTGAGGGCGGCATTACTCAGCCGATCCTGCTGCTGGAAGGCTTCTTTAATGCGACCGATCTGCCGACGATTGCCGCACAGCATCTGCATACCGCTGTGCATAACATCGAACAGCTTGAAGCACTGGAAGCGGCTGATATCAGCGAGCCGGTCACCGTGTGGATGAAGCTCGACACCGGTATGCACCGTCTGGGCGTACTTCCGGAAGATGCCGATGCGTTCTATCAGCGTCTGAGCCAGTGCAAAAACGTGCGTCAGCCGGTTAACGTGGTCAGCCACTTTGCCCGTGCCGATGAACCGGAATGCGGTGCAACGGAAAAACAGCTCGCCATTTTCACCGCCTTTACCGACGGCAAACCGGGTCTGCGTTCAATCGCGGCATCCGGGGGCATTCTGCTGTGGCCGCAGTCGCACTTCGACTGGGCGCGCCCTGGCATTATTCTCTACGGCGTCTCTCCGCTGGAACAGAAACCGTGGGGCCCGGACTTCGGCATGCAACCAGTGATGTCGCTGACCTCCAGCCTGATTGCCGTGCGCGAGCACAAAGCGGGCGAGCCGGTTGGCTATGGCGGCACTTGGGTCAGCGAGCGTGATACCCGCCTCGGCGTGGTGGCGATGGGCTACGGCGACGGCTACCCGCGCGCGGCGCCGTCCGGTACGCCTGTGCTGGTCAACGGCCGTGAAGTGCCGATTGTGGGCCGCGTGGCGATGGATATGATCTGCGTCGATCTGGGCCCGAACGCCGAGGATAAAACCGGCGATGAAGTGATTATGTGGGGCGAAGGTCTGCCGGTTGAACGCATTGCTGAAATCACGAAGGTGAGTGCTTACGAACTTATTACGCGCCTGACGTCGCGGGTGGCGATGAAGTATATCGATTAAGCATTGTCCGAGTGCCGGATGGCGCTAGCGCTTATCCGGCCTACATCGCGTATTGTCCGTAGGCCGGATAAGGCGTTTACGCCGCCATCCGGCAATCTTTTCGCCAACAGCAACAACCGCTCGACCTTCCTCCCCATCCGGTTTATTGTGTTATTTCCTGCCTTCTGTAAACCTGGAGAACCATCGCGTGTTTCAAAAAGTTGACGCCTATGCGGGCGACCCGATTCTTTCTTTAATGGAACGCTTCAAAGAAGATCCGCGCAGCGACAAAGTTAACCTCAGCATCGGCCTGTTTTATGACGAAAACGGCATTGTTCCGCAGCTGAAATCAGTGGCCGAGGCCGAAGCGCGCCTGAACGCGCAGCCGCACGGCGCGTCGCTGTACCTGCCGATGGAAGGGCTGAACAGCTACCGTCACACGGTAGCACCGCTGCTGTTTGGCGCCGATCATCCGGTTCTCCAGCAACAGCGCGTGGCGACTATCCAGACGCTGGGCGGCTCCGGGGCGCTGAAAGTGGGCGCAGATTTCCTCAAGAGCTACTTCCCGGACTCCGGCGTATGGGTCAGTGACCCGACATGGGAAAACCACATCGCGATTTTTGAAGGCGCAGGATTCAAGGTCGGCACTTACCCATGGTTTGATAGTGAAACCAACGGCGTACGCTACGACGCGCTGCTGGAAACGCTGAACACGCTGCCAGCGCGCAGCATCGTGCTGCTGCATCCGTGCTGCCACAACCCAACCGGTGCCGATCTCACCAACGAACAGTGGGATGGCGTGGTTGAGGTGCTGAAAGCGCGCGATCTCATCCCGTTCCTCGATATCGCCTATCAGGGCTTCGGTGCGGGCATGGAAGAGGATGCTTATGCGATCCGCGCGATTGCCCACGCAGGCCTGCCAGCGCTGGTCAGTAACTCGTTTTCTAAAATTTTCTCCCTGTACGGCGAGCGCGTCGGCGGCCTGTCGATTGTCTGCGAAGACAATGAAACCGCACTGCGCGTGCTGGGCCAACTGAAAGCAACGGTACGTCGTAACTACTCCAGCCCACCAAACTTCGGCGCCCAGATTGTGGCGGCGGTACTTGGCGATGCTGAGCTGAAAGCCATGTGGCTGGCGGAAGTGGAAGGGATGCGTACCCGTATTCTGGAGATGCGCCAGGCGCTGGTAAACGTACTGAAAGAAGAGATGCCGGACGGCAACTTCGACTATCTGCTCAAACAGCGTGGGATGTTTAGCTACACCGGCCTGAGTGCCGCACAGGTCGATCGCCTGCGCGATGAGTTTGGCGTCTACCTGATTGCCAGCGGTCGTATGTGCGCGGCGGGTCTCAACAGCCGCAACGTGCATCGTGTGGCAAAAGCATTTGCAGCAGTGATGTAAGTAAGTGCTCACACTGGCTTGGAGGTATATTCTGAGCCAGCGTCCTTTCAAAGCACTAAACTGTGATCCCCTTACTTTTTTCAGGATTATTCTGAGATAAACCTTTCAATCGTATCCCTCAGACGGTAAGGTCGCAGTACTTTTATTTGAAGCAACACTCACTTTATTACAATAACGACTCGACGAATTAAGGGAAAATATGCGCAAGATCACGCAAGCTCTCAGTGCCGTCTGCTTGTTATTTGCACTGAATGCTTCGGTGACGGCTCACGCCTCGTCACCTTCTCCAATCTATCCAGGCACCGACGTTGCGAAGCTGGCCGAACAGGCTCCTATCCACTGGGTATCCGTGGCGCAAATTGAAAACAGCCTGATGGGCCATCCGCCAATGGCGGTCGGTTTTGATATCGACGATACCGTCCTGTTCTCAAGCCCAGGCTTCTGGCGCGGGCAACGAACCTACTCCCCGGACAGCCAGGACTACCTGAAGAACCCTGAGTTCTGGGAAAAAATGAATAACGGCTGGGACGCGTTCAGCATCCCGAAAGAAGTGGCCCGTTCGCTGATTGCGATGCACGTGAAGCGCGGCGACAGCATCTACTTCGTGACCGGTCGTAGCCAGACCAAAACCGAAACCGTCTCTAAAACGCTGCAGGATGATTTCCTGATCCCCGGCGCGAACATGAACCCGGTGATTTTTGCCGGTGATGAACCGGGCCAGAACACCAAGACCCAGTGGCTGAAAGAGAAGAACATCAGGGTGTTCTACGGTGATTCCGATAACGACATCACCGCCGCGCGTGAAGTGGGAGCCCGCGGTATCCGCGTTCTGCGCGCCTCTAACTCGACCTATCGTCCGCTGCCGCAGGCCGGTGCGTTTAACGAAGAAGTGATCGTTAACTCCGAGTACTAACGGCAAACCGTTGTAGGCCGGAGAAGGCGTTTACGCCGCCATTCGGCAATCTGCTCTATGCTGCCGGATGGCGCTTTGTTTATCCGGCCTACCATTTGCACCAATAAATGATGCTTTTTTAGTCAAAATCAGTCGCTGAAAGGTTTATCCTTTCGGCGTCTTGTTGCACACTGAGGTGATGCTTTTTTGCACAACATGGTTTGCGAGACTGAGGAGTATAAAATGATGACCAGTTCGGATCTTCTGCAGTACTGCATGGCGAAGCGTGGCGCGGAACAGAGCGTGCACAGCGACTGGAAAGCAACACAGGTTAAAGTGGCTGACGTGCTGTTTGCGATGGTGAAGGATGTTGAAGATCGCCCGGCGGTGTCGCTGAAAACCAGCCCCGAACTGGCAGAGCTGCTGCGCCAGCAGCATAAAGACGTTCGCCCAAGCCGCCATCTCAACAAAGCGCACTGGAGCACCGTCTACCTGGACGGCTCGCTGCCAGGCTCGCAAATTTACTATCTGGTGGATGCGTCGTATAAGCTGGCGGTGGAGCTGCTGCCGGAAACGCTCCGACAGCAGATGTACTCTGATTAACCCAGCAGAGGCTTCAGGAAACGAGCCGTGTGCGAGGCTTCGCAGTTAGCCACCGTTTCTGGCGTACCGGAAACGAGGATCTCACCGCCGCCGCTGCCGCCTTCCGGACCTAGATCGACAATCCAGTCCGCGGTCTTAATCACGTCCAGGTTGTGCTCGATAACCACAATGGTGTTGCCCTGATCTCTCAACTGATGCAGCACTTCCAGCAGTTGCTGGATGTCGGCAAAGTGCAGGCCGGTGGTTGGTTCATCCAGAATATACAGCGTTTGACCGGTGCCGCGTTTTGACAGCTCGCGCGCCAGCTTCACGCGCTGGGCTTCACCGCCGGAGAGCGTGGTGGCTGACTGGCCGAGACGAATGTAGGTCAGGCCAACGTCCATCAGCGTTTGCAGCTTACGCGCCAGCGCCGGTACGGCATCGAAGAACTCGCGGGCTTCTTCAATGGTCATATCCAGCACTTCGTGGATGGTCTTGCCTTTGTACTTAATCTCCAGCGTTTCGCGGTTATAGCGTTTGCCTTTGCACTGATCGCACGGCACGTAGATATCCGGCAGGAAGTGCATTTCGACTTTAATTACGCCGTCACCCTGGCAGGCTTCGCAGCGCCCGCCGCGGACGTTAAAGCTGAAACGACCCGGCGTATAGCCACGTGAACGGGATTCCGGTACGCCGGCAAACAGCTCACGCACTGGCGTAAAGACGCCGGTGTAGGTCGCCGGGTTTGAGCGCGGGGTACGGCCAATCGGGCTCTGGTCGATATCGATAACTTTATCGAAATGTTCCAGCCCCTGAACGTCGCGGTACGGTGCCGGTTCCGCGATGGTTGCGCCGTTTAATTGCGTCTGCGCAATCGGGAACAGCGTATCGTTAATCAGCGTTGATTTACCGGAACCGGAGACGCCGGTGATGCAGGTAAACAGGCCGACCGGCAGCGTCAGAGTCACGTCTTTCAGGTTGTTACCCGTGGCGCCCGTCAGCTTAAGCACTTTTTCCGGGTTCGCCGGAACGCGGTTTTTCGGCACTTCAATTTTGCGTTTCCCGCTCATGAACTGCCCGGTTAACGACTCCGGCACCGCCATAATGTCGTCCAGCGTCCCTTCAGCCACCACCTGACCACCGTGGACACCGGCGCCTGGGCCAATGTCGATAACGTGGTCGGCGGCGCGAATGGCGTCTTCGTCGTGCTCTACCACAATCACCGTGTTGCCAAGGTTACGCAGGTGAATCAACGTGCCGAGCAGACGTTCGTTGTCGCGCTGGTGCAGGCCGATGGACGGCTCATCCAGCACGTACATCACGCCAACCAGCCCCGCGCCAATCTGGCTTGCCAGACGGATACGCTGCGCCTCGCCGCCGGAGAGGGTCTCTGCGGAGCGGGAGAGGGTCAGGTAGTTCAGGCCGACGTTGACCAGGAACTTCAGGCGGTCGCCGATCTCTTTCAGCACTTTTTCAGCAATTTGCGCACGCTGGCCGGAGAGCTTCAGGTTATTGAAGAAGTCCATCGCGTGACCGATGCTCATATCTGAGATAGTCGGCAGCGGCGTATTTTCCACATACACGTGACGCGCTTCACGACGCAGACGGGTGCCGTCACAGCTGGCGCACGGACGGTTGCTGATGAACTTCGCCAGCTCCTCGCGCACCGCGCTGGATTCCGTCTCTTTATAGCGGCGCTCCATGTTGTGTAGCACGCCTTCAAACGGATGGCGGCGCACGGATGTATCGCCACGGTCGTTGATGTATTTGAATTCAATCGACTCTTTGCCGGAGCCGTAGAGAATGGCTTTCTGCGCTACCGCGCCGAGGCTTTCCCACGGGGCTTCGACGTCAAACTCATAGTGTTCCGCCAGCGATTTCAGCATCTGGAAGTAATAGAAATTACGACGATCCCAGCCGCGAATCGCGCCGCCGGCCAGCGACAGTTCTGGATTCTGAATCACGCGGTCAGGGTCGAAATACTGCTGTACGCCCAGGCCATCGCAGGTTGGGCACGCGCCTGCCGGGTTGTTGAATGAGAACAGACGTGGCTCAAGCTCGCGCATGCTGTAGCCGCAAATCGGGCAGGCGAAGTTGGCGGAGAACAGCAGCTCTTCCGCTTTTGGGTCGTCCATATCGGCGACCACCGCCGTGCCGCCGGAGAGCTCCAGCGCGGTTTCAAAGGATTCCGCCAGACGCTGCGTCAGGTCATCGCGCACTTTAAAGCGGTCAATCACCACTTCGATGGTGTGTTTCTTTTGCAGCTCCAGCTTTGGTGGATCGGACAGGTCGCAGACTTCGCCGTCGATACGCGCGCGGATATAGCCCTGGCTTGCCAGGTTTTCCAGCGTTTTGGTGTGTTCGCCCTTACGTTCTTTAATGATCGGGGCCAGCAGCATCAGGCGTTTGCCTTCCGGCTGCGACAGCACGTTATCGACCATCTGGCTGACGGTTTGCGCCGCCAGCGGCACATCGTGATCCGGGCAGCGCGGCTCGCCTACGCGAGCGTAGAGCAGACGCAGGTAGTCGTGAATTTCGGTAATGGTACCGACCGTCGAACGCGGGTTGTGTGACGTCGACTTCTGCTCGATAGAAATCGCAGGCGACAGCCCTTCAATATGATCGACATCCGGCTTTTCCATCAGCGACAGGAACTGGCGCGCATAGGCAGAAAGCGATTCTACATAGCGACGCTGCCCCTCGGCGTAGAGGGTGTCAAAAGCCAGTGAGGATTTGCCAGACCCGGACAGCCCGGTCACGACAATCAGTTTGTCGCGAGGGATGACGAGGTTGATGTTTTTGAGATTATGGGTGCGGGCGCCCCGAACTTCGATCTTATCCATTCACCTTTCCCGGTAGAGGAGATACACGGATTGCCTGGTTTGTTAGAAGGACAAACGGCAGAAACGGCTAATTATGACACAACTTAACCTGAATGAATATACAGTATTGGAATGCCGATTGCGGATGCCGGTGAAAATTGCAGCGCGATAAGATGTTTAGTGGAATATGCCTCGCAGCTACCAAAATACCGTCTGGAAATGATACACTGGCGCGTTTACACTTAATCAAGAATACATTTTCAGGAGAGACAAACATGGCCAGCAGAGGCGTAAACAAGGTGATTCTCGTCGGTAACCTGGGCCAGGACCCGGAAGTACGCTACATGCCGAATGGTGGCGCAGTTGCCAACATTACGCTGGCTACTTCCGAATCCTGGCGCGACAAAGCGACCGGTGAAATGAAAGAGCAGACTGAATGGCACCGCGTTGTGCTGTTCGGCAAGCTGGCGGAAGTAGCAGGCGAATACCTGCGTAAAGGCTCTCAGGTCTACATTGAAGGCCAGCTGCGTACCCGCAAATGGACCGATCAGTCCGGCGCTGAAAAATACACCACCGAAGTGGTGGTTAACGTTGGCGGCACCATGCAGATGCTGGGTGGCCGTCAGGGCGGCGGTGCACCAGCAGGTGGCGGTCAGCAGCAGCAGGGCGGTTGGGGTCAGCCTCAGCAGCCACAGGGCGGCAACCAGTTCAGCGGCGGCGCGCAGTCTCGCCCGCAGCAGCAGTCCGCTCCGGCACCGTCTAACGAACCGCCGATGGACTTCGATGACGATATCCCGTTCTGATAAACGGCAGATAACCGTCTGAAAAAAAGCCCCGCTTCGTCGGGGCTTTTTTATGTCTGTTGGGTTGGGGCCGATCCCGGCGGCGCTGCGCTAGGCCGGGCTACCTACATCATGTAGCCTGGGCGAGCGCTGCGACCCCGGGGCGGCTCGGTGCCTACTGCTGCGCCTTATCGCTCGCCGGAATAATCGGTGGCTTCCCGGTCGCCGCCCGCTTGCGGTTGATCTCATCCAGCACCAGCCGATAGGCAATGTAATACTTATAAATATTGCCAACGTAGGTCACCGTTTCTGCACCGATCTTCTCGGCGGCCAGATTCTCCACGTTGCCAAACCAGATGTTCGGATTAAAACTGCGCTTTTGCGTCTCCACCCGTAAACGTGCAATACGCGCCGGACCGGCGTTATAAGAGGCAAACGAAAACAGCGCCTTATCCAGCTGCGTCATCGGTTCATCACCGTAATAACGGTCGATCATCCAACGCATATACTTCACCCCGGCGTGAATATTGGGGTCGAGCTGTTTGATATCACCGACCTTCAGCTCTTTGCCGGTTTTTGGCATCACCTGCATCACACCGATGGCCCCAACGTGGCTGCGTACCGACTGATTGAGCCGCGACTCCTGGTAGCCCTGCGCCGCCATCAACAGCCAGTCAACGTCATAGCGCTCGCCGTACTTTCTGAAAATTTCTACCATCTTCAAAAACTTACGCCGCTCTTTTTCCGCCGCCGCGTTCTGCACGTATTTCGCACTCTTCAGGTAGCGCAGCAGCAGCGTATTGCCCAGCGTGCTGCCCTGGCGGTTATCTTTTACAAAGCCGTTAAGCTCAGCGAGGAGCTTAGGATCATCTTTGCGCACCGCCCAGGCAATGCTGCCGTTATCACGTAGTACCACATCCTCATGCACCTGAATTTTGGGGAATACCTGCTTCCAGAAAACCGCTTTGTGATGGTCGACTACCGTCAACGGGATAAGCCCGGCGTTGAGCATCTCCAGCAGATCTTCATCCTCCAGCGCCTCTGGGGCTGCTTTGATGATGACCGGTGGTTTTGCCGCTTTGACGAACTGCGCGTTGAGCGTGGTCAGGCTCTCGTAATAGCTCGACGATTTACGCACAAAAACCGTTTTTCCGGAGAGGTCATCCAGGTCTTTGACCTGTGGTGACGCGGGGCCGGAGATCAGCAGCTCTTTGATATCGTTATAGATAGGATCGGTAAAGGCAACTTCCTGCTGGCGGGACGGTGTGATGGTCAGGTTAGCGGCGGCGATATCGCCCTTCCCCTCATTGAGGGCGGTAAACAGGTTATCGCGGGTCACCGGCACAAAAATAATCCGTACCTTCAGATGCCTATGCTCAAGTTTCTTATCTTTCGCCAGCTGTGCATTCAGGCTGCGCTCAAAGGCGGCGAAAATATCGTGCGTTGCGCCGCGCTGCTGGCCTTTATCGATAAAAAAGAAGGTCTTACTGTAGGTGGTTAAAACGCGAATCACGCGACGGTCAAGCATGCCGGGCAGGTCGCCTTTCCATGGCTGCATGATGCTCTCGATATTCACTTCCAACGCGTCGCTTTGCTCATCCGGTTTGGGGTCGGCATAAACCGGGCTGGACAGCAGCAGGGCGCTTAAACAAGCGGTAATGAAGCGATGAAAAGGGATGGCGTTCATGGTGCGGCACTCCGCAAGGCGCATTCGTCAATTTTAGTCGAATGCGGCTAAAAAACCTGGCAGGTGTGTGGCTTTTTCGGGCCGTCGGAGGCCGCTATCTGGCTCGCATCGATGGCAACCGCTACAATGCACATTTTGTGCCATGGAGAGACATGATGACCAGCCTGAATCGGATGCTGTCGGTACTTGACCTGTTCACTGCAGAACGCCCCGTGTGGGAAGCCGACCGTATCGTAGAAGCGCTGGGATGCTCCACGCCCACCGGCTATCGCTACCTGAAAGAGTTGATGCTCGCTGGCCTGCTGCAGCGCTTTAACGGTGGCTATTATGCGCTGGGGCCGCGCATCACCCTGCTGGATTATGTCATCCGCAGCACTGACCCGCTGCTGGCCGCCAGCATCCCGCAGATGCGCGAACTGGTGACGCTGACGGGCTGCCACTGTACGCTCTCCAGGCTTGATGGTGATGTGTTTCTCGACCTGCACCATGAGTGCTCGAATCAGGAGATTGCGCTGGTTTACGGCCGAGGCCGCCCGCGCCCGATGTTCTCCGGCAGCGCGCCAAAGGTGGTGATCGCTAACCAAACCTCGAAGCAGCAGCGCGGGCTGTTCGAACGTTATCATGAAGAGGTGCTGGCGGCAGGGTTAGGAGAAACGGAAGACGCGTTCCTGAAACGGATGCAGCAAATTCGTAAAGCGGGCTGTTACCGGGCGGATGAAGAGTTGGCAGCGGGGGTGTCATCGCTGTCGGTGCCGCTGCGTTTTGCACCAAAAGAGCACTGCGCCGCGCTGGCGCTGGTCTCATCGACTCAACATTTTGCACAAAGCAACGTGGGGGAGTGGCAGGACAAACTCAAAAAAGCGGCCCGGCGGATTGCGTTGGCCTTAGACGGGGAGTAGCCGCATTGAGATAATAAAAAACCCCGCCGTGGCGGGGTTTTCTGCAATTAATAGAGCGCGACCGGCCATTCTGGCGGCGTCTGGCTCATCACTTCAACCATCACATCTTTGATATTGTTAGTGATGGTGGAAATTTCGACCATGGTTATCCCTAATAAGCTGGTGGCAAACCAGCAGGCGGCCGCAAGACCTAGCATGCTGCAAATAGCCCCCAGACCGATGTAGTCGGCTTTACGAAGTTTGATTTTCAGAGTGCTGGCAACGAACATCAGCACGGCGCTGGTTAACGGCCAGCGTAACAGCGTAACGCCTGCGGTAAGTGAAAGCATGGGACCTTTTCCTCAGAGATAATCAACAAGCCGCCCTGACAGCACTTGTGGAATGAGGCACGAGGCGCTCTGGCTATCTGAAGGCGTTCACAACTTGAATGAAACAGTGTTTCTGTTTCACTGTAATGTGTGAACTATATCACGTTTGGTGTTTTATTCACCAGAGGTAAACGCAGGATTTTTGTCAATCCCATGGCGATTTTTTCAACATGAATCAGCTACCGCACTCTGTGCGGCAGCCTGAAGAGGGTTATGCGGAGATCTGGTGACGGTAGTCCGTCGGCGTGCGGTCGAACTCGCGGCGGAATACGCGTGAGAAGGTCTGCTGCGAGACATAGCCGAGATCCATGGCGATATCAAAGATAGGCCGCTGCGTATTGCGTAGCGCCTCTGCGGCAAGCAACAGGCGTCGCTGGCGGATATAGTCGCCCAGCGTCTGGTGCATCACGGTGCGGAACATTCTCTGCAGGTACCATTTCGAGTAGCCGGATTTTCTGGCCACGATATCGATATTAAGCGGTTGATCGATATGTTCATCTATCCATTCAATTAGCGTCTGAATAATTTCCCGATGGGACATAAGGCTCTCCCCGTTGTCTATTTTTGCGTCGATTTCTGTTCTGCTGGCGAGTATAATTCCTCAAGTTAACTTGAGGTAAAGCGGATTATGGAAAAAAAGACGACGCGCATAAAAACGCTGCTATCACCCGGTGAAGTAGCGAAACGAACTGGAGTTGCGGTCTCGGCGTTACATTTTTATGAAAGCAAAGGGCTGATCCACAGCACACGTAACAGCGGCAACCAACGGCGCTACAAGCGCGACGTGCTGCGCTATGTGGCGATCATTAAAATTGCCCAGCGCCTTGGGATTCCGCTGGCGACTATCGGCGACTCGTTCAGCGTGCTGCCGGAAAACCATACCCTCGGGCCAAAAGACTGGAAGCATCTCACCACCCAGTGGCGCGAAGAGCTGGATAAACGCATTCACGCCATGGAGGCGCTGCGTGACCAGCTTGACGGCTGTATTGGTTGCGGTTGTATGTCGTTGCGCGACTGTCCGCTGCGTAACCCCGGCGATAAGCTGGGGGAAGAGGGGACCGGGGCGCGTTTGCTGGAAGAGGAATAATCCTTACTCATTCCTCCCCGTAAAATTGCGACATTTTTGCCATAGAAATGTTGCCGGATTGCGCATGGACGATAACGTTTGCGCATGGGTTGAGCAATTCTTCATCGGCATTCGTTAATTTTCATAAACCAGGGCAAACTTCTGTTGAAAAAAGGGGCATAAAAGCCAGATAATCGTTTGCCTTCAAATTTCGGACGTCTCTTACGCCGAAAATGAGCGGGTCAACCTTATTTCGCACACGCCGAGAATAAGGAATTCCGAATATCGTTTTGTCTGCGCGGAGTTAATCGTTTGCTTTTTTGTGGCTCCCCTATTGCCGCAAGTAGCACATGGAGATGACGCTTAGCTGGAAGTGGATGTTCCACCACGCAGACGAACGAATGATAAAAACTCTCAGGGGATGTTTTCTATGTCTACGCCTTCAGCGCGTACCGGCGGTTCTTTAGACGCCTGGTTTAAAATTTCTGCACGTGGTAGCTCCGTCCGTCAGGAGATTGTCGCCGGTCTCACTACCTTCCTGGCGATGGTTTACTCGGTGATCGTGGTGCCGGGCATGCTGGGTAAAGCCGGTTTCCCACCGGCTGCGGTCTTCGTGGCGACCTGTCTGGTAGCCGGCGTCGGTTCAATCGTGATGGGCCTGTGGGCAAACCTGCCGCTGGCGATCGGCTGTGCGATTTCACTGACCGCCTTCACCGCTTTCAGCCTGGTGCTGGGCCAGCACATCAGCATTCCGGTTGCGCTGGGCGCGGTATTCCTGATGGGTGTGCTGTTTACCATCATCTCTGCCTCCGGTATTCGTAGCTGGATTTTGCGCAATCTGCCGCAGGGCATTGCGCACGGCACGGGGATTGGTATCGGCCTGTTCCTGCTGCTGATCGCCGCGAACGGCGTTGGCATGGTGGTGAAAAACCCACTGGACGGCCTGCCGGTTGCGCTGGGCCAGTTCGATAGCTTCCCGGTTATCATGACGCTTATCGGTCTGGCGATGATCATCGGTCTGGAAAAACTGAAGGTACCGGGCGGCATTCTGCTGACCATCATCGGTGTTTCCATCGTTGGCCTGATTTTCGATCCAAACGTGCACTTCTCCGGCGTGTTCGCCATGCCATCGCTGAGCGATGACAAAGGCAATTCGCTGATTGGCAGCCTCGATATTATGGGCGCGCTGAGCCCGGTTGTGCTGCCAAGCGTGCTGGCGCTGGTGATGACCGCGGTGTTTGACGCCACCGGTACTATCCGTGCGGTAGCCGGTCAGGCAAACCTGCTGGATAAAGACGGCCAGATCATCAACGGCGGCAAAGCGCTGACCACTGACTCCCTGAGCAGCGTGTTCTCGGCAGTTGTAGGCGCATCCCCGGCAGCGGTCTATATCGAATCCGCAGCGGGTACAGCGGCAGGCGGCAAAACCGGTTTAACGGCGATCACCGTCGGCATTCTGTTCCTGCTGATTCTGTTCCTCTCTCCGCTCTCTTACCTGGTTCCTGGTTATGCGACTGCACCTGCGCTGATGTACGTCGGCCTGCTGATGCTGAGCAACGTGGCGCGCATCGACTTCAACGACTTCGTTGACGCAATGTCCGGGCTTATCACGGCGGTGATGATCGTGCTTACCTGTAACATCGTTACCGGCATTATGATTGGCTTCGCAACGCTGGTGATTGGCCGCGTAGTGTCCGGTGAATGGCGCAAGCTGAACATTGGCACCGTGGTTATTGCCGCGGCGCTGGTGGCGTTCTATGCGGGCGGCTGGGCGATTTAATCTCGCCACTGCTGTAAAAAGAACCCGCCTGATGGCGGGTTTTTTGTAGCCCGGCCAAGCGCAGCGCCGCCGGGATCGGTTCGGAGCCTGCCCCGGCGGCGCTGCGCTTGGCCGGGCTACACTCATGCTGGCCTACAGGTCCGGACTTTTTTTCTATTTTCAGCCACCTCTCGTTTCCTTTTGCGTTAATCTGGGTAACGTAAACTCGGAAGCACGACGCTTCATGTTTTGAATAATAAGACAACGCTGTAAACAGGGAACGCATGGAAATATTCTTTACCATACTCATC
The DNA here is from genome assembly GCF_046569695.1 of Kluyvera sp. 142486. Classification (NCBI taxonomy): domain Bacteria; kingdom Pseudomonadati; phylum Pseudomonadota; class Gammaproteobacteria; order Enterobacterales; family Enterobacteriaceae; genus Kluyvera; species Kluyvera sp. 142486. The sequence continues at coordinate 73,702 of NZ_JBKHUI010000013.1, forward strand.
ATGACCCTCGTGGTTTCGCTCTCCGGGGTGGTTACGCGCGTAATGCCCTTCCAGATCCCACTACCTTTAATGCAAATCGCCATCGGCGCACTGCTGGCGTGGCCGACGTTTGGTTTGCACGTTGAATTTGACCCTGAACTGTTCCTCGTTTTGTTCATCCCACCGCTGCTGTTTGCTGATGGCTGGAAAACGCCGACCCGCGAATTTATTGAACATGGGCGAGAGATCCTGGGGCTGGCGCTGGCATTAGTGGTGGTGACGGTGGTCGGCATTGGCTTCCTGATCTACTGGATTGTGCCGGGAATTCCGCTGATCCCCGCCTTCGCGTTGGCCGCCGTGCTGTCGCCAACCGATGCCGTGGCGCTCTCCGGGATTGTCGGTGAAGGGCGTATTCCGAAAAAAATCATGGGGATTTTGCAAGGCGAGGCGCTGATGAACGACGCCTCTGGCCTGGTGTCGCTGAAGTTTGCCGTCGCGGTAGCGATGGGCACGATGGTCTTTACCGTCGGTGGCGCAGCGATGGAATTCTTCAAGGTGGCGTTTGGCGGCATCCTGGCGGGCTTTGTGGTGAGCTGGTCGTACGGGCGCTCAATGCGTTTCCTCAGCCGCTGGGGCGGCGATGAACCGGCCACGCAGATTGTGCTGCTGTTCCTGCTGCCGTTTGCGTCTTACCTGATTGCTGAACATATCGGTTTTTCCGGCATCCTCGCGGCGGTGGCGGCCGGGATGACCATCACCCGTTCCGGCGTGATGCGCACCGCGCCGCTGGCGATGCGTCTGCGTGCCAACAGCACCTGGGCGATGCTGGAGTTCGTGTTTAACGGCATGGTGTTCCTGCTGTTGGGCCTGCAATTGCCGGATATCCTCGAAAGCTCGCTGGTGGCGGCAGAGGCTGACCCGAACGTTGAAACCTGGATGCTGTTTACCGATATCATCCTGATCTACGTGGCGCTGATGCTGGTGCGTTTTGGCTGGCTGTGGACGATGCGCAAGCTGAGCCAGCGCTTCCTGAAAAAGAAACCAATGGAGTTTGGCTCCTGGACCAATCGTGAGCTGCTGATCTCCTCCGTCGCTGGGGTGCGCGGGGCGATTACCCTTGCCGGTGTGCTCTCCATCCCGCTGCTGCTGCCCTCCGGCGAGGCGTTTCCGGCGCGCTATGAGCTTATCTTCCTCGCCGCAGGGGTGATTCTGTTCTCGCTGTTTGTCGGGGTGATCGCGCTGCCGATTTTGCTGCGTCATATTGAGTCGGGCGATAGCGTACAACAGCACAAAGAAGAGCGTCTGGCGCGGGCCGCGACGGCGGATGTAGCGATTGTCGCCATCCAGAAAATGGAAGAGCGTCTTGCTGCCGATACCACCGAGAATATCGATAACCAGCTGCTGACCGAGGTCAGTTCGCGCGTGATTGGTAACCTGCGTCGCCGCGTCGATGGGCGTAACGATGTGGAAACCTCGATGCTGGAAGAGCAGCTTGAACGCCGTTTCCGTCTGGCAGCGCTTCGTTCCGAGCGTGGGGAGTTGTATCACCTGCGTGCGACGCGTCAGATCAGCAATGAGACCTTGCAGAAGCTGCTGCACGATCTCGACCTGCTGGAAGCGCTGTTGATTGAAGATGCGTAGTTAGGCTCGGCGCTGCGCTTGGCCGGGCTACCATCGCCGGATGGCGGCTTCGCCTTATCCGGCCTACGGACCTGTAGGCCTGATAAGCGTAGCGCCATCAGGCACTCACGTCGCGTAGCCCGGGCGAGGCGTTTACGCCGACCCCGGGGATGGCACCGTGTCTACTCCGGCACCTTAAACCCCTCGCAGCACTTCAGCCACGCCTGGGCGCTGTGAGATAAATATACCCCTTCCCGCCAAATCATCCCTAACTGCCAGCGCAGATCGCTCTCCAGCGGTAGCCAGCGCAGGGTTTTCTCATCAAGCCTGCGGCAAATCGGCTCCGGCAAAATCGCCACGCCAACGCCTGCCTGCACCATCGCGGCAAGGAAATCCCACTGCCCGCTGCGCACCGCAATACGCGGCTTCACCTCGTGGCGCGTAAACAGCTGCATCAGCTGGCGGCTAAGGGCAAAGTCTTCGTTGTAGATAAGCAGCGGATGGGCGGCTAGCTGCTGCGGCGAAACTGAGGTTTGCTCCAGCCAGTCGCCGGAACGCGGCACCAGTACGCAAAGGGGCTGGCTAAAAAGGGGAAGGGTGGTGAGCGCGATATCCTCTTCCACCGGCAGCGCCGTTATTGCCAGATCCAACTCGCCGTTCATTACCGCCTGCTGCACGGTCAGGCCGCCGCCCTCGGAGATTTTCAGCTCCACGCCGGGGTAGCGCTGGCGGAAAAGGCTAATCGGCCCGGCCATCAGCATGCCGACCATCGGCGGAATGCCGAGACGCAGCACGCCTTTGTTGAGATGGTTAATGTCGCTAAGCTCGGCCTCCAGCTGGCGAAATTCGTCGAGAATAGCCAGCCCACGGTCGAATACCACCTGCCCGGTATCGGTCATCAGCAGCTTGCGGCCATCGCGAATCAGTAAGGTGCAATTCAGCTCATCTTCCAGGTTTTTGAGCATTTTGCTGATGGTGGGTTGCGTCACGAAGAGCTTCTCCGCCGCGCGGGTAAAGCTCTGCTGACGCACGACTTCGACAAAGTAACGCAGCGTTCTGATGTCCATAATTATGCCTCTAAACTATGCTACCAATGAGTTTAATTCATTTTTGTCATCATCGTTGCCCCACTATACTGTGCCCCTCTCTTTTTTCTGGACATCCCTCCATGGCTGAGGCCTTAGGGCGCGTTGTGCCCTCCGTTTTAAACCGTCTCCAGGTTCCGGTGCAGGTTGTGCTGTACGCGGGTCTGTTTGTTTTTGCTGACTATCTGGTGAACCGATGGCATCTGCCGCTGCCCGCGAACCTGGTCGGCATGGTGCTGCTGCTGGCGCTGATCGTCTGCCATATTGTGCCGCTGAAATGGGTGCGCGCCGGGTCGCGCTGGCTGCTGGCGGAAATGCTGCTGTTCTTTGTCCCGGCGGTGGTAGCGGTGGTGAACTATGCCCAACTGCTGATGGTCGACGGCTGGCGGATATTTGTGGTGATTGCCCTAAGCACGATGATGGTGCTGGCGGCGACCGCGTGGGTAGTCGATAAGGTCTATCGTTACGAACTAAAGCGGATGCGCCATGAGTAACTTTCAGCTGAGCGTGCTGTGCCTGGCGATTACGCTGGTGCTCTACTTTGCCAACAAGCGCCTGTACCGCCGCTTTCGCAAGCTGCCGCTGATGCCGCTGGTACTCACTCCGGTGTTACTGGTGCTGATGCTGGTGTTCGGCCATATCTCCTATCAGAACTACATGGGCGAAGCGCACTGGCTGCTGTGGCTGCTCGGCCCGGCGACCATCGCGTTTGCGGTGCCGGTGTACGACAACCTGGCGATCATCAAGCGCCACTGGATGTCGCTGTCGGCGGGGGTGATCACGGCGACGGTGGTGGCGGTGACCAGCTCTGTCTGGCTGGCGCGGCTGTTTACGCTGCCGGATGAAATCCAGCGCAGCCTGGCGGTGCGTTCCATCACCACGCCGTTTGCCCTCGCGGCGGCAAAGTCACTCGGCGGCCAGCCTGAGCTGGTGGCGCTGTTTGTGGTGGTGACCGGCGTGTTCGGTATGGCGATTGGCGACGTGCTGTTCCTGCGCTTATCCATTCGTGAAGGGATGGCAAAAGGCGCGGGCTTCGGCGCGGCATCGCACGGTGCCGGGACGGCGCGCTCCTATGAGCTGGGGCCGCAGGAAGGCGTAGTGGCGAGCCTGGTGATGATGCTGTCCGGCGTGGTGATGGTGCTGGTGGCGCCGTTAGTGGGCTGGATTATGTTCTGATGCTGCTGCCGGGTGGCGCTGCGCTTACCCGGCCTACAGGGGCGCAATCCCGTAGGCCCGATAAGCGACCGCCATCAGGAAAAACTAGCGATTTAACCGCCGTACAATGCGCTCCACCTGCTGGCGGAAATCGGCGACCACTTCCGCGGTTGTCTGCTTACCGAGGTCGAGCTTCTCGCGGGCCGAGGTAAACTGATCGATAACCTGCAAATCCTCAATATACGGCGTGGCGACAGCGGTGGTGTGCAGCGACTGCGCCTGGCGCAACCCGGCAATGACCGGGTCGTTCGGGTCAATCACCCCTTTTTCGGTGAGCAGCGTTTCCGCCGCCTTATTCAACGGAATACCGCGTTCCAGCCCTAATGCCTCCACCGACTGCGGGTCGCTGACCAGGAAGTTCAGCAGAATAGCCGCCTCTTTCGGATGCTTTGTCGACTTCGCTATCGAGAACATCTGTGACGTTTTAAAGTAAACGCCAGACTCGTCCGTTCCCGGCTGCATCACGTAGTCGCCGAGCACCAGCTTCGCCGGTGGCGTCATGTTGTTGGCAAACATCCGGATGGTAATGTTCCAGGTAAACAGGCCGCCCCATTCGCCGTTAATCCGCGGCTTCATCTCATACAGATTGCCCTTGCCGTAGGCAGAGAGCGTTTTCGGTGACGGCAGCACGTGGTCATCGCTCAGCCGCTTCACAAAGTTGAACGCTTCAATCCACTGCGCGTCGTTCCAGGCAAATTTACCGTCGCTGTTGAACATCGGCGTCTGGTGTTGCTGCATCATGTAGGCGTTGAGCAGCAGAATCACGTCCTGATCGACCATGGTGTACGGATAGTAGTTGTTGCCCAGTTTTTGCTGGAACACCTTGCCGGCGGCAAAGAATTCGTCCCAGGTTTTAGGATAGGCCAGCCCGGCTTTCTGCCAGGTCACATCGTTGTAGTAAAAGACCGGCGCGTTGACCGAGATAGGCAGGCCGTTGAGCTTGCCTTTGACGGTGGTGGACTGCAAATCTTTGGCCTGATACTGGCTAAAATCGAGCTCGCCCTTGAGTTTATTGAGGTCGTAATAACCTTCGCCATTTTTGGAGAAGATGATAAGCCACGGCCAGTTGGTCTGCATCACGTCCGGCTCGGTGCCGCTGGCCATCTGGGTGGTCAGGCGCGAAAGGTGCCCGTCCCAGCCGGTGTATTCGGCCTTCACTTTGATATCAGGATACTTTTTCTCGAAGGCTTCCAGCGCTTTCAGCGTCGCCTGGTGACGGCTGTTGCCGCCCCACCACGACATGCGTAATTCAACGGGCTGCTGCGCCCAGGCAGAGGTACAGGAAAATAACAGCGATGCGATGACACCTGAAACGAGTTTATTCATTATTTGTCTCCAGGATAGAGGCATTAATAGCGTTATTAAACAGGTGAGTAACAGCAAAATACTGACCAGTCGCTCCGGCGCAGCCTCCTGCCGCGCCGGAAGATGTGCGGCTTAACGTTTTGTCAGACGGGAAACCAGTTCAAACTCCTTAAAGTTCACCGGGCGCTGCTGCTGCATCGAGATATTGCCCGCAATGCCGGTGAGGATAGACATCGCCCCCGCGCGGTGGTCGGCGGCGCGCTGCAGCGGGTCGTTGCCCGGTTCGCCGAACAGGTCCGCCAGCATGGCGTTATCGCCGCCGCCGTGGCCGCCTTCGCCGAGGTTAAATTCCGCTTTCCACGGTTCGGCAAACATCGGGAAAACGGTGATATCACACTGCTCCAGGCTACCTTCGTTTTCGCGTTTGCCGCCGGCGTTAACGTAGGATTTCTCGACGATTTTCATCTCCAGACGGCCTTCGGTGCCGTTAAACACCACGTTCAGCCCTTCCCACGGCAGATAGGCGTTCAGCGAGTAGGTGAGCTGCACCTGGTTTTGGTATTTCACCAGCACCGACATGGTGTCTTCGATGGTGATGCCGTCGCTGAACACGCTCTGGTCGCGGAAGTAGTTATCTTCATGCTCGGCGTCCAGATACAGCGCTTTCAGCTGTTCGTTGTCGGCCATGTTTAACGCGAACGGATCGTCTTTGGCTTCGGCATAGCCATGGGTGCGCGGGTAGAACTGGCTGACGCCGCGCTTCTCGGCGTTCTCTTTGCCGTAGAACTGCAGGCTGCCTTCGGCGTACACGCGCTCCGGATAGCTTGCCAGCCAGAAGTTCATCAGGTCGAAGTGGTGGGTCGATTTATGTACCAGCAGGCCGCCGCTGTTGCGTTTTTCGCGGTGCCAGCGGCGAAAGTAGTCTGCGCCGTGTTCGGTGTTGAGCAGCCACTCAAAGTGAACCGAGGTGACGTTGCCAATCACGCCCTGCATCAGCAGTTCACGCACTTTGCTGTGGTGCGGCGCATAGCGATAGTTGAAGGCCACGCGCACGGTGTGCCCGGTCTCTTCGATAGCATCCAGAATACGCAGCGCGCGCTTCTCGTCGATGGTCATCGGCTTTTCGGTGATCACATCGCAGCCCGCGTGCAGCGCCCGCACGATATAGTCGTCGTGGGTGCGGTCCATGGTGGTGACGATGACGATGTCCGGGCGGGTTTCGCGGATCATCTCTTCAAACTGCGCCGCTTTCCAGGTAGATACCGGCTCGGCTCCCTCTTTTTGCAGCAGCGTATTGGCGTAGTGCATTCGCGTCTGGTTGGTGTCGCAAAAGGCGACCATTTTGGCGTTATTACGCCAGGTTCCACCAATAGCGGAAATATATAAACCTGCACGACCCCCGGTCCCGACCAACGCATATTTTTTCATGACATCCTCGATTAATATATCAACACCAAAATCCGCAAGGCGACGCAATGAAACGTATTCCGCATCAGTTGATGGAGCTGAACAGCACTTTTATCTGGCACTGGCCCTGGTTTATTCAGGGTGTTAAAAGCGCGAAACAGCACGGTTTCACCGGCATCATCCTGCACCAACAGGAACTGCTCTCTATTCTTGCGACGCCCTCGCCGTTGAGTCAGAAACTCCACGTCGAGAACTTAATTCATCAGCAACATTACGCGTTGCAGTATTTAAAACGCGTTGACCGCTATCTGGCGGAAAATAACCTGTCGTTCTGGTTACAGGGGGAAGCGGCGCCTAATGACGATATTATTAAGCGCAAATTTCCCGAACTGACCTTCGACGAAAAAAGCGCGCCGGATTTCTGGCAGCAGTTTTATGCCGCGATACTGCATTCGCTATTACCGTCGTTGCCGCACCTCAGCGGCATGATTCTGAGCCTGACCACCCCGGACTTTCAGACCGCCCGCTGGCAGCAGAGCCTGCACGATGTCTGGAGCCTGCTGCGCGCCCAGGGGAAAAAGCTGGTGCTGCGCGACTTTATCGATGACAGCTGGCCGCGCCAGCAGCTTTCCAACATTCTTGCCCGGCTCTCGGACGACGTTCGCGCCTCTATCAAAGCTACCGAGCTGGACTATCACCCCGGTTTTGCCAACCACCCGCATATCGCCACGCTGCCGGGGCATAAAAAGTGGATCGAGTACGATCTTTTCGGCACCGGCTACGGCTGGACCGCGCTACCGTGCTATCTGGCCGATGAAATCAGCGGCCGCCTGAGCTGGGCGCTGAGCGCCGCCGAAAACGAAATTGAGGCCATTACCTCTCGCGTAAGCTGGCAGTGGCTGCCCGATAGCCGGGTAACGGACTCCGCCAACGCCATTAATCTCTTTGGGCTGTCCGCCGCCAATCAGGTCGACGATGCCGTGCCGTCGGCCTTTGAACGCTGGGCCGAGCATCAGCAGCTGGGCTTTCGCTCGACGCAGGATAAACATCAGCTCTCTGCCATCGTCCACGCCAGCTACGACTGGCTGTGTAAAACGCCGAACTTCCTCGGGCGACGGCTGCACTACCAAAGCCAGATCCCGGAGAGTCTCTCTCAGGCGCAGCAGCTGCTGCACATGGACACCCGCAGCGCCAACTGGATGCACGCCTGGCAGCCCTTAATGCCGACCGACGACCCGACGCTTGGCAAAGAGCAGCGCGAGCGGGTGACGCTGGAAAAAGAGGCCGCCTGCTTCCTCGCGACCCGTACGGTGCAAAATCTGCGGGAGCTGATGCCGCGGATTACCTGCCCGGACGACACGCTGGAGGTGCTGCTGGCCGCCTGGCGCAGCGCGGAAATCTACAGCCAGATGTTTTCTCGCGTCTCGGCGGCGGTGACCGATGCCCTGTGGCTTGACCACTACGGCCCGCAAAGCCTGCCTGCCGACACGCTGCAAAAGCATCAACAGCAGTTGCTTCGCTACGCCGATACGCTGGAACGCTGGCTGGTGAATCCGCCCGCCAGCGGCCCGCTGTTCCTGCCGCTGCTGTTAAGCCCGGAGCGCTTAACTCGCTTTGCCAGAAGCCTTGAGTAAAGAATAAAAAGCGCGGCGCGGGTTGTCTGTAAACGTCGTAGAGGTAAAACCGAGGATTGGCGTGAAAACGGGAAAAGTGTGATGGCCTTTGCGAATCGCAGATAAAGCTTGTGATGCGCATCGGCTTTTTTCGTTTTGGCGACGTGATAAACGTCACCTGAAGGGGGAAAAAATGTGATCCCCGACCAGGCGGCCGGGGAGGGGATTTTAGTGTGCGCGGCCCTGGTCGATGCCCAGACCGGTTTGCGAACGGATGAACTGCGCGCGGAACTGCTCGCGTTCACGATTACCTTCAGCAGAGTTATCGGTGGCAGAGAAGAACCAGATACCGATAAAGGCGATGGCAATAGAGAACAGCGCCGGGTACTCATACGGGAAGATAGCCTTCTCGTGTCCGAGGATCGTCACCCAAATGGTTGGGCCGAGGATCATCAGCACCACCGCCGTCAGCAGGCCCAGCCAGCCGCCAATCATGGCGCCACGGGTGGTCAGCTTCGACCAGTACATGGAGAGCAGGATTATTGGGAAGTTGCAGCTTGCCGCGATGGAGAACGCCAGACCCACCATGAACGCAATGTTCTGATTCTCGAACAGAATGCCCAGCAGAATCGCCACCACACCCAGCACCAGCACGGTGATTTTCGACACCTTCAGCTCTTCACGTTCGGTCGCGCCTTTCTTAAAGACGTTGGCGTACAGGTCGTGAGAGACCGCGGAAGCCCCGGCCAGCGTCAGACCGGCGACTACCGCCAGAATGGTGGCGAAGGCGACCGCAGAGATAAAGCCCAGGAACAGGTTGCCGCCCACGGCATCGGCCAGGTGAACCGCCGCCATGTTGTTGCCGCCAATCAGCGCGCCCGCCGCGTCTTTAAACGCCGGGTTCGCCCCGACCAGCATGATCGCGCCAAAGCCGATGATAAAGGTCAGGATGTAGAAGTAGCCCATAAAGCCGGTAGCGTAGAATACGCTCTTACGCGCTTCGCTGGCGTCGCTTACGGTGAAGAAACGCATCAGGATGTGCGGCAGACCCGCAGTACCAAACATCAGGCCGAGACCTAACGACAGCGCCGATATCGGATCTTTCACCAGCCCGCCTGGGCTCATGATAGCCGCGCCTTTCGGGTGTACCGCCATCGCTTCGGTGAACAGGTTGTTGAAGCTAAAGCCGACGTGTTTCATCACCATAAAGGCCATGAAGCTGGCGCCGAACAGCAGCAGTACCGCTTTGATTATCTGTACCCACGTGGTGGCGAGCATGCCGCCGAACAGCACGTACATCACCATCAGCACGCCAACCAGCACCACGGCGACGTGGTAGTTGAGGCCGAACAGCAGTTCGATAAGCTTACCGGCACCGACCATCTGAGCGATCAGGTACAGCGCCACCACCACCAGGGAGCCGCAGGCAGAGAGCATGCGGATTGGCCCTTGCTTAAGTCGATACGAGGCGACGTCGGCAAAGGTGTAGCGGCCGAGGTTACGCAGGCGTTCAGCAATCAGGAACAGAATGATTGGCCAGCCGACGAGGAAGCCGAGCGAGTAGATCAGCCCGTCGTAGCCGGAGGTGTACACCAGCGCGGAGATACCGAGGAACGAGGCCGCTGACATAAAGTCACCGGCGATCGCCAGCCCGTTCTGGAAACCGGTGATGTTACCGCCCGCGGTGTAGTAATCGCTGCGCGAACGTACGCGTTTCGAGGCCCAGTAGGTGATGTACAGCGTCAGCATGACGAAAATCAGGAACATGACAATCGCCTGCCAGTTGGTTGGCTGGCGCTCAACGTGCCCGCTAATCGCATCGGCCGCGTTGGCTGCGAAAGGAAGTGTGGCGGCCAGCGCCGTCAGGACTTTCTTCATGATGCTTTTACCTCACGCAGTACGGCCTTGTTCAGGCGATCGAATTCATTGTTGGCCCGCCAGACGTAGACGCCGGTCAACAAGAAGGAAATGACGATAATGCCGATCCCAATAGGGATGCCGCGCGTGACGCTGGTGCCTGGATGCAGCGGCGTGCCAAGCCAGCCAGGGGCAAAAGCGATGAGTAAAATAAAGCCGACGTACACCACTAACATAATCAGCGATAAGAAGGTGGCAAACCGTTGCCGTTTTTCGACGAGCTCCCTGAAATGCGCACTATCTTCTATCTGCTGACAAATTTGATCATTCATCACAGAATCTCCAGAGGTACAGGTAGGGGTTGTTGTTATAGGTAGAGCTGTCTATTGCCGGATGGCGACTGGCGCCTTATCCGGCCTACGGTTGACTCCCGTAGTAGGCCCGGTAAGCGAAGCGCCACCGGGCAAAATAGTCTTATGACGGCATCGTGATGGCCTGCTTCTCTTCCAGCAGTTTGTCCACCACGCCCGGATCGGCGAGCGTAGAGGTATCGCCCAGGTTGCTGGTGTCGCCAGCGGCGATCTTGCGCAGAATGCGGCGCATGATCTTGCCTGAACGGGTTTTCGGCAGCGAGTCGGTCCAGTGCAGCACGTCCGGGGTTGCCAATGGGCCAATCTCTTTACGGACCCAGTTGCGCACCTCGGTATACAGCGCTGGGGTCGGCTCTTCGCCGTGGTTCAGCGTGACGTAGGCGTAAATCGCCTGGCCTTTAATGTTGTGCGGAATACCAACGACGGCCGCTTCGGCAATTTTCGGATGCGATACCAGCGCCGATTCGATCTCTGCGGTACCCAGACGGTGGCCGGAGACGTTCAGCACGTCATCGACGCGGCCGGTGATCCAGTAGTAGCCATCTTCATCACGACGCGCGCCGTCGCCGCTGAAGTACATATTTTTGAAGGTGGAGAAGTAGGTCTGCTCAAAGCGATCATGGTCGCCGAACAGGGTACGCGCCTGGCCTGGCCAGGAGTCGGTGATCACCAGGTTGCCCTCGGTTGCCCCTTCCTGCGGATGGCCTTCGTTATCGACCAGCGCGGGCTGCACGCCGAAGAATGGACGGCTGGCGGAACCGGCTTTCAGTTCGATAGCGCCCGGCAGCGGGGTGATCATAAAGCCGCCGGTTTCGGTCTGCCACCAGGTGTCCATCACCGGGCACTTCTCGTTGCCGATCTGCTTCCAGTACCACTCCCAGGCTTCCGGGTTAATCGGCTCGCCGACGGAACCGAGAATGCGCAGGGAAGAGCGGTCGGTGCCCGCGGTGGCTTTATCGCCTTCCGCCATCAGCGCACGAATCGCCGTCGGCGCGGTATAGAGAATGTTGACCTTATGCTTATCCACCACCTGGCACATACGCGCCGGGGTCGGCCAGTTTGGCACGCCTTCGAACATCAGCGTCGTCGCGCCGCAGGCCAGCGGGCCGTACAGCAGATAGCTATGACCGGTAACCCAGCCTACGTCAGCGGTACACCAGTAGATGTCGCCCTGATGGTAGTCGAAGACATATTTAAAGGTGGTCGCGGCGTACACCAGGTAACCGCCGGTAGTGTGCAGCACGCCTTTCGGCTTGCCGGTGGAACCGGAGGTATAAAGGATAAACAGCGGGTCTTCCGCGTTCATCTCGGCTGGCTGGTGCTGATCGCTGGCTTTTTCCATCAGGTCGTGCCACCACAGGTCACGGCCTTCATGCCAGTCGATATTGCCGCCGGTGCGCTTGAGCACCACCACGTTTTCGATGGTTTTGACGTTCGGGTTTTTCAGCGCGTCGTCGACGTTTTTCTTCAGCGGGACGTTACGCCCGGCGCGAACGCCTTCGTCAGAGGTGATCACCAGACGAGAGTTGGAGTCGATGATACGACCCGCGACCGCTTCCGGTGAGAAGCCGCCAAAGATAACAGAATGAATAGCGCCGATGCGGGCGCAGGCCAGCATCGCCACCGCCGCTTCCGGCACCATCGGCATATAAATAGCCACTACGTCGCCCTTTTTCACACCCAATGACAGCAGGGTGTTGGCAAAACGGCAGACGTCGCGGTGCAGTTCGCGGTAGGTAATGTGTTTGCTTTGGGAGGCATCGTCGCCTTCCCAGATGATGGCGGTCTGGTCGCCACGGGTCTCCAGATGACGGTCCAGGCAGTTTGCTGCCAGGTTCAGGGTGCCGTCTTCGTACCATTTGATGGAGACGTTGCCAGGGGTAAAGGAGGTGTTTTTGACTTTGGTGTAAGGCTGCATCCAGTCGAGGATTTTTCCCTCTTCACCCCAGAATGTATCCGGGTCGGTGACTGACTGGTGATATTTGGTCTGGTATTGCTCCGGGTTTATCAGGCAGCGTTCTGCAATATTTGCAGGAATAGAGTGTTTGTGAATTTGGCTCATGCTTTTTTTCTCCTTGTAAGATGTTAATAATATGTCTCATAAAAGTTAATAACAGAGGGAGAAGACGCTTTGTTTACTATTTGCGCGGCAGATCACGCAATACTGGAATTGTTCAAATAACGTTCATTTGATTCTTTGAACAAAAATAATTACGGGAAGGGATTTATAGAAAAATATGATATTTTTCTTTTTTTATAACAAAAACTTATAATTAATTGCTGGTGGAAATCAGTGGTAATAGGGCTTTTTGTAGCGAAAAGCCCTGTTCTGAAAGGCTTGCACGAGATACCGTGCAGATGGTACTGATACTGCGCGTTAAAAACCTCTAAAAGTAAACGCAACACAAATCACCCCCTTTCAAATGGATACCATTCCGGTTTGGCATGGTATTTTTCATTGAGGAAGTCTGCAGTTATGAAAAAAGCTCGAATCAGCCTAGCCTGGCAAATTCTTATTGCCCTGGTGCTGGGTATTATTCTCGGTAGTTACCTGCATTATCATAGTGATAGCCGCGACTGGCTGGTTATGAATCTGTTATCACCTGCTGGCGATATATTCATCCACCTGATTAAAATGATTGTGGTGCCGATCGTTATTTCTACGCTGATCGTGGGAATAGCCGGCGTCGGCGATGCAAAGCAGTTAGGACGAATTGGTGCAAAAACCATCATCTATTTCGAAGTGATCACCACGGTAGCGATTATTATCGGTATTACCATGGCGAATGTCTTCCAGCCTGGGTCAGGGATCGACATGTCACAGCTGGCGACGGTGGACATTTCGAAATACCAAAGCACTACCGCTGAAGTGCAAAGCCACGCGCATGGCCTGATGGGCACTATCCTGTCTTTGGTACCGACCAATATCATCGCCTCGATGGCGAAAGGCGACATGCTGCCGATTATCTTCTTCTCGGTGCTGTTTGGCCTGGGGCTCTCCTCGCTGCCTGCCACCCACCGCGAACCGCTGGTCACGGTGTTCCGCTCCATCTCGGAAACCATGTTCAAAGTCACCCACATGGTGATGCGCTACGCGCCGGTTGGCGTATTCGCGCTGATCGCCGTGACGGTGGCGAACTTCGGTTTCGCCTCGCTGTGGCCGCTGGCGAAGCTGGTGCTGCTGGTGCACTTCGCTATCCTGTTCTTCGCGCTGGTGGTGCTCGGCATCGTGGCGCGTATCTGCGGGCTGAGCATCTGGATCCTGATTCGTATCCTGAAAGACGAGCTGATTCTGGCGTACTCTACCGCCAGCTCCGAAAGCGTACTGCCACGTATTATTGAGAAGATGGAGGCCTACGGCGCACCGGCTTCTATTACCAGCTTCGTGGTGCCGACCGGTTACTCGTTTAACCTCGATGGCTCGACGCTGTACCAGAGCATCGCGGCTATCTTTATCGCGCAGCTGTACGGTATCGACCTCTCTATCTGGCAGGAGATCGTGCTGGTGCTGACGCTGATGGTGACCTCAAAAGGGATCGCGGGCGTGCCGGGCGTCTCCTTCGTGGTACTGCTGGCGACGTTGGGCAGCGTTGGTATTCCGCTGGAAGGTCTGGCGTTTATTGCCGGCGTTGACCGTATCCTCGACATGGCGCGTACCGCGCTGAACGTAGTGGGTAATGCGCTGGCGGTGCTGGTTATCGCCAAGTGGGAACACAAGTTTGACCGTAAGAAAGCGCTGGCGTATGAGCGCGAGGTGTTGGGCAGGTTTGATAAAACCGCCGATCAATAAATAGAACAATAATGCCGGGCAAGCCCGGCATTATTGTTTTTGGAGGGTGGCGCAGATCCCGGCGGCGCTTCGCTTGGCCGGGCTACGCCTTGTAGGCCTGATAAGCGTAGCGCCATCAGGCAATTCGGCGCAGGTTGCCGGACGGCGGCGTTGCCTTATCCGGCCTACATCACTGACATACCCCTCACCCTAACCCTCTCCCCAAGGGGTGAGGGGACTGGCTGGTGCGGGCTGTTACTCCGCACTCACCTTATCAAACTCTTCGCACCCGGTATCAAACCCTTCCGTGCAGCTCAGGTTCAACCACTGTAAGGCTTTCTGTTTGTTCTGCGGGATAAACCCTTTCTCGCCGCTCAGGAACATCATTCCAGCCCAGTACTCGGCGTAGCCGGTGCGGGAAAGCGCAGAGCTGTTTTTGAAGTAGTCCGTTGCCTTCTCGTCATCTTCCTTCACGCCCACGCCGTTGGCGTAAATCAGCCCGAGCAGCATTTGCGCATCCACCGCGAAATCGCTCTCGGCGTTCATCGACGCCTGCTGGAGCAGGGTAATGGCCCGCGGGTAGTCGGTCTGGCCCGCCTGGCTGTTGATAAGAATACGCGCGAGGATTACTTCACCGGCCCGGCTGCCTGCCTTGACGGCTTTCTCCGCCAGCGCTTTGGCTTCGGTATAGTCGAGGCTTACCGGGTTAGTGATTTTAATCTGCGCCAGCAGCGCGCAGGCATCGGCATCGCCGCTGTCGGCGGATTTTTGCGCCCAGAATTCGGCTTTACTCAGGTCACCGGAGCTAAACCAGGTATCGGCCAGATAATATTGCGCCCGTGCGTCTCCCGCTTCGGCAGCTTCCAGGTATTGACTGCCCGGCTCGTCGGCGTACGCTGACAGCGCCGTCAGGCATAACCATAGCATTGCAAAAAGTCGTGTCATCTTATTGTGTAGGTAGTCGAGGAAGGGGGCAGTATAAAGAGATTGGCAGGATAAAAAAACGCCCCCGAATGGGGGCGTTGAAACGAGTCCGCTTAGCCCATTGCGCTTTCGCGCAGTCCGGCCTTCAGCTTCGTATACTCATCAATAACATACTGCTCTGCGGCACGCTGGTCGGCAATCGGCTCAACGTTTACGGCGCAGTATTTATACTCAGGCGTTTTGGTAATCGGGCTTAAGTTCTCGGTTACCAGCTCATTACAGGCCCCAATCCACCACTGGTAGGTCATGTAAATCGCGCCTTTGTTCGGACGATCGCTCACTGCGGCACGGGTGATGACGCGGCCTTTGCGGGAGTTCACCCACACCAGCGCTTCATCTTCAATGCCTAAACGCGCCGCATCGGCGGTGTTGATCTGGGCATAGCCCGGTTCATCCGCCAGTGCTGCCAGCGCCGCACAGTTACCGGTCATCGAACGGCAAGAGTAGTGGCCGACTTCGCGCACCGTCGACAGCACCATTGGGTACTGCTCGGTCAGCTTGTCGATTGGCGCTACCCAGTCGCAGGTGAAGAACTGCGCCATACCGTTCGGGGTGTCGAACTTCTCTTTAAAGAGATAAGAGGTCCCCTGGTCGGCATCGCCGGTATCGCGGCAAGGCCACTGGATATAGCCCAGTTCGCCCATTTTCTCGTAGGTGGCACCGTAGAAATCCGGGCACAGATTACGCAACTCATCCCAGATTTCCTGAGTGTTGTTGTAGTGCATCGGGTAGCCCATACGGGTCGCGATTTCACTGATAATCTGCCAGTCGGTTTTCAGATCCCACTTCGGCTCAACGGCTTTAAAGAAACGCTGGAAGCCACGGTCAGCCGCCGAGAAGACGCCTTCATGCTCGCCCCATGACGTAGACGGTAAAATAACGTCTGCGGCAGCAGCGGTTTTGGTCATGAAGATATCCTGGACGATAACCAGTTCCAGATCCTCGAAGCCTTTACGCACCGCGGAGAGTTCAGCGTCGGTCTGTAATGGATCTTCACCCATAATGTACGCGGCGCGAACTTCGCCATGCGCAGCACGGTGCGGCAGTTCGCTGATGCGATAGCCGGTATGCGCAGGCAGGCTTTCCACGCCCCAGGCTTTGGCGAACTTCTCGCGGTTAGCCGGGTTGTTGACGTACTGATAGCCCGGATAGGTATCCGGCAGTGCGCCCATATCGCAGGCACCCTGAACGTTGTTCTGACCGCGAACCGGGTTCACGCCCACGCTTGGCTTACCGAGGTTACCGGTCAGCATGGCGAGGCTGGTCAGCGAACGGACGGTTTCCACGCCCTGATAGAACTGGGTAACACCCATGCCCCACAGGATGGCCGCGCTTTTCGCACCGGCATACATACGCGCACACTGACGAATTTCCTGCGCGCTTACACCGGTAATCTCTTCGACGGACTCCGGCGTATAGCCTTCGACAATCTTGCTGTACTCTTCAAAACCTTCAGTACGGGAAGCGACGAACGCTTTGTCGTACAGGTTTTCTTCAATAATGACATGACCCATGGCGTTGAGCAGCGCGATGTTCGAGCCGTTTTTCAACGCGATGTGCATATCGGCAATACGCGCAGTTTCAATTTTGCGCGGATCGCAGACGATGATTTTCGCCCCTTTACGTTTGGCGTTAATCACGTGATTCGCCACGATAGGGTGGGAATCAGCCGGGTTGTACCCGAAAATAAAGACTAAGTCAGTGTCATCAATTTCGTTGATGGCATTGCTCATTGCGCCGTTACCG
The DNA here is from genome assembly GCF_046569695.1 of Kluyvera sp. 142486. NCBI lineage: Bacteria > Pseudomonadati > Pseudomonadota > Gammaproteobacteria > Enterobacterales > Enterobacteriaceae > Kluyvera > Kluyvera sp. 142486. The sequence continues at coordinate 90,653 of NZ_JBKHUI010000013.1, forward strand.
ACCGATTGGTGCAGACCTGCAACCGAAGGGCCGTGTCAGACGCGTGCGCAGCAGTCGACGTTGTTAGTACCAATCGCCGCACGCGCAAATTTTTGCATGACGTAGTTGGTTTCGTTACCCGTCCCGCGTGAGGAACCGGTAGTCTGAATGGCATCCGGGCCGTATTTCGCTTTGATCGCACTCAGGCGGTCAGCCACGTAATTCAGCGCTTCGTCCCAGGAGACGGATTCCAGCTTGCCGCCACGTTGGCGACGGATCATTGGGGTTTTCAGGCGTGGCGTCAGGATCTGGGTATCGTTAATAAAATCCCAGCCATAATAGCCTTTCAGACACAGGGTACCCTGGTTGGTTTTCCCCTGAGCCGCCTCTGCCCGGACGATTTTTCCGTTATCGACCACCAGGTTGATTTTGCAACCTGATGCGCAATACGGGCAAACCGTGACGACTTTTTTCATCGGTCTCGCTCCAGTTAATCAAATCGCGCATACGCGCTGTCGCCCTCAGTATGCATCTTTTATGCCACTTTTTTATTGTGGGCATTCCCTGATAATACGGGTGATTTTTGGACAAAACGCTGACGAAAAACAGGCTGTCGTCATATTTGACGTGTCGAAGGGAAAGACTGACACGCAAAGCACGCAGCAGAAGCGGATGAACGGATAGCCGTTTCATACACTTTCATTAGATATGCGAGCACGTTTCTGAAATTCACTTTTCGATATCGGATTAAGGATTGACCAATGTCACTGTTCGGCAAGTGCTGATAATCTGAGCAAAATTAAGTGGAACAGGATATAAAGGGAATTATGCCAGTACTGATAAAAGGGGACTCACATATGATTGTGATGCCAGCTACCTACAGCCCGGCGACTATCGCTCGTATCTTTGAAGTGGTCGAAGAGTTCTCGCTTTCAGGGCGCGTCTTAGAGGTGATTTATGTAAGCAACGTGTTCATCAACTGATGGAACCCAGTGCGCCTTACCGAATTTGAGATTACTCCGCTACATACTTTGTTAACCATTTATTAACGTAACGCCAGTCTATCTATGAGATTGGCTTATGAAACGCTATATCACCATTTGTTTATTTAGCCTGTTTTCGCTGACGGCCCATGCCGACATTATTGATGACGCCATCGGCAATATTCAGCAGGCGATCAACGATGCCTATAACCCGGGCAGCAGCGATCGCTCCAGCCGCGATCGGGATGACGACGATCGATCCTATAACGATCGCCGCAGCACGCAGAGCAGCCAGCAATATAACGATCGTCGCCGGCAACTGGATGACCGCCGTCGCCAGCTTGACGATCGCCAGCGCCAGCTCGACCAGGAGCGCCGTCAGCTGTCGGACGATGAACAGCGCCTCGACGACGATTACGACCGTTAATCCAGGTAGATTTCCATGCCGTCGTAGCCCGCTTCAATGCCGGGCGGCAGCAGGTGGGTCATCATCCATTCATCAAACTGGTGGCTGATATGCGTCAGGATGACCCGCGGGCAGCGGATCTCGTCGTTAATCATCTGAATCGTCGCCAGGTCACTATGGTTGCGCGGCGTCTGCTCCCGTGGCGCATAGCTACAATCAATCACCATCACCTGCGGGCGATTATTGCTTAAAAAGGTCAGCGTCTTCTCCGGCAACCCGGCGGTATCCGAGAGCCAGGCGACGCGGCTGTGCGGCGTTTCCAGCAGGTAACCAAAGGTCAGCTTTGAGTGTTCGAGCGGCACGGGCGTGACCTGCAATCCCTGCAAATCAAAGACCACGAACGGTTCTACGGTATGGCTGAAATCCAGCAGACCGGGATGTTTAAACAGATCGTCGCAGCCCTGTTCATCCGGCGGGCCGTAAACCGGGACGGTATCGCCCACGCCCCAGCGCAGCGGAAACAGCCCCTGCACATGATCCATATGATAGTGGGTGAGCAAAAACTGCTGAAAAGATCCGGCGGGCCAGCGATCGGTAAGATCGTGCAGCCCGGCATCGAGAAGGGTCACGGCGTCGTTAAAGCGGACCACGCCGCTACAGGCTTTCCGCCGATACTGCGGGGCGCGGCGCGACCGCGTACAGGCCAGACAATAGCAGCCCCAGGCGGGCACGCCCTGCGCGCCGCCGGTACCGCTGAGGGTGAGGCTCAAACTCATACAGCATCCTCATAACGCTTTGGTGAAACGAACGTGGCTCGGGGCATAGCCTTCACGCTGATAAAAACGGTGGGCGTCGAGACGTTTGACGCTGGTGGACAGCTCGGTCATCTCCGCACCCGCCTCGCGTGCGGTCTCTTCCGCCCACGCCAGCAGCTGGCTGCCAATGCCGGTGCCGCGCACCTGCGGCATCACCACCAGCTCTTGAATCTCGCCAATCCAGTTGGCGTGATGCAGGTGGAACTGCAAATGCAAACTCACCATGCCCACCACCTCGTCGTCGAGCACGGCCAGCTGATAGTGCAGATTTCTATCCTGAAGATTGGCGGCGAAGCCGGTGTAAAAGGCGTCTCTGTCGTATTCGGCCTGTTTCAGCTCGCACATCAGCGCGTAGACGTCCTCGATATCCTCGAAGGTGGCATGGCGCAGTTCACAGACAAGCATAGCGTGACTCCTTTCTCCCCATCAGTGTGAGGAGGGTCTCTACCGACTGTAGCAGACTGCCGTCATTGTTGAGCGTATGGCATTCCGATGGCGTATAGCGCGCGGCGCGTTCCAGCCGGGCGGCAATCTCCACGCCGTTCTCCCGCCCGCGGGCATGTAGCCGCTGGCGGAGGATCTCCGGTGAAACTTGCAAACAGACTGGCAGCAGCGCCTCAGTATAGCGGGCTTTCGCCTGGGCGAGATGGGCGCGCGAACCGTTGACCACCACGTCAAACCCGGCGTGCAGCCAGAGGTCAATCTCCACGCCCACGCCGTAGTACAGGCCGTTGGCGTGCCAGCTTAGCGCCAGCAGATTATGCCCGGCGCGGGTGAAAAACTCCTGTTCGCTCAGCGCGATATGGTTTTCACACCCGGCGCTCGCCGGGCGGGTGATATAGCGATGCGCGACTAACAGTTGGGAAAGCTCCTGCTGGCGAAGTACTTCCAGCAGGCTGTCCTTCCCGGAGCCAGACGGCCCCATTAACCAGACCAGTTTTCCCTTCATCAGAACACCCTTTTTCCCTGACGCCAGACGTGGTCGATATGAATATGCTCACCTTTGCGGTGCGCCAGCACCAGGTCGGCCCGTTTGCCTTCGCCAATCACCCCGCGGTCGTGCAGGTTCAGCGATCGCGCCGGGTTGCGGGTCACCAGATGGATCGCCTGCGGCAGGGTGAAGGCGTTGTTATCGTCCTCGGCGACGCGAAACGCCGCGTCCAGCAGGCTCGCCGGATAGTAGTCCGAGGAGAGAATATCCAGCAGCCCTAGCGCCGCTAACTTGTGCGCCGCGACGTTGCCGGAGTGCGAGCCGCCGCGCACAATGTTCGGTGCGCCCATCAGCACGTTCATGCCGTGACGACGCGAGGATTCTGCCGCTTCAAAGGTGGTGGGGAACTCGGCGATCACGCTGCCCAACTGGTGCGATTCGACCACGTGCTCATGGGTGGCATCGTCGTGGCTCGCCAGCGCGATGTTACGATCCCGGCACATCCCGGCAATCGCCGCACGGTTCGGCTGTGACCAGCGGGCGGCCAGTGCCAGCTGTTCTTCTTCGTACTGACGCATCTGCTCATCGGTCAGTGAATATTTGCCCTGGTAGTATTCGCGGTACTTCTCGCGGTTGGCGAACTGTCGCTGGCCCGGCGAGTGGTCCATCAGGGAGACCAGCGATACCGGCTCGCGGCCCACCAGTTTTTCAAACAGCGGCAGGGTGGTGTGATGCGGCAGTTCGCAGCGCAGGTGCAGGCGGTGCTCGGCGCGGTTTACGCCGCGTTTTTGCGTCTCCTCAACGGCGTTGATCATCTTCTCAAGGTTTTCCAGACGGTCGCCGCCGTCGCGCACATCGCCAATCGCCACCGCGTCCAGCACGGTGGTGATACCGCTAGCGACCATCAGCGCGTCGTGGCTGCTCATCGCCGAGTGGGCGGGCCAGTCAACCTTCGGGCGTGGAGTGAAGAATTTATCCAGATTATCGGTATGCAGCTCAATCAGCCCTGGCAGCAGCCAGCCGCCTTCGCCGTCCATCGCTTCCGGCAGGCGGCTCTGGCTTTCGGCAAAGGCGCGAATTTCGCCGTCCTGTACCTCAAGGGAACCGTGAACCACGTCGTTCTCAAGAACCAGCTTTACGTTATTGATAATCATGCAGGTGTACCCATTGGGTGGAGGCGGTCGGCGACCTGGTTGCGGACGGCTTCGTCATGGAAAATGCCGACGATAGCTGCGCCGCGAGCTTTGGCTTCGGTAATCAGGCTGACCACGGCAGCGCTGTTTTTGGCGTCCAGCGAGGCGGTGGGTTCGTCGAGCAGCAAAATCGGGTAGTCGACGATAAAGCCACGGGCGATGTTGACGCGCTGCTGCTCGCCGCCGGAGAAAGTCGACGGCGCAAGGTGCCACAGGCGCTCCGGCACGTTCAGGCGGGTTAGCAACTGGGCGGCTTTTGCGGCGCAGGCTTCACGGGGTACGCCGATGTTGAGCAGCGGCTGCATCACCACTTCCAGCGTGGAAATGCGCGGGATCACCCGCAGAAACTGGCTCACCCAGCCGACGGTGGTTTTGCGCACTTCCACCACTTTGCGCGCCGGGGCGCTGACCAGGTCGACCCATTCGTCGCCGTGTTTAATATGGATATGGCCTTCGTCCGGCAGGTAGTTGGCGTACAGCGAGCGCAGCAGGGTCGATTTACCGCTGCCAGAGTGGCCGTGCAGCACCACGCACTCCCCGGCGTTGACGGTGAGCGAGGCTTCGCGCAGCACCGGAAGCTGAACACCGTTTTGCTGGTGCAGAACAAAGGTTTTACTGACGTTTTCGACGCGGATCGCGTTCATTTTTTGCCTCTTTAACATTTGTGCGTTCGATTGCCTGATGGTGCTTCGCTTATCAGGCCTACAAGCGTTTTAGAATGCTGACAAACTTAAAAAAGAGCACGGACGGTCCCCTCGCCCCTTTGGGGAGAGGGTTAGGGTGAGGGGGATTCGCTGTTTTATCCGTGCGTTATTACCCTCACCCCGGCCCTCTCCCTGAAAGGGAGAGGGAGAAAACCCGCCGCGCGAGGGTTAGTTCTGCAACACCGACGACACCAGCAGCTGGGTATACGGATGATGCGGATCGTCGAGCACCCGGTCGGTCAGCCCACTTTCCACCACCTGACCCTGCTTCATCACCAGCAGACGGTCGGCGAGCAGGCGTGCGACGCCCAAATCATGGGTGACAATCACCACCGCCAGGTTCAGCTCCACCACCAGGCCGCGCAGCAGGTCGAGCAGGCGCGCCTGCACCGACACGTCCAGCCCGCCGGTAGGCTCATCCATAAACACCAGCTTCGGGTGGGTGACGAGGTTGCGGGCAATCTGCAGGCGCTGCTGCATCCCGCCGGAGAAGGTGGTCGGCAGGTCATCGATGCGCGACGCCGGGATCTCCACTTCCTCCAGCCAGCGCTGGGCGGTGGCGCGGATATCGCCATAGTGGCGCGCGCCGGTAGCCATCAGCCGCTCGCCGATATTGCCGCCCGCCGATACCTGACGACGCAGGCCGTCCATCGGATGCTGATGCACCACGCCCCACTCGGTGCGCAGCAGGCGGCGGCGGTCGGCCTCGGTCATCGCGTACAGCGAACGATCCTCGTAGCGAATGTCCCCTGCCTGCGGCGTCAGACGCGCTGAAATGGATTTCAGCAGCGTGGTTTTACCGGAACCGGATTCGCCGACGATGCCCAGCACTTCGCCCGGCCACAGGTCAAAGGAGACGTTGCTGAAGCCCTTGCCCGGCGCATAGAGATGGGTCAGGCGGTCAACGGAGAGTAATGGTTGCGTCATGCGTTTTTCGCCTCGCTCTGTTGGCGGCAGAAATCGGTATCGGAGCAGACAAACATCCGTTTGCCGCTGTCATCGAGCACCACTTCATCGAGATAGCTGTGCTGCGAACCGCAGATGGCGCACGGCTCATCCCAGCTCTGGATGGTGAACGGATGGTCGTCAAAATCGAGGCTCTCAACGCGGGTAAACGGCGGCACGGCGTAGATGCGTTTCTCGCGCCCGGCGCCGAACAGCTGCAACGCGGGCATCATGTCCATTTTCGGGTTATCGAATTTCGGGATCGGCGATGGGTCCATCACGTAGCGGCCGTTCACCTTCACCGGGTAGGCGTAGGTGGTGGCGATATGGCCGAAGCGGGCGATATCCTCATACAGCTTCACCTGCATCACGCCGTACTCTTCCAGCGCATGCATGGTGCGGGTTTCGGTTTCGCGCGGTTCGATAAAGCGCAGCGGCTCGGGGATCGGCACCTGGAAGATCAGGATCTGATCCTCAACCAGCGGCGTTTCCGGGATCCGGTGACGGGTCTGGATCAAGGTGGCGTCCTCGGTGCGTTCGGTGGTGTTCACCCCGGTCACGCGCTGGAAGAACTGACGAATCGACACGGCGTTGGTGGTGTCGTCCGCACCCTGGTCAATCACCTTCAGCACGTCCGCTTCGCCAATTACGCTGGCGGTAAGCTGAATGCCACCGGTACCCCAGCCGTAGGGCATCGGCATTTCACGGCCGCCGAACGGCACCTGATAGCCGGGGATTGCCACCGCTTTGAGGATGGCGCGACGAATCATGCGCTTGGTCTGTTCATCGAGGTAAGCGAAGTTATAGCCGCTGAGATTAGCCATTTTTCTGCTCCCGTTGCAGGCGTTTCAACAGTTCCAGTTCGGCCTGGAAATCGACGTAGTGGGGGAGTTTCAGGTGTGAGACGAAACCGGCGGCTTCAACGTTATCGGCGTGGGCAAGGACAAACTCTTCGTCCTGCGCCGGGCCTGCGGCGTGCTCGTCATACTCCGGGGCCTGCAACGCGCGGTCGACCAGCGCCATCGCCATCGCCTTGCGCTCGCCCATGCCGAACACCAGGCCGTAGCCGCGGGTGAAGTGCGGCGGTTCGTCCGTCGGGTCAACGAAGCCGTTAACCATTTCGCATTCGGTCATCAGCAGTTCGCCGACGTTCACCGCAAAACCCAGCTCTTCGGGCACAATTTCCACATCAATATGGCCGCTGCGAATTTCGCCGGCGAACGGGTGGTTGCGCCCGTAGCCGCGCTGGGTGGAGTAGGCCAGCGCCAGCAGGTAGCCTTCGTCGCCGCGCATCAGCTGCTGTAAGCGCGAGGAGCGTGAGCAGGGGTAGACCGGCGGCGTGCGGGTGATGTCATCCGGCGTCGCGCCGTTATCCTCTTCCGCTTTCGCCAGCCCCTGTTTCGCCAGCAGGCTAAAGACGTGTGGGGCGGCAGACTGCTCGCCGTCGTCGGTTTTCAGGGTCGGTGCTTCGCCGTTCGCCAGCAGCGTAAAGTCCAGCAGACGGTGGGTGTAGTCGTAGGTCGGGCCAAGCAGCTGGCCGCCGGGCACGTCTTTATAGACGGCAGAGATGCGGCGCTCCAGGCGCATGCGGCTGGTCTCCAGCGGCTCGCTCACCGCCAGCTTCGCCAGCGTGGTACGGTAGGCGCGCAGCAGGAAAATCGCTTCAACGTTATCGCCGCTTGCCTGCTTCAGCGCCAGCGCGGCCAGTTCGCGGTCGGCGATGCCGCCTTCGGTCATCACCCGGTCCACCGCCAGGTTAAGCTGCTGTTCAATCTGGGCGACGCTGAGTTCCGGCAGCGCGGTGTCGCCCCGACGTCGATGTTCCTGTAGCGCATGGGCGGCGGCTATCGCCTTCTCGCCCCCTTTGACGGCAACGTACATATCAGCAAACCTCGACGTGAGTGGTGCGGGGAATGGCCAGCAGACGCTCGCCGCAGGTGAGGATCAGATCCACGCCAAGCGGGAACGGGTGCGGGCGTTCGGTCAGTTCATGCAGAATGCAGTTCGGCAGCTGTGGGGCGATCATCCGTTCTTCGGCAATGCCTGCGCCGGTCAGGCGCAGCATGCGGCCGCCGCTGAGGCTTGAGACCTGCACAATCAGCGTGGCGCTGGTTTCTGGCGCCACGGCGCTGCCTTCGCACAGGGCGTTCAGCTGTTCGCTGCTGATGGTGTCGCTTGAGACGGCAAAAGTTGCCTGCTGCGGCTGCTCAACCAGCGGCGCGTTGGTGTGAAAACGCAGGCTCTGGCTGACAATATCGTTATGCAGCGCGTTAGATAGCCACACCGGGGTGTCGTTGTCGGCAAGGGTCAGCAGCACGCTGGTGGTGGCAACGTTCAGCGGCTGCCAGCCGTGCTTGAGCTGATGCAGCGCGACGATAACGCCCGGCTCGCTCATGGCTTTTAACAGGCGACGAAAGCTGTGCTGGGCATCCTGCACGGGAAGGGAAAAAGCGGTTTCCAGGGTCATGCGTTATCTCCGCGAACCAGAGTAAAGAAGTCGACCCGGCTGGCGTTGATTTCGGCCTGACGTGCGGCAATGCGCGCGGTACGGTCGGCTTCCAGCGGGGTAATCAGGGTTTCTAGTAAGGTTTGAAAATGGGTCGGCTGCTGCATCAGCGCATCAATCACCGCGCAGCGCTCGGCGTGCGGTTTATCGCGCCCCAGCACCCAGCTGTAGCCCACGGTGCCGTTGCTCAAGCGGATGGCGGCGCGGGTCAGCGTGGCATCGCCAGCAAAAAAGCGTTCTCCGGTGCCGCCCATGCGGCCCTGGAGCTGGACCAGGCCAGTTTCCGGGGCGCGGAGCGTCTCGTAGTCGGCGGTAATGTTCAGGGCGACCATTTTTTCCGCCAGATTGGCGGGGTCGCTGTGGGACAGCACCGACATCCAGTGCTGACGAGTCGCGGTATCGAGGTGCATTCAGTGCTCCATAATAAATTCGATCATGTCGGCACGAGTCAGGCTGACGGAGTACTCCATCACCTGGTCATCGCCTTCACGATGGTTCAGGGTGCGCACGCACAGCAGGGGCGCCATGTTGGGAATTTCTAAGCGCTGGCTCTCTTTGGCCTGCGCCCGGCGCGCGCTGATGCGGGTCTGGCTGCGTTTGAGCGCAATGCCGGTTTGCTCGCGCAGGAAATCGTGCAGTGAGCCGCTGCTGAAGCTTTGCAACGTCGGCCAGAGCTGCAGGTCGGGAAAGTAGTGGTCGATAAGGCACAGCGCCACGCCGTTGACCCGGCGCAGGGTGCGCAGATGAATAACGTTGTCGCCTTCGGCAATCCCCAGCGCTTCGGCAATATGGCTGGAGGCCGGGCGCAGCACCGAGAGCAGCTTTTCGCTGGTGGGGTGGCTGCCCTGGTCGAGCAGGTTCTGGCTAAAGCGCGCCTGGGCGTTCAGCGGGTAGTCGAACGGGCGCATCAGCACCAGTACGCCAATCCCCTGACGGCGCTGGACCCAGCCTTTCTCCACCAGTTGGTCGATGGCGCGACGTAGGGTGTGACGGTTCACTTCAAAGCGCGCCGCCAGCTGATGCTCGGCGGGCAGGTAGTCGCCGCAGCGGTAGTTCTGGCGCAGCTCCTGTTCCAGACGAGCCGCAATCTCTTGATAACGCGTCGGATAACTGGTCGGATGTGTAGACAAGTGCATAGCCAACAAGACCTCGCTAATCAGATGAAGTGCTTACGCAAACGCTGAGAGAGGAAATCCAGCAGGCTGACGGTGATGATGATGAGGACCATCAGCGCACAGGTTTGCTGGAACTGGAAACCGCGAATCGCCTCCCACAGCGTCACGCCGATACCGCCTGCGCCCACCATGCCGACTACCGTGGCGGAGCGGACGTTGGACTCGAAGCGATAGAGCGAGTAGGAGATTAAGAGCGGCATCACCTGCGGCAGTACGCCGTAGAGGATCTCTTCGATTTTGTTCGCCCCGGTGGCGCGAATACCTTCAACCGGGCCGGGTTCAATAGCTTCCACCGCTTCGGAAAGCAGCTTGGAGAGCACGCCGGTGGTGTGGATAAACAGCGCCAGTACCCCGGCAAATGGCCCTAAGCCGACGGCCACCACGAACAGCATGGCGAAGACCATTTCGTTGATAGCGCGACAGGCGTCCATCAGGCGACGCATCGGTTGGTAAACCCACCACGGCACCAGGTTTTCGGCGCTCATCAGGCCGCAGGGAATGGAGAGTACAACCGCTAGCGCGGTACCCCAGACGGCGATTTGCAGGGTCACGGCCATCTCGCTGAGATAGTCCTGCCACTGGCTAAAGTCCGGTGGGAAGAAGTCGGCGGCGAAGGTCGCCATGTTGCCCGCGTCTTTGAACAGCGTGACCGGGTTCATTTCCGCCCCTTTCCAGGAGACGACGAGCACCGCCAGCAGGATGGCCCAGCTGATAAGCGAGAACCAGCTGCGCTTGGGCGGGGGAACGGTGATGGTGTGTTGCATGGTTGAGCTCCGAGGTTAGTTCTCCCTCTCCCTGTGGGAGAGGGCCGGGGTGAGGGCATCAGCGTGCGCCGTTGCCCCCTCACCCTAACCCTCTCCCCATAGGGGAGAGGGGATCGATCACTGCACCGCTTTGGTCACCGACGTCATCGCGCCAATCGCCGCCGTAGTACGGTCAAGGTCGCTCAGACGCGCTTGAATTTCGGCGGTTTTAGTTGCCTTTTCAGCGTCGTTCAACGTGCCGTTGCCCTTCACGGTCTGCATCTCTTTAAACAGCGTCAGCTGACGAATCGGCAGCAGCTGCAGGTCGCTGGAGGCGCGGAACGGTGCCCAGCCCAGACGTTCCAGCACCGCTTTCTGTTCCGGCGTTTTGCCGTAGTTCATAAAGAAGCTGTACACCTTGTCCTTGGTGGACTCAGACAGGTTTTTACGCCACACAATCGGGTCGCCTGGGATCAGCGGTGACTTCCAGATAACCTTCAGCTCTTTCAGCTTGTCCGGCGCAGAGACCTTCAGCTTGTCGAGGTTTTCGGTGTTGTTGGTGGCGACATCCACCTGCTTGTTGGCAACGGCCAGGGCGTTGGTTTCATGGCTGGCGTTGACCGTGCGCTTGAAGTCGCTGGCGGAGGCGTTGTTCTTGGCGAAGACGTAGTAGCCCGGGACGAGGAAGCCGGAGGTGGAGTTCGGGTCACCGTTGCCGAAGGTCAGCTCTTTGCGCTTGGCAAGCAGGTCGTTGAGGTTGTTGATTGGGCTGTCTTTGTTGACGATCAGCACGCTCCAGTAGCCTGGGGAGCCGTCGGCGGCCACGGTCTGAGCGAATACCTGACCGTTAGCGCGGTCCACCGCTTCCATGGCGGAGAGGTTGCCGTACCAGGCGATATCGACCTTGTTAAAGCGCATCCCCTGGATGATCCCGGCGTAGTCCGGTGCAAAGAAGGCGTTAACCTTTACGCCCAGCGACTTTTCCATGTCCTTCAGGAACGGTTCCCATTGCGGCTTTAAGTTCTGCTGTGATTCCGTCGAAATAATGCCGAAGTTCAGCGCCTTTTCCTGCTCTTCCGCGTGGGCTGGGGTTAACAGGGTGCTGAGGCTAAACATGCTGGTAAAGGCCAGCGCGGCAACGGCTTTATAACTCATTTCCATTCCTCATTGTGGGGACGTTAAGCAGCCTGCGCGTTCTCTTCGACGCGATTAATGCTGCGGTAGAGATGGTCAAATCGTTCGTTATCAAACTGTTGGCTGCTGCCGTCGTAGAACACGTGTCCCTGACGCAGCGCGACGATGCGTTCGCAGTAGCGCAGCGCATAGTCGACCTGGTGCAGCGTCACCACGACGGTGATGCCGTCGGTCTGGTTAATGTCGCGCAGCGTGTCCATCACGATGCGCGCGGATTCCGGGTCCAGCGAGGCGATAGGTTCATCGGCGAGGATCACTTTCGCCTGCTGCATCAGCGCACGGGCAATCGCCACGCGCTGTTGCTGGCCGCCGGAGAGTGTTGAAACGCGCTGGTGGGCCATATGTGCCATGCCCACGCGGGTTAACGCTTGCAGGGCGCGCTGTTTCTGCTCGCGGGTGAACCAGCTAAAGCAGGTGCGCCAGAACGGCGTGCTGCCGAGCGCGCCAATCAGCACGTTCTCCATCACGCTCAGACGGTTAACGAGGTTGAACTGCTGGAAGATGTAGCCGGTGTGGGCGCGGCTTTTGCGGATGTCACGCGCCAGACGGCCCGACTGCTGCACGGTGTTGCCCAGCAGTTCGATGCGGCTGCCCGGCGTTTTATCGCCGACGATAAGGCCGCTCAGATGACGTAAAAGGGTGGATTTGCCAGAACCAGATGGGCCAAGCAAAGCCACCATCTCACCAGCGTGGACGTTCAAATCAATGGCGTGGAGCACCTGTTGCTGATTGAACGTTTTGTTGAGCTTTTCAACGCGAATAATCGTTTGCATGCTGAGACCCTCATTTAAGGTGGCCTCATCGTGGCGAATTAATGTGACATTTGGGTTAAGAGATAGTTACTTGAAGATGAATAATTGACCGAGGTTTGATGACAGGGCGGGAGGCCGTGGCCTCCCGCGTGGTTAAAGCGTGGGCTCTTGTTGTTTGACCACGTTAATCATCCACGGTACGCCGTAGCGGTCGATGACGCGGCCGAAGCCGTGCGCCCAGAAGGTCTCCTGCCAGGCCATTTCAACCTTGCCATTGGCGGCGAGATTGTCGAACCAGCGTTTGCCCTCTTTTACGTCCTGGGTGTCGAGCACCAGGGTAAAGCCGGCGTAGCTAACGGCATCCGGCGAGGTGCTGTCGCTCATCATGATATCGCTGCCCGCGATGACGACGTTGGCGTGGGCGATGGCGCTATCGGGAAACTTCAGGCCGGACGGGCAACCGCCTTCTTCATCCATGGCGGAGGGCGGCATTTCGCCGAAGGTGATTTTGTAGCGCAGTTCCGCACCCAGCGCCTGCTGGTAATAGGCAATGGCATCGGCGCAGTTTCCGGAAAAGGCGAGATAGGGGCTTAACGGCATGATCGTTACCTCAGGTAAGAAGTGCTCATTAAGTGTAGTGCGTGTCGGTTCAGGGGGCGAAGCGTGGCGGGGGGCGTATTGCCGGATGGCGATGCTACGCATCTTATCCGGCCTACCACGAGCAGTGCATTCTGTAGGCAGGATAAGCGAAGCGCCATCCGGCAATACTATGCAACAAACTAAATCAGTTCTTTTTCACAAACTCAGATTTCAGCTTCATCTGGCCGAAACCGTCGATTTTGCAATCGATGTTGTGGTCGCCTTCCACCAGGCGGATGTTCTTCACTTTGGTGCCGATTTTCAGCATTGAAGAGCTACCTTTGACCTTCAGGTCTTTAATCACGGTGACGCTGTCGCCGTCGACCAGCAGGTTGCCGTTGGCATCTTTAACGATCAGCTCGTCGCTGTCGTGTGCCGGTTCAGCATCGTTCCACTCGTGCGCGCACTCCGGGCAGATGAACATGCCGTTGTCTTCGTAGGTGTATTCGGAGTTGCATTGTGGGCAGTGGGGTAATGACATGGATATATCCTCAAAAGTGCAGTGCGAAAGGCAAAGGCCTGTAAAACGGCAAATCGCCGAAAATGGCCCTGATTATACAATAAAACCCTGCATTTGTCGGTGTTATCCGGAATTTGGTTGACGAATGGTTAGAAAATGAGAGGGGGAAATCCCCCTCTCCCTTGCAGGGAGAGGGCCGGGGTGAGGGTACAGCGGGCGCATTTCCCCTCACCCTAACCCTCTCCCCAAGGGGAGAGGGGAGTGATTAGTGGTGCGCGGGCTGTGGTGCCGTTTCTGTTTTATTTTCAGTAGGTTGTGGGGCGCCATAACGTTTGGCGTACAGCGCGGTAATAATCGGCACCAGAATTGCGGTGACAATCACGCTGGCGGCGACCAGTGCCGTTGCGGAGGCCGCAACCGGGGCAAACGACGGGTTAATCTGCGCGATGATAACCGGGTTCGCCACGGCAGCACCGGCGGCAGAAGAGGCTGCCACGCCTGCGGTACCGTTACCGCCGCCAATGACGCGGTCAGCAATAATCAGTGGAATACCGGTGATGATGATGACCGCCACGCCCAGCACGATACCCAGCAGGCCGGTGTCGAGGATGACGTTCAGGTTGATGGTGTTACCCAGTGCGAAGCCGAAGAACGGAATCAGTACCGGGGTGGCTTTGCTGAAGAACGCACGCAGGTCGTGATCCAGGTTGCCGAGGGTGAAGCCAATCAGGAACGGCAGCACGGCGCCGATAAAGTGGTGCGGCTCAAAGGAAGCCAGGCCTGCGGAACCGAGGATCACCATGGTCATCAGCGGGCCGGATTCCAGCGACATCAGCACGAACGCGCCGGACTCTTCTTTGGTGCCGTACTGGTTCATCAGGCTGGCGTACAGACCGCCGTTGGTCATGTCCATCGCAGAAACGATCGCCAGCACCGAGAGGCCAGCAAAGAAACCGGTCTGAATACCGGTGTCAGGAATAAAGGAGGCCGCAATCATGGCAACGACCCAGGCGACGGCGATTTTGGTCAGCACCAGCGTGCCGGATTTGCGTAATACCGTGCCGGTAGCGCGTAAATCAATGGATGCCCCAATACAGAAGAACCACACCGCCAGAATCGGTACCGTTCCGCCAATCATACCTTTCGTGAAAGAGCCGAAATATTCACCGGTTGTTGGGGCCAGGGTATTTAATACCGCGCCTAACAGTAACGGGATAAGCATCATCCCGCCAGGGATTCGTTCCATTGTTGCTTTGATTTTCATGTGACATCCTCGCTTCGTATTGCCCAAGCAATAGAAGAGGTTAAGTATAATAATTTCAGTGTGTTATATGGCTATCATCTGGTGTTCTTATGTCAGTCAGTTTTCGTATTAAGGGAAACTTATCGACATATTCAACGCTGTTTCGGAAGTTATAATGCATTTGTAGAAATGATGATTCAATGAAAATAAAACAGCGTTTTATATATATGGATCACATATTTCAAATGTTGACATTGAGCGCAGCGAAAAGATAAAAATGCTGTGAAGTGAATGTGAAAAATTCTGAAAAAACTCTTTTCGAAATTGAGGCAAAAAAACGGGGCGAAGGATATGGTGGGGCTAGCGTTGAGCGGGAAATGAGCAGACAAATGTGAGCGGAATATTTCGCTTTAGTAGCATGATTCAATCTTTTGTTAAGTTGATCACAATATTAATCGCTGTTAGGGTAAATAGGATTGTCCCTCAAACGGTCATTTTTCGAGGGGCGGCTTTTTAACTGACTCGCCAGCAGGCCCAACAGGTTTGATTGTCCGCAAATATCAACTCACGCAGACATGCAAACCTGCTACGCTTGGATAAACGGAACCAGAATCTCCACGGTTCCCTTTACGCACCCTCGCAAACACATCGTGTGTTTGTCACCACTGGGTGTGCGTTCAAGGCGAAATTGAACGAGGAAAACCATGCTTAAAAGGAAAAAAGTAAAACCGATCACGATTCGTGACGTCACTATCATCGACGATGCCAAGTTGCGCAAAGCGATTACCGCGGCTTCACTGGGTAACGCGATGGAGTGGTTTGATTTTGGGGTTTATGGGTTTGTGGCTTATGCGCTGGGTAAAGTCTTTTTCCCGGATGCCGACCCCAGCGTGCAGATGATTGCCGCACTGGGTACCTTCTCCGTTCCCTTCCTGATTCGTCCGCTGGGCGGTCTATTCTTCGGGATGCTGGGGGATAAATACGGTCGCCAGAAGATCCTTTCCATCACCATTATTATCATGTCGCTCAGTACATTCTGTATTGGCCTTATTCCCTCGTACGAGACCATCGGTATTTGGGCACCAATCCTGCTGCTGCTGTGTAAAATGGCGCAGGGCTTCTCGGTCGGCGGTGAATATACCGGGGCGTCTATCTTTGTGGCCGAATACTCCCCTGACCGTAAGCGCGGTTTCATGGGCAGCTGGCTGGACTTTGGTTCGATTGCCGGGTTCGTGATGGGTGCGGGTCTGGTGGTGCTGCTCTCTACTGCGGTAGGTGAGGCGAACTTCCTTGAGTGGGGCTGGCGTATTCCGTTCTTCGTTGCGCTGCCGTTAGGGATTATCGGTCTCTATCTGCGTCACGCGTTAGAAGAGACCCCGGCGTTCCAGCAGCACGTCGATAAGCTGGAGCAGGGCGATCGTCAGGGTCTGCAGGATGGGCCAAAGGTATCGTTTAAAGAGATTGCCACCAAGCACTGGCGCAGCCTGCTGGCGTGTATCGGTCTGGTTATCTCCACCAACGTGACCTACTACATGCTGCTGACCTATATGCCGAGCTACCTGTCGCATAACCTGCACTACTCGGAAGACCACGGCGTGCTGATTATCATCGCCATTATGATCGGTATGCTGTTCGTGCAGCCGGTGATGGGGCTGCTGAGTGACCGATTTGGCCGTCGTCCGTTTATCGTGGTGGGTAGCGTTGCGCTGCTGGTGTTCTCGATTCCGGCCTTCGTGCTGATTAACAGCAACTCGATTGGTCTGATTTTCTCCGGCCTGCTGTTGCTGGCGGTGATCCTGAACTGCTTCACCGGGGTGATGGCGTCGTCGTTACCGGCGATGTTCCCGACCCATATCCGCTACAGTGCGCTGGCGAGTGCTTTTAACATCTCGGTGCTGGTTGCCGGTGTAACACCGACGCTGGCCGCCTGGCTGGTGGAGTCAACGCAGAACCTGATGATGCCGGCCTACTATCTGATGGTGGTGGCGGTAATCGGTCTGATGACCGGTGTGATGATGAAAGAGACCGCCAACCGACCGCTGAAAGGCGCGACCCCTGCGGCATCGGATATGGCTGAAGCGAAGGAGATCCTCCAGGAGCATCACGACCATATCGAGCATAAGATTGAAGATATCGATGCCGAGATTGCCGCGCTGCAGGAGAAACGTTCGCAGCTGGTGATGCAGCATCCGAAAATTAACGAGTAGGCTGGATAAGGCAACGCCGCCATCCGGCAAGGTGCACCGAACTGCCTGATGGCGCTGCGCTTATCAGGCCTACAAATAAAAACCCCGACCTTATCGAAATGCCGGGGTTTTTTTATGCTTATCGTTCGCGGAACGCTTCGGCTTTGGCCCTCAGAATCGGCTTCAGCAGATAGGCCAGAATGGTTTTCTTGCCGGTAATAATATCCACCGACGCCACCATCCCCGGAATAATAATCAGCGGTTTTTCATCGCTGCCGAGGTGGTTTTTCTCCGTACGCAGACGGATGACATAGAAGCTTTTGCCGTCTTTGTCCGTCACCGTATCAGGGCTGATTTGCTCCAGCTTAGCCTTCAGGCCGCCGTAAATGGTGAAGTCGTAGGCGGTGAACTTGACCATCGCTTCCTGCCCAGGACGCAGGAAAGCGATATCCTGCGGGCGGATTTTGGCTTCAATCAGCAGCGTATCGTCCAGCGGGACAATTTCTACCAGGTCGTTACCCGGCTGGATAACGCCGCCGATGGTGTTGACCATCAGCTGCTGGACGATGCCGCGTACCGGTGAAGTGACCAGCGTACGGTTAACCCGGTCCTCGATGGCCTTGCCGGTGGCGGTAAGCTTGCTGAGTTCGGTGCGGGCTTCGTTGAGCTGGGACAGCGCTTCGCTGCGATAGCGGCCGCGCGTCTCACCCATTTTGCTTTCAATCTCTTTAATCGCCGCCTGGGCTCTTGGCACCGACAGCGTGACCGACTCCAGCTGCCCGCGGGTTTCTACTTCGGAGCGGCGCAGGCGCAGCACCTCGACCTTCGAGATGGCCCCTTTGGCAACCAGCGGCTCAGACATGCTGATTTCCTGTTGCAGCAGCCCCAGGCTGCGGCGGTACTGCTCGCCTTTGGCCTGGTAATCCAGCAGCTCCTGTTTCTTCTGCACCAGTTGCTCATCCAGGCCTGATAACTCGCTCTGAATCCGTTTATTCACGCTGGCAAAGAGCTCCATTTCACCGTTAGCGATATCCGGCGACTTCTCCACAATATCCGGCGACAGGGTGAGGGTTTCTTTGTCACCCAGCTGTGCGGTCAGGCGCTGAATGCGCGCCTCCAGCGCCAGTCGATCGGCTTCGGACTCCCCGGCGTTAGAGCGAAAACGGGTATCGTCCAGACGCAGCAGCGGCGCGCCTGCTTTGACGACTTCCCCTTCGTGCACGAACACTTCGGCGACAATCCCCCCTTCCAGGTTCTGGATTTTTTGCAGTCGGGAAGAGGGAATCGCTTTACCGTCACCGCGGGTTACCTCGTCGATTTCAGCCAGCGACGCCCAGGCAATCATGATGATAAAGAAGCCGAGGATCGCCCACAGCGTGATACGTACCACGCGCGGAGAGTCATCGAGTAGCGCTTTGTTCACCTCGTTTGAGGTGAGCGTTGAGGCGTTTCTATCGCCAAAAAGCCACTTCATCATTCGGTTAACGTTGCGCATGAATTTGTCCCTTCTTCAGTGCGGTCATGACGCTTTCTTTCGGACCATCCGCGATGATTTTGCCGTTATCGAGGATGATCAGTCGGTCGACCAGCGTCAGCAGCGAGGCGCGGTGGGTGACCAGCAGCAGCGTTTTATTGCTCACGAGCGGCGTCAGCGCTTTTTTAATCAAATCTTCGCTGGTGTTGTCCATTGAACTGGTGGGTTCATCCATCAGGAGCACCGGTGGGTCGAGCAGCAGCGCGCGCGCCAGCGCGACGGCCTGACGCTGGCCGCCGGAAAGATTCATGCCGCGCTCTCCAACCTGCATGTTGTAGCCGGAAGGATGGCGACGGGCGAACTCATGTACGCCAGCCAGCGTGGCTGCGTGCAACATGGTCTCTTCATCCACATAGCTGGCGCCGCTCAACAGGTTATCGCGCAGGGTTCCGCTGAATAGGTGAATGTCCTGCGGCGCGTAGCCGATGTTATGCCGGACATCGTGGACGTCGAGCTGGCGGGCATCAATGCCGTCAATCAGGATGGTGCCCTCATCTGGCTGGTAGAAACCGACCAGCAGCTTTGCCAGCGAGCTTTTGCCGGAACCGCTACGGCCGATTATCCCCACCTTCTCGCCCGGCTCAATTTTGAGCGAAATGCTGTTTAACGACATGTACTGGTTTTGCGGGTAGTGGAAGGTCACGTCGCGGAACTCGATTGCGCCAGAGAGCGTTTCACGCTTCAGTGGTACTTCGTCCTCCTGCACTTCCTGGTCGAGATCCATCATGCGGTCGATGGTGGCCTTGGTCATTTTGGCGCGCTGATAGCGGGTGATCAGGCTGCAAAGTTGGCCAATCGGCATCATGGCACGGCGGTTGAGCAGGTAGCAGGCGATCAGGCCGCCCATACTGAGGTTACCGGCAATAATGCTGTACACGCCCACGACAATCATCACGACGCCGGCAATTTTCTGGATCCATGCCGTCAGGTTGACCGCAAGATAGGAGAGCGATTTTACCCGCAGCTCCAGCTTGCTTAACTGGCCGATAATCTGTTCCCACTGGTACTGACGCTCGCTTTGCGCGTTGTTGACCTTAATCGCGTCGAGGCCGGTAATCGTCTCAACCAGCATGGCCTGGCGTTCAGTGGAGAGGCGATAGGTTTTTTGCACCTGTTCCAGCAGCGGGCGCTGAAGCATCCAGTTAATGCCCAGCGCAATCGGATAACAGAGCAGCGGAATCAGGGCGAGCGGGCCGCCAATAATACCGATAACCAATAAAATCAATAAGGTAAACGGGAAGTCGATGAGCGCCGTCAGGGTGAATGACGAGAGAAAATCGCGTACCGACTGATACTCCTGGAACTGCTGCGTAAAGCTGCCAACCCGCTGTGGCCGCTCTTTCATCTTCATGCCCAGCAGGCGTTCAAACATCGCTGCCGAAACGATGAGATCGGTCTTTTTCCCTGCAATATCAAGACAAATACCGCGTAATACCTTGAGTATGAGATCAAACACAAAGGCGATTGAGATGCCGATTGCCAGCACCCAGAGCGTGGCGGTGGCCTGGTTTGGCACCACGCGATCGTAGACGTTCATCACGAACAGTGGCGTAGCAATCGCAATCACGTTGATGATAAAACTGGCGACAACCGAATCCAGGTAGAGGAATTTCGACAGTTTTAACGTGTCTTTAAACCAGGAACGGGTGCGTGGAATCGTCGCCGTCGGCTGGCGGTCGTATTCGTGTCCTGGCTGGATAAAAATGGTTTTCCCGCTGTAGTTTTCCGCTAGCGTTTCGCGCTCAAGCACTATTTCGCCGCCTTCCGTTTCGGTTGTCAGAAGACGGGCGCGCTGCTGGTCGTCCCATTCGATCAGCACGGCGGCCTGATCGTTTTTGAGAAGTACGATAGCGGGTAGCGAAAGGGCGGTGATTTTCTCCAGCGGCCGCTGTAGTACGCGCGCTTTTAGCCCCGCGCGCTTTGCGGCACGTGGAAATGCGCTTAGCGTGAGCCGATGCTCATCCAGCGGCAAACCGCCGGTTAATACGTTGCGACTGGTCACGATGTTGTGCAACTGGCAGACGATCATCAGTGAATCAAGTAGGGGATCGTCATGATGTTGCCGCGGATCGTGCCTGATGGTGTTATCAGCAGAAGCAGTCACTTGCTCAAGTGGATCAGTATAAGACGCCATAGTCAGACCTTATATACCAGCGAATAAAACTCGCACAGGCTGAAGAGTATAAGGGGTTACCTCACCGTAAAGTAAGCTAACCCACAGGCCCAAAATCAATTATTTCAGTTCGGGTAAGTTGGTGTGCGCCGTCTGTTGTTCATCCACCGGCTGTGCGGCCGTTGGTGCCTGAATATTCAGCTGTTTTAGCAGATCGCCAATACGGGCGTTGATGCGGTAGGTGGTGAACATCTCCACAAACTGCATTTCGACGTAGCGGCGTTTGGCGTTGAACACTTCGTTTTCGCTGTCCAGCATATCCAGCAGGCTACGTTCACCGATGCTGAACTGCTCCTGATACGCGGTGCGCACCACGGCGCTGCGATCGGCGTAATCTTTGGCGATCGGCACCTGTTGTTTGGCGTTCTGCCAGGCGTTCCAGGACAGACGCAGTTCCTCATCCAGCTGGCGAAGAGCGTTGCGTTTGACGTCCTGCGCTTCCTGCATTTTATAGGCATAAGATGACAGCTGTGCTTTATCGCTGCCGCCGTTGAACAGGTTGTAGTTCATGCGAACCATCGCCTGCCACTCCTGATCGTGGCCGCGCGTACCGTCGGTGTTGTTATCCATGCGGCGACCGAGGTCGACATCTACGCTCGGGTAGAAGCGGGATTTCGCGGCTTCATACTGTTGGCGGGTGGCTTCAACGTCCGCATCGGCCTGCTTGAGCAGCGGGCTGTTTTCCAGCATCTGTTTACGGGCTTCCGCCTGTGAGTCTGGGACTTTGGTGGTCATCGGCATTGACAGGCCGCTCGCTTCTTTGCCGACCACGCTGTAGTAGTTGGCCTGGGCATCTTCAAGGTTGGTTTGTTCGGTCAGCAGGTTGTTTTTTGCCTGCGCCAGACGCGCCTGCGCCTGCTCAAAGTCAGCCTTACGGCCTACGCCCTGTTCGGTACGCAGACGGATTTGGTCAAACACGCGCTCGTGGCTTTTCAGGTTATCCTGCGCCAGTTGCACCATCTGTTGACGCATCAGCACGTCGAGATAGCTTTGAATGGCATTCAGCGCGGTCACTTCACTGGTGTTCATCACCGTGTATGCCCGGGAGTTCACGGTCGCCTTTTGCCGGGCTACCTCGCTGGTGGTCGCGAAGCCGTTAAACACATTCTGGCGCAGATTGAGGCTGGATTCGCTGCGGTTCAGGTTGCGACGATGATCGTTAGCCGCGCGGGTGCTGGCGTTATCGGTCTGTTCCCAGCCGGTGCCGGCGGAAAGGTTTAAGGTGGGCAGGTAGCCGCCTTTAGCCGCCTGTAAATCCTCATCGGCAGAATAGCGGCTGTTGACCGACGCGCTCACCTGCGGGTGCCAGAGCAAGCTGTCTTTGACGGCCTGTTCGAGCGTGCCCGCGCTAACGTTGCTGACGAACAGCAGCGGCAGAGAGAAGCTGGTGAGTACCCGGATGTGTTTGTTGATCATGTCGCCCTTTCCTTACGTTTATTTCCCTGGCTGCAGGTCTTTGGCCACCAGAGGCAATGTCATTAATATCATTTACTGCTAAGGGTTCATCCAGACCAATAACGGTGGCTATGATGAACTCATAATAAAAAGAGTCGGCGGTAGCCGACCCTAACGCATCAGGCGTCCGTATCAGGCTGCGGTATTAAATGATCCAGCTCCGCACTATTATGGGCATTCCAGCTATCCGCCCCCTCACCGCCAGAACTTTCCGCCGGAACATCCTGAACGTGTCCCGCCGCCTCGGTATTTCCCGCTGGCGCTTCTACCTGAATCATTGAGCTGACATCATTGGTGCTGTCATCGTGGATAATCTCGCTGAGATCGATAGTCTCCACCTGATGTGTATCTGTCGTCGCCGTTGAGGCAGGTTTCTCCTCTAGCGGCTCGGCGTTCTGGGCGGTATCGGCCTCATGCAGTTGGCTATCAATATCGTCCAGCAGCATGCTTAACGATGTCTCAGGGCTTTCGCTCGCCACGCTCTGCACCTGGGAGGTATCGTGCTCAATCGCGCTGAGATCGATAGTTTCATTGTCGCCCAGCAGGCCAGCGGTATCCTGATCTGCTGCGGCATGATCGTTTGCTGAATCCGTTTCCTCTGCCTGACCTGCGGTGTCTACCGTTTGGTTTCCGGCAAGGTTATCTGTCGATTCGGAGGTATCGGTTTCACCGGTATTCGCGGTATCGCCAGAATCGGTTGTTGCCGTAGGCGTATTGTCACCGCTCAACGCCGCCAGATTTGCGGAGTCGCTTTCCGTCGAGTGATCGCTTGCCGAGACATCGTCGGTATGTTCGGTTGAGTCAACGGTGCCGGCGTGCGCCAGCGTCGCGTGGTGAACGTCTCCCTCCGTCGATAGCGTATGAGCTGAATCGTCGGCGTGGTTGTCTTCACCGCCAGCGAGGACGATTGAGTGATCGCCGCTGTTGGCATCAATCGGCCCGGAAGATGGCGATGAGTCGTCAACGTCGGTGACAATATCGACTTTGACCGAGCCCAGATCGGTTATCTGCGTTGGCGATGTCAGGGTTAAATGCGCATCCAGATGGGTGCCATCCGGAACATCGATGGTGAGATTCCCTTTTTCGTCCGCCGTGTAGTCAACACCCAGATAGTTGACGGTGGCTTTTGGGGCTAACCCACTGAATTTGATTGAGGTAATGTTGTGATCGCTGCTTCCCTCAATATTCGCATCAATATTCAGATCGTACTGCCAGGAGACTTTACTGTCGGAATGACCGGGATCCAGACCTTCTTTCCCCGTTCCGGAGATAATTTCGGTTAAGCGGTTATTACCATAAAACGTTTGTCCATTAACGGTAAGGTTGACGCTTTCGATGTAGTTAATGTTGCCATTGACGTTTTTTGTGCCATCCGTGTTGCTCCACGATGAGTCGCCAGGGACAAAGATATAGTCGTGCGCAGTACTGGTGCTGGCTTCGCGGTTACCGTTGACCGCATTCATCGCATGCTGGGTGTTATCTCCCTGCGTGTAGGTACTGCCATCGTGCAGAATAAAGATATCGGATCTACCCACGGTACCATTCGCGTTACCGGAGGTGTATTCATGGATGTTGGATGAAGGGATATCCTTAGAAACATATTTCCCGACATCACCTTGAGATACCCACACAACGACATTCGCCCCAACCGCAACAATCATACCGCTGCCGTCGACATCAAAGCCGTTACCGCTAGGATCTTTGCTGCCGCCGTTAACTTCGATGACCTTTGTAGGGTTAGAGGCTGTAAAGTTGACGTTGAGGGTGATGTCGGAGTCGGCGTCGGCATCAGCGTCAGCATCGGCATCGGCATCGGCATCGGCGTCGGCATCTGCATCCGCATCCGCATCCGCATCGGCGTCCGCATCGGCGTCCGCGTCTGCATCCGCATCAGCGTCGGCATCGGCGTCTGCATCGGCGTCCGAATCCGCATCAGCGTCGGCGTCCGCATCAGCGTCTGCATCTGCATCTGCATCAGCGTCGGCATCTGCATCTGTATCAGCATCCGCGTCCGCATCGGCATCGGCGTCCGCATCGGCATCGGCATCCGCATCGGCATCCGCATCGGCGTCGGCATCGGCATCTGCGTCGGCGTCTGCATCGGCATCCGCGTCTGCATCGGCATCCGCGTCGGCATCTGCATCCGCGTCTGCATCGGCATCCGCGTCGGCATCTGCATCCGCATCCGCATCCGCATCAGCGTCGGCATCCGCATCGGCGTCTGCATCAGCGTCCGCATCTGCATCAGCGTCGGCATCCGCGTCGGCATCTGCATCTGCGTCTGCATCAGCATCGGCATCGGCGTCCGCATCGGCATCTGCGTCTGCATCCGCATCGGCATCCGCATCAGCATCTGCGTCTGCATCGGCGTCCGCATCGGCATCAGCGTCCGCATCCGCATCTGCATCCGCATCCGCATCAGCATCTGCGTCGGCATCGGCATCAGCGTCCGCATCGGTATCCGCGTCGGCATCCGCGTCGGCATCTGCATCCGCGTCGGCATCCGCATCTGCATCCGCATCCGCGTCCGCATCGGCGTCTGCATCAGCATCGGCGTCTGCATCGGCATCCGCGTCGGCGTCTGCATCGGCATCCGCATCGGCATCAGCGTCGGCGTCCGCATCGGCATCCGCGTCGGCATCAGCATCAGCATCAGTGTCCGCATCTGCATCTGCATCCGCGTCTGCATCAGCATCCGCATCGGCGTCTGCATCTGCATCTGCATCCGCGTCGGCATCTGCATCCGCATCGGCATCCGCGTCCGCATCGGCATCCGCATCAGCATCGGCGTCTGCATCGGCATCAGCGTCTGCATCGGCATCCGCATCAGCATCGGCATCGGCGTCCGCATCGGCATCTGCGTCGGCATCCGCATCGGCATCCGCATCAGCATCTGCGTCTGCATCGGCATCAGCGTCCGCATCGGCATCTGCGTCGGCATCCGCATCGGCATCAGCGTCCGCATCGGCATCGGCATCGGCGTCCGCATCGGCATCCGCATCAGCATCCGCATCCGCATCGGCGTCGGCATCGGCATCCGCGTCGGCATCTGCATCAGCATCCGCGTCGGCATCCGTGTCTGCATCAGCATCCGCGTCGGCATCCGCATCAGCGTCGGCATCGGCGTCCGCATCGGCATCAGCGTCCGCATCAGCGTCCGCATCCGCATCCGCATCCGCATCCGCATCGGCATCCGCGTCGGCATCCGCGTCTGCATCAGCATCCGCGTCGGCATCTGCATCTGCATCCGCGTCGGCGTCCGCATCAGCGTCCGCGTCCGCATCAGCGTCTGCATCGGCATCCGCGTCGGCATCCGCATCCGCATCGGCATCTGCATCCGCGTCGGCATCCGCATCTGCATCCGCATCAGCGTCCGCATCGGCATCCGCATCCGCGTCAGCATCGGCATCAGCGTCCGCATCGGCATCCGCATCGGCATCAGCATCCGCGTCGGCATCTGCATCCGCGTCTGCATCGGCATCCGCGTCCGCATCGGCATCCGCGTCGGCATCTGCATCTGCATCTGCATCCGCGTCGGCATCTGCATCCGCGTCGGCATCTGCATCCGCATCAGCATCGGCATCAGCGTCAGCGTCGGCGTCTGCATCGGCATCTGCATCCGCGTCGGCATCTGCATCGGCATCTGCATCGGCATCAGCGTCCGCATCAGAATCTGTGTCCCCACCTACCGCATCAGACCGATCAAGAACCGTGAGTTCTTCTTCTATTGGCGTATGGGGGAAGTCGATACCTTCAGTAGGGTATCCGGCTGTGGGGTCGACTCTTTCGCCGGTCAGATCAAGGATGACGTGCGTGTGCGCGCCACCGGCGCCGGGTTCACCGCTGCCGGAAGGGGACTGCGGGCCAGCGGCGGTCGCTTCAAGTATTTGCGTGGGGTCCTGGCCGTCAGCAATGGCTTGCTGTATGGCCGCGATGTCTGTTTGATCGCCCGTCTCTGGGGAAAGTAAGGCATTCTGTGCGCTGTCCCAGTGACTGTCGCGGCCGAGATCCAGGCTTTTTCCATTTGGGAGAGCAATAGTAACGGCGCCGGCTGCGCCAGTTTCTATCTGTTCGCCAGTCAGGATTCGATCGCCTTCAGTCAGCAGTCGTCTGCTGCCATCTGGTGAAATAGCAAAAACCTGACCAATGATTGTTTTGATGGTTCCGGCTATACCGCTCATCCGTGCTCTCCTTCATTTCTGCGGGTAATTCCTGTACCACGCAAATATTGATTGAATACAATGACTGTTCGCCTTTACGGACCAAGCCGCCTGGCTTATATAATTAATATTTCTTATATTTCATTATCGTAATGACAGTATTACGAATGGGACGCGTTATTCTTGTTCGAGGATAAAGTTGGCGGAAAGAATATTCTTTGATTTTAATGTTGTTTCAATGGAAATGTCTTGTAAATAATTGGTAGGTATAGACACGATTTTATGATGGTTTTAAGGCTAATTATATTTCAGGCACAAAATCATGTGCCTGAAATAGTGAAGATAAGTGAGCGTTAAATCAGTCTTTCATCGTCATCGCCGATGAGTCCTTCCAGTCCGCTCAGCGTTTGACGTGCCTGGGCACGGTTAAGCAGTTTACTCTGCGCGGCAGGCGGCAGGTCGGTAATGCTGATGATCCCCTTACTCATCAGCACTTCGATAAGGTCTTCCAGCACGCGGATCATGTTGAGGTCACTCTGCTGCAACTGCTGTATTGTTGCCGCACGAATGCTTTCGACTTTAAGCCATTCGCTGATTTCCGCGGTGGCCACTTCGCTCTGTTCGGTCATTCCGGTGAAGGCTGCGGTCTCAACCCGAACGATCCGTCCTTCACCATCACGTTCAATAAAGTGCATGGCTTCTCTCCTGAGAGTTAATGTAATGTGCTGGCATCGCTAAAGTAGCGGCCCATTGCGCCGTACAGGCCGATTTTCTCCAGCACCGCCAGCTCACCTTCCGTTTCAACACGCTCGGCGATGAGCGGCAGATTGATCTGACGTGTCGCCCAGTAAATCGCTTCAATAAACAGTTTCTTATCTTCTTCTTCGTTGATGTGATGGATGTAACCACCATCAACTTTGATCCAGGCAAGCCCCCACTGCGGCAGGTTGCCAATCAGATGGAAGCGGCCGCCAAAGTGCTGAATACCCAGGCCGCAGCCGAGATCCTGCAATTTTTTCACCAGAATGCTGACGCGTTCTGGCTCAGGCAGTTCGTTTTCATCCAGCTCCAGCGTGAGTCTTGACGCCAGGTGGCGTGCGGTTTTCAACGGCTGCAGCAGGGCGTTCAGACTGGCGTCGTCTGCCACGCTCTCCCCGCTGATGCTGAGGGCAAACGCATCGGTGCTGTTTTCCATCGCGCGTAGCGTCTGTTTGAGCATCACGACGTCCATTCGACGGCCCAGGGCCAGGCGACGCACCCAGGGAATAAAGCGGCCCGCTGGGATAATTTCGCCAGCTTCATCTTTGATGCGAGCAAGTATTTTTCTATGCAGAACAACGTGTTGATTGTTGCACTGGTATACCGGCTGTGAATAAAGCTCGAAAGCTTCTTTATCCAGAATCGCGCTCAGGCGCTTGTGCCAGTCGTGGTGATCTTCATCCGGCTCTTGCTGTGCCGCGAGGTTTGGGTCGACAAAGGTGCGCATATCCGCCTCTGCCGCCACCAGAATCTGATCGGCCTGGCGCAGCAGGGTTTGTGGTGAATCACCGTAGTGGAAGGCCACGGCGGCAAAGTGGGCAACCGGGTTGACGTCGCTCAGCCCGGTTTCATACAGCGCCTTGAGTTGGGTATTGAGTGAACTGGCGAAACTGTCCATCTCTTTAGGCAAAGCCGGTGCGGTGATAAGGGCGAACTCGCCGCCGCGCACGCGGGCGACAAAGCCCTCGCTGTGGAAAAAGCGCTGCTGGAGAGCATCGAGGATCCCGGCAACGGCCTGCAGCAGTTTATCGGTATTGGCACCGCCGAGGCGCTGGTTCAGGCCCATCAGATCCTGAACGCGCAGCACAATCAGGTTGCCGTCGGCGTGCTCTTCGTCGCTCAGGCGCGTCTGGAATTTAATATCAAACGACCGGCGGTTGTTCAGGCCGGTCAGGCTGTCGTTGTAGGCTTCCTGGCGCAGAGCTTCGGTACGTTGCGCCTGCTCGCTGAACAGGGCTTTGAGCTGGGTGACCATCATGTTAGTGGCTTCAACCACTCGGCGCAGTTCCGGCGTTTTGGGCAGCGCAGGCAGGCTCAGGAATTCGCGACGGCTGATGGCCATCGCCTGCTCGACGATGTAGTTCAGCGGGCGCAGACGGTTACGCAGCAGGAACATCGCGCCGAGAATGCACAGCACGCTACAGCCCGTCAGCCATAGGAAGCTTGCGACCAACGTGCTCCACAGGCGTGCGAGGGCAAACATGGGGTGGCTAATAACTTCAACGCGTGCGGCCTGCGACCAGCCGCGCATGACCACGGCTTCGCCCTGGCCTGGATTCAGATGCACCATACGCACAAACCAACCTGGTACATTGGCGCTAGGTGGGACATTCTGGCGTTCAATAATCGGCTTGCCGGTTTTGATATCCACGACCTGAATGCGGTAGAAGTAGCCGCTATCAAAAATCGAGTTCACCATCAGTTCCGTCATCACCGGGTCGTCAATATGCGCGGTCAGCGAGAGACCCAGCGCCGTGGCGGCGTCCTGGGCATGCGCGCTTAGCTGGTTGTGGTACTGTTCACGCGAGCTTTCCAGCGTGGCAAAAAAGTTGCCGCAGAAAATCGTCAACGTAAACAGGCAGATGCCAATCAGTAGCTGTTTATAGAGGGACATGACCGCTTCCTATTCATTAATTACAAACCCTTCTGCACGCATCCTGGTGAGAAGATCCTGCCAACGAGAGAGCCTTGTACTGTCGCCGACGCGCTTGCTGCCGCTTGCCTGTGGTATCCACAAACCCTCGCCATTAAATGAATAGACGGGGAGCAGGTCGCTACGGGCGGAGGCGGGCAATATGGCAGGTTTGAGGTTATCGAGAACCAGCGGAATTGCATCCGGGCTCGAATACCAGGTGACGACCATATGTGCCTGATTTAATTGTAATGCTTTAACATAGGTAATTCTTAATTGACTGGCAGGAACGCCTAATTCGCGCAGGGTGAAATATTTCGCCAGCGCGTAGTCTTCACAATCTCCCGCGCCTTTACGCAGGGCTTCTACCGGCGTCGCCCAATAATCTTCCTGGCCCCATACCGTCATATCATCAACAAAGCGGATCCGCGAATTAAAAAACTGGTTTACGCGGTTCAGGGTGGTATGAATATCGCCGGCAGGCGGCTGCTTCAACAACATTTCCCAGGCGTCGATATTACGCTGCGCGGTCGGCGTCGCCGGGCCGTAAAGCTGCCGGGTTCGGGAATTAATGGTATTAAAGTCCCAGCCCGCACCAATTTGTAGCGGCACAAACAGAAGCAGCGTCAGGCATAACGATAGCCATCGCTTCCAGTAGAATACGTCAGGGAGCCTCATTTAAGGGACGCTCAGTATCACGAAATTACGCCTTAATGCCATGCTGGCTGCGCCAGCGTTTGCGGTAAGCAACGTAGCCAGAGAGGTAGTGCTCTACGTCGTCGATACGTACCCGGAAGCTGTGGTGACGAATAAAAAAGCTCCCCACAATACGGGATGGGTTTTTGAAGAACATGGCCAGTTCAGGCCAGAAGAAGCCGTTTGCGAGGTAGCGCGCTCGCGTCTCCAGCGCCAGATTAAATTTCTCCATATCGAAGCCCTCGAGCAGTTGCCGGTGCTCGGACTCGGCCAGGCGCGCCAGCATATGCGAGGCCGCCATCATCAGCTCCAGCAGTGTGGGATAGGTGGTGACTCGCTGAAGGACGAAATCCAGGTAATCACGCACGTTGTCCAGGCCGAACTGATAGTAGCGTGCAAGCGGGCGGTACAGCGTGAGTTCGTTTATACAGTAGCTTAGCCAGTGGTCGTGGGCCTGCCAGTGTTTCTGTTCGATAAAGTGATCCATGGCGTGCTCAACGATAGCCAACCAGCGGGGCGCTTTTGTCAGGCCATACAGGCGCATCAGCGCAAAAGTGGCCTCGCCATCGTAATAGATGATGCGATGCTCGGCCTTCAGCGACAGATCGGCAGCGTGCAAAACGTGGTTAAAACCGCCGGTATCCGGTTTCTGCATAAAGCCGATACCGTTAGCCAGGCGCTGCATCTGCGGGAGGTAGCGCTCATCGCCGGTCAGTTCGGTGTACTTGACCATCGCCAGAATACAGACTGCGTTACCGCCGAGTTTAATCTCGCCGCCCGTGTCGATCAGGAAGTCAGCTTCGCTGCCGTCCGGGAGCGTGCGGGTGGCGATGAGCTCGGTCGACAGGTCATGCAGCGCGCGCTCAATGGCTGCAAACTGGGTGTTATCCTGCGTCACCTCCCAGCCTTCGAGCAGCGCATAGGTTGAGCTGGCATGGCGCAGGGCGTTATAGGTTGGGATCGCGCGGTCAAAGCAGGGGAACCAACCGTAATGGTAGCGGCCCGATTTTTTTACCTGGCGTGCCAGGTAGTCGGTGGCGGAGAAAATCATCGGCTCCAGCGCCTCTTCCTGCCAGTGCGGCAGTTGGCGATAGCCGGCGTTACGGCCGTTGGATTCGATGGGGTAGACCTTCTCGCCATCACAAAACAGGCTGCGGGTGTTGAAGCGCCAGATAAGCTGTTCCGGTTTATCCGGCCAGCGCAGCGCGTTACCGAAACGCCAGCGCGCATAGTGCGCCAGATTGGCTGCATTGGGCGTCGCTACCCCCTCATTGCCGTGATACAGCAATGCGTTGGCGTTAATTTCCTGCTCCAGAATGGGCTGCCTGAAATCAGGCGTGAAGCTCAGGCCAAAACGGAAGTAGTTACGTTTGGTCTTACCAAGCTTATCCTGCAGTTCATCCCAGCGCAGGGTCTGAATTTTATTGACCAGATCGGCCCGCAGCCAGATCAATGGCCGCGACTGCTGGCTCTCCCAGCGCTGTAAGTCGTCTACCGCGCGCAGCCAGGCTTCATCCAGCGAATCACCGCAGGCATAGGCGGTATAGGCACGTTCCTCGCCATTGCTGGCGCTGAGGAAGAGAATGTAGCCTGGAAAAGGGGAGGGTTGCGCGGCGGCGTGAAATGCATCGAGTTCAGGGCGCACATGCGTAAGTAAACGGCTTAGCGACATTTAAGCTCCTTGTCATGGAATGACGCCCTTGTCTGAGATTAATCGTATCAAAATAACATTACGTGTTGCGATTTACGTATTCTACATTTTTACTATATTGCCCTGAAAATAGAAAATAACCCTATTGGGCGCAAATGATTTGATGGCGAATGGCACTGTGTTTTCCAGGAGAAAGAATGGATCAGCAAAATGAAAAAGGACCTTTAGACGACGCCTGCTGGACAGTTGAATCCCTAATGCTGGCCGCGCCGGGCCGTTGGCTCACTCCTCCGCCTGAAGGATGGCGGGCAACGGGTGTGTCGATTTTTGCGCCGGCCATGCAGGCGGGCAATATGGTCTGTGTGCGTGCGGAAGACGAGGTTGGCGGCGTCGTCGCTGAGCGACTCGATAAGCTGCCATACCCGCCAGCGGCGCTTATTGTTGATAATGCGCAACGGGCAGTCGGCAGCAACGTGCCGGTGTATTTAGTTGACGATCGCAATGATGCGCTGCTGAGTATGGGGCGATATGCCCGCGACCGGATGCAGGGCAATGTGATTGGCGTGACGGGGAGCGCGGGAAAAACCACCTGTGTCGCCATGCTCACCGCTGCGCTTGCCGAGTGGGGGCCGTCTCTTGGCAGCATGCAAAATGCGAATCTGCCGCGCGGCATCGCGTGGAATATCGCCTCTATGCCCTGGAATACGCCGCAGGTGGTGCTGGAAATGGCGATTGGCCGAATGGATATCAGCGCGCGCATGGTGCGGCCGACCGTGGCGGTGGTAACCAATATTCAGGCGGTTCATCTGAAGGAGAACCAGTCTCTGCATGATATTGCGCGCACCAAAGCCATGATTTTCCTCGGCATGAAACCTGGCGATATTGCGGTGCTGCATCGTGAGATGCAGGAGTGGGACTGTATTTATGCGGCTGCGGTAAAGCAGGATTTGCGGATCGTGACTTACGGTCAGCAGGAAGGATGCGACTGCCGACTGATTGCCTATGACCCGGTCACTCGCGGCGTAACGGCAGAGATTTTTGGCCAGCGCCTCGACTATACGATGCAGGCAGAAGGCCTGCATATGGCGCTTAATAGCGTCGCCACGCTTGCCGTCGTCTGTTCGCTGGGCTATTCCCCTGAGGCGGCGCTGCCGAGGTTAACCCGTTTCCAGGCGCTGCCGGGCAGAGGCGAAGTTAATCATCTGACCGTGGCGACCCATCCGCTAACGGTTATTGATGATGCCTATAACGCTAACCCTGGTTCCATGATGATGGCGGTCGCGCAGCTGAGCGAGTCAGTCCTGCCGGGGAGAAAAATGCTGGTGCTGGGCGAAATGGCTGAGTTAGGTGATGAGCATCAGCAGTATTACCGCGCGTTGATTACGCATATCAATCACAGCCAGATTGATGCGATTTACCTGATTGGCAAAACATATCAATCCTATGCCAGCATGATGGCTGAAAATAAGCGATATATATTGCTGGATGACGTTGATGCATTTAAAAAAGTTTATCTTAAGGATATTCAGGATAGCGATATCGCTTTATTTAAGGGCTCGCATTCCGCGCAGGTCTGGAAATTAGTGAGCTGGTTGAAGCTGCTGGCTGCGCGCTAGGCCCCGGGCTTGTGCAGGCAGAGCGGCTATCCTTCCCGATGCAGTAAATCCGCATAGACCCCGGTTAACACTCCCTGAGGGCCAAACTCCCGTTTGATCCACTGCGTTACCTGGCCGTTGGCCGAGTGCTGGGTTGCCAGCAGCATGCGGGAGTCCTGGCGTGGGTTGTTGATTTTTCGGGTGACCAGCAGCGACTGAGCTTCCGCGTCGCGCACCATGTAATCTGGCAAAAAACCAATCCCTTCGCCGAGGATCTGGCACTCGCACTTGGTGTTGAAATCCGGCACCAGAATCGATTCCTGCCCGTGCAGCAGCCAGCCAACCTTTTTATTAATGGTGTGCGCGGTGTCCTCTACCATGATGTTGGGGTAGAGGCGCAGCTGGCTTTCGGCAATGGGTTCCGGCATAAACGCCAGCGGGTGGGACGGGGCGATGGCAAAGGCCCAGCGAATCGCGCCAATCTCGGTGTAATCAATGCCGCCGCCGTCCAGCAGGGTATCCGGCGCGCCGATGGCGATGCTGGCTTGATTATTGATAATCGAATCCCAGACGCCGTTGTAGACCTCGGTGGTGACGGTTATCTGGCAGGTAGGAAACTGCTTTTTCAGCACCTGCAGCAGCCTGGCGGTGTGCTTTGGCGTATAGAGTAACTGGTTGATACAGATACGCACCCGCGCTTCAATGCCCTGGGAAATGGTGTCGATGCTGCGCTTGATGGCGTGAAAGTCATTGAGTAAGTCGCTGGCTTTACGAAAGAAATAGCGCCCGGACTCGGTCAGCTCAATGCTGCGGGTGCTGCGGGTAAATAGCACCACGTCGAGGCCCGTCTCCATGCGCTTGATGGTATAGCTGATGGCGGAGGTAGTGAGGCCCAGCTCCTCCGCCGCCTTACTGAAGCTGCCAAACCGCGCGGCGGTGGTGAACGCCAGCAGATTTTCTTCCGTAAAAATTGAGTTCATTCACCTGCTCCTCGGTTCAGCTATTTATAGGGCCTCTTTAATGAGATGAATGTATTGGTTGAAGTGATTGTTGGGCAACCATTTTTGAATAACTTTTAAAACCGCTGTTTAGGGTTCTATTTGGCTCTCTGCGGCAGGTTGCCGGATGGCGCTACGCTTATCCGGCCTACAAAATCTGCGGCATGTTGCTAGGTGGTACCGCTACAACGGATACTCCTCCGTAGGCCGGATAAGGCGTTTACGCCGCCATCCGGCAGCATACCGTTACGCGGCATGTTGCTGGGTGGTACCGTTACAACGGATACTCCTCCGTAGGCCGGATAAGGCGTTTACGCCGCCATCCGGCAGCATACCGCTACGCAGCCTCTTTCGAGGTGGCTTCGCTCAGTTTGCGCCCGGTATATTCGGAGATAATCCCGACGCAGTTCCCGGCAAAAAAGCCCAGCAACGTGACCCACCAGTTCATTCCGGTGGCGAAAAATAGCGTCATGCCAAGAAAGCCGCCGGGGATAAACGAGGTGAGCCAGAATCGCCCCTGCCAGACCACCACGGCGGAGAACGGCACCGTCATGACCACGCCCGCCCAGAAGGGGGACAGGCCGCTTACTGACGCCAGCCAGCCGGAGGCCGCTGCCGCGAGAAATGCCCAGACGGCGCCGGAGTAATTGACAAAAAGACTCTTCACAAATCCCGCCTTGCCGCCGCCTGCCGCATAGAAACTGCAGAACGCCACAAAGCCAATCGTACCTAATAATTCCCAGCCTGGGGCCAGCCCAACCTGCGAGGACACCATCTGCCAGAGACCTGCACACACTCCAACGGTAATGCCCGTAGCGGTGAGTCCGTTCATCGTTGTTTCCTCTCATCTAGTGGTTACGCACTGAAACTATATAGAAAGAAAACCCGATTGAGTTAAGGGGCATAGCGACAAACAAATAAACGGTGCACTACCGCACAGTCTGTATCGATTATTAAATTAAATTCACTAATCAAGCTGGTTATGGCGAATAAAATTTAAGCGGGTTCTTTTCCGATTATTTCGTTGCTATTCTCATTTCATCGAAAACAGCCACAAAAATCAGGGGATTTGACATGACCAACAACAATCTGATTGCTGACTATCTATTGGCTGCGCAACAAGGCGAACTGACGAAATTAAAATCCTGCCTGCATCATGGCGTCGATATTAATGCCTGCAATCGCCAGGGGCAAACCGCCATTACGCTGGCGAGCCTGAATAAAAAATATGATTGCGTAGTGGCCTTACTGGATGCCGGTGCGGATATTAATAAGCAAGACCAGACCTGTTTAAACCCTTTTTTAATTAGCTGCCTGAATAATGATTTAACGCTGCTGCGTTTACTCTTACCGGCCCGTCCGGATTTAAATCGCTTAACCCGTTTTGGCGGCGTGGGATTAACGCCCGCCTGCGAAAAAGGGCATCTTGAAATCGTTAAAGAGCTATTGCATCGCACCCACATTAACGTCAACCACACCAACTTTGTCGGCTGGACGCCGCTGCTGGAGGCCATCGTGCTTAACGACGGCGGTGAAACCCAGCAGACGATTGTCGGCCTGCTGCTGGAGCATGGCGCCAGCCCGCACATGACCGACAAATACGGCAAAACCCCGCTGGAACTGGCGCGGGAGAAGGGTTACGAGGAAATTGCTCAGCTGCTGATGGCTGCCGGAGCGTAACAGAGGAGACGCGCTATCGACACCCCAATACGGCGGTGTGTGCAAGCGCTAACTGCGGACGAGCACTTTCTTTTGGAACGTGGCTCTGGTCGGGTCGAACAGGTCTTTTCCCGGGCGGTAAACCTTTATCTCCCGGCACAGCAGCGGTTGCTGACGCTCTTGTGCGACGCGTACGACAACGCCCCGAACAGCTGTAGGTTGGCACTTGCTCACTTTGATGGCCTGTTCCGGCCTGGTGAGACGGTTCAGTTTCACCCAACAGGGATAACGGTTGGCGAGGATAAATGGCTGGACACCGCCTCCTGCCAGCGCTGGCAGCCAACGATACCGCAGCTTAACGCCGAACGATTCCGGCAGATTCCCTGGCAGCGGTGGCACGACGAGATTCATCAACAATTACAGGATAACCAGACGCTGTTTCTCTGGCGCGGCGATAACCCGTTTTATCAGGCTATCTCCGAGACATTACAGCAGCGGCGAAAGACATTATTTAATGCGTTATTACAGGGCCGGGAAATAACGTCGGCAGTCGCCAATATGGTGGGATTAGGTATTGGCCTGACGCCGTCGGCGGATGATTATTTAGTGGGGTTAAGCACCGTTTTATTTATCGACGGCCACCCGGCAAAAAAATATCGCAACGCATTTAATTCCGCGCTAAAGGTGGCGCGTGACAATACCACTTTATTAAGCGCTATTACGCTGGAAGCGGCTTTTTCCCAGCGCTATCGCGAAACGATTTTCGGGTTTATTAACGGCATGGTTAATGAGCCGCAACATATTTCAACCCAGACTATCGCCAGTATTAAAAATATTGGCTCCAGTTCCGGCTGCGACATGCTTTACGGCATGGCGGATGCCTGCGCGCTGAGCCAAGCCTATGGAGGGAGTTATGTCAGTCAAAATAGTGATTAAGAAGAATACGTATTTTGATTCGGTCTCGCTGATGTCGATTTCCACGCGCGCCAATAAGCTCGACGGCGTTGAGCAGGCGTTTGTGGCTATGGCTACCGAGATGAACAAAGGCGTGCTGAAAAATCTCGGGCTGTTAACCACCGAGCTGGATGACGCGAAAAACGGCGACCTGATGATCGTCATCAACGGCAAAGACGGCGCGGACAACGAGCAGACGCTGGCGGCCATTGAAGAGCTATTCACTAAAAAAGCGGAAAGCGGTTCGCATGAAGCGCGCTACGCTACGCTTGCCAGCGCCAAAAAGCACGTGGCGGAGAGCAACCTGGCGGTGATTTCCGTCAACGGTCTGTTTGCCGCCCGCGAAGCGCGTCAGGCGCTGCAAAACGACCTCAATGTGATGCTGTTCTCCGACAACGTCACCATTGAAGACGAACTGGCGCTGAAACAGCTGGCGCATGAAAAAGGGCTGTTGATGATGGGGCCGGACTGCGGCACCGCGATTATCAACGGCGCGGCGCTGTGCTTTGGCAACGCGGTACGCCGCGGCAACATCGGCATTGTTGGCGCGTCCGGTACCGGCAGCCAGGAGCTGAGCGTCCGTATTCATGACTTTGGCGGCGGTATTTCGCAGCTGATCGGCACCGGCGGGCGTGACCTCAGCGAGAAGATTGGCGGGCTGATGATGCTTGATGCCATCGGCATGCTGGAAAACGACCCGCAAACCGAGATTATCGCGCTGGTCTCCAAGCCGCCGGCTCCGGCCGTGGCGCGCAAAGTGCTGGAACGTGCTCGCACCTGCCGCAAACCGGTGGTGGTCTGTTTCCTCGGTCGCGCCGAGCCACCGGCAGACGAGCAGGGCTTACAGTTCGCTCGTGGCACCAAAGAGGCGGCGCTGAAAGCGGTGCTGCTGAGCGGCGTGAAGAAGGAATCGTTAGACCTGCATCCGCTGAACGAGGCGCTGATTGCCGACGTGCGTTCACGTCTGACCCCTCAGCAGAAGTACATTCGCGGCCTGTTTTGCGGCGGCACGCTGTGCGATGAAACCATGTTCGCAGTGATGGAAAAACACGGCGACGTCTACAGCAACATTCAGCCTGACCCGGCTTTCCGCCTGGCGGATATCAACCGCAGCGTGAAGCACACCTTCCTCGACTTCGGCGATGACGACTTCACCAACGGCAAGCCGCACCCGATGATCGACCCGACCAACCGCATCAGCCGCTTGATTCAGGAAGCGCGCGATCCGCAGGTGGGCGTGATCGTGATGGACTTCGTGCTGGGCTTTGGATCGCATGAAGATCCGGTCGGTTCAACGATCGAGGCGATCAACGAAGCGAAAGCGATCGCCGCCGCCGATGGGCGAGAGCTTACGATCCTCGCCTACGTGCTGGGGACCGATCTCGATACGCCGTCGCTGGAAAAACAGCGCCAGATGCTGACCGACGCGGGCGTTATCCTCGCCAGCAGCAGCACCAATACCGGTTTGCTGGCGCGTGAATTTATCTGCAAAGGGGAGGAAGCCTGATGAGCCAGTCACTGTTTACCCAACCGCTGAACGTCATTAACGTCGGCATCGCCATGTTCAGCGATGACCTGAAAAAGCAGCACGTCGCCGTCACCCAGCTCGACTGGACGCCGCCGGGGCAGGGCAATATGCAGGTGGTGAAGGCGCTGGACAGCATCGCCGATTCCCCGCTGGCGGAGAAAATTGCCGCCGCCAACCAGCAGGCGCTGGAGCGCATCATTCAGTCTCACCCGGTGCTGATTGGCTTTGACCAGGCGATTAACGTGGTGCCGGGCATGACGCCGAAAACCATCCTCCACGCGGGCCCACCGGTGACATGGGAGAAAATGTGCGGCGCAATGAAAGGCGCGGTCACCGGGGCGCTGGTGTTTGAAGGGCTGGCGAAGGATATCGACGAGGCGGCAGATCTTGCGGCTTCCGGCGAAATCACCTTTTCGCCGTGCCACGAGCACGACTGCGTCGGCTCGATGGCGGGCGTGACCTCAGCCTCGATGTTTATGCACATCGTTGAGAACAAAACCTACGGCAACATCGCTTATACCAACATGAGCGAGCAGATGGCGAAGATCCTGCGCATGGGGGCCAACGACCAGAGCGTGATCGACCGTCTGAACTGGATGCGCGACGTACAGGGCCCGATGCTGCGCGATGCAATGAAGGTCATCGGCGAGATTGACCTGCGCTTAATGCTGGCGCAGGCGCTGCACATGGGCGACGAGTGCCACAACCGCAACAACGCGGGTACCACGCTGCTGATTCAGGCGCTGACGCCGGGGATCATTCAGGCGGGCTACCCCGTTGAGCAGCAGCGCGAAGTGTTCGAGTTCGTCGCCAGCAGCGACTACTTCTCCGGCCCGACGTGGATGGCGATGTGTAAAGCGGCGATGGACGCGGCGCACGGCATCGAATACAGCACCGTGGTCACCACCATGGCGCGTAACGGCGTCGAGTTCGGCCTGCGGGTCAGCGGCCTGCCAGGGCAGTGGTTCACCGGCCCGGCGCAGCAGGTTATCGGCCCGATGTTCGCCGGATACAAGCCGGAAGATTCAGGGCTGGATATCGGCGACAGCGCGATCACCGAAACCTACGGCATCGGCGGCTTTGCGATGGCCACGGCCCCGGCGATTGTGGCGCTGGTGGGCGGCACGGTGGAAGAGGCGATCGACTTCTCCCGCCAGATGCGCGAAATCACCCTCGGCGAGAATCCGAACGTCACCATCCCGCTGCTCGGCTTTATGGGCGTGCCAACGGCTATCGACATCACCCGCGTCGGCAGCAGCGGTATTCTGCCGGTGATCAACACCGCCATTGCCCATAAAGATGCGGGCATCGGCATGATTGGCGCCGGGATCGTGCACCCGCCGTTCGCCTGCTTCGAAAAAGCTATTTTAAGCTGGTGCGAACGTTACTGCGTCTGACGTTGTAGCCCGGGCGAGGCGTTTACGCCGACCCCGGGGTTCTCCCGGCGGCGCTTCGCTTGGCCGGGCTACAACGGCCACCCCAACAACAATAATCACATCACCTTCTGCACTGGAACCTACACGATGAAAGAACTTGTGGTCGTTGCCATTGGCGGCAACAGCATAATCAAAGACAACGCCAGCCAGTCGATTGAACATCAGGCAGAGGCGGTGAAAGCGGTCGCGGACACGGTGCTTGCGATGCTGGCATCGGATTACAACATCGTCCTGACCCACGGCAACGGCCCGCAGGTGGGGCTGGATCTGCGTCGCGCGGAGATTGCCCACGAGCGAGAAGGGCTGCCGCTCACCCCGCTCGCCAACTGCGTAGCCGACACCCAGGGCGGTATCGGCTACCTTATTCAGCAGGCGCTGAATAACCGGCTGGCAAAACGCGGCGAGCAAAAAGCGGTGACGGTGGTAACCCAGGTGGAGGTGGATAAAAACGACCCCGGCTTCGCCAACCCGACCAAACCCATTGGCGCGTTCTTCAGCGCCGAACAGCGTGACGAACTGTTAAAAGCCAACCCAACCTGGCGATTCGTCGAAGATTCCGGACGTGGCTACCGTCGCGTTGTCGCCTCGCCGGAGCCAAAGCGCATCGTCGAGTCTGAAGCCATTCAGGCGCTGGCGCAGAAAGGCTTCCTGGTGATCGGCGCGGGCGGCGGCGGCATTCCGGTGGCGCTGGGGGAAGAGGGCGATTATCACAGCGTTGACGCGGTGATCGACAAAGATCTCTCCACCGCGTTGCTGGCGCGCGAGATCGCCGCCGATATTCTGGTGATCACCACCGGCGTGGAGAAGGTCTGCATCCACTTTGGTAAACCGGAACAGCAGGCGCTGGGGCTGGTGGATATCGCCACCATGACCCGCTATATGCACGAAGGCCACTTCCCAGCGGGCAGTATGCTGCCGAAGATTGTTGCCAGCCTGCAATTTTTACAACACGGCGGTAAACGGGTGATTATCACCACGCCGGAATGTCTGCCTGCCGCCCTGCGTGGCGAAACGGGCACCCATATCGTCCATTGATAAGGAACGACGATGAAAGAGAATAATAGTCGCCGTGAGTTTTTAAGCAACAGCGGCAAAATGGTCACCGCCGCCGCGCTGTTTGGTGCAACCGCGCCGATGGCCTATGCAGCGACTTTTGGCGCTGCCGTCTGCGAGACGAAGGGAACCATGAACATTACCGACAGCCATTACTATCTGGATAACGTGCTGCTTGAAACGGGCTTTGAGTACGAGGGCGCGGTCGTCGTGCATACCCGTACCGCACTGCAGACCGTGGAAATTCAGGACGGCAAAATCGTGGCCCTGCGCGACAATAAAAATCACCCGGATGCCACGCTGCCGCACTATGACGCGGGCGGCAAGCTGATGCTGCCGACCACCCGCGACATGCATATCCACCTTGATAAAACCTTCTACGGCGGCCCGTGGCGCTCGCTCAACCGCCCGGCGGGCACCACGATTCAGGACATGATCAAGCTGGAGCAAAAGCTGCTGCCTGAACTCCAGCCGTACACCCAGGAGCGCGCCGAAAAGCTGATTGACCTGCTGCAATCAAAAGGCACCACCATCGCCCGCAGCCACTGCAACATCGAGCCGGTCTCCGGGCTGAAAAACCTCGAAAATTTACAGGCAGTGCTGGCGCGTCGCAAAGCCGGCTTCGACTGCGAAATCGTTGCTTTCCCGCAGCACGGCCTGTTGTTATCAAAATCTGAACCGCTGATGCGCGAAGCGATGCAGGCCGGGGCGCACTACGTCGGCGGGCTGGACCCGACCAACGTCGACGGTGCGATGGAGAAGTCCCTCGACACTATGTTCCAGATTGCCATCGACTACCGCAAAGGGGTGGATATTCACCTGCATGAAACCAGCCCAGCGGGCGTGGCGGCGGTGAAATATATGGTGGAAACCGTAGAGAAAACGCCGGAGCTGAAGGGCAAGCTGACCATCAGCCACGCCTTCGCGTTGGCAACCATGAACGAAGAGCTGGTGGATGAAATCGCCTCGCGTATGGCCGCGCAGCAGATCTCCATCGCTTCAACGGTGCCTATCGGCACGCTGCATATGCCGCTGAAACAGCTGCGCGACAAAGGCGTGACGCTGATGACCGGCACCGACAGCGTGATTGACCACTGGTCGCCGTACGGCCTTGGCGATATGTTCGAAAAAGCCAACCTCTACGCCCAGCTCTATATCCGCCCGAACGAGCAGAACCTCTCCCGCTCGCTGTTCCTCGCCACCGGCGACGTGCTGCCACTGAACGACAAAGGCGAGCGCGTGTGGCCGAAGGCGCAGGATGACGCCAGCTTTGTGCTGGTGGATGCGTCGTGCTCGGCGGAAGCGGTAGCGCGGATCTCTCCTCGCGCCGCAACGTTCCATAAAGGACGGCTGGTGTGGGGCAGCGTGGCATAATCCTGTAGGCCGGATAAGCGCAGCGCCGCCATCCGGCAACCCGTACTGATACTGCCGGATGGCGCTGCGCTTATCCGGCCGACTTCTGGTTTTTATTGCTGAGTCTGTAGTTCACCCACCGTGCTTTCTAGCCGATGCTCTTCATGCAGATACTGCTTATCTAAAATCTTCACGAATGGCGTATAAATCGCGGTGGCGATAACCAGATTCACCGCCTGTAAAACGACGCCTGAAATCCCGGTAGTGAGGAAGCCAGAAATAAAGATTGGCGTGGTCCAGGGTATCGACACGCCGGACGTGGGAGGAACCCAGCCGAGCGCAATAACCACATAGGTGACCGTACACAGCACCATCGGTGTGATGATAAAAGGGATAAGCATCAGCGGGTTGAGCACGATCGGCAAACCAAAAATAATCGGCTCATTGATGTTAAAAATCGCCGCGGGTGCTGCCAGCTTTGAGAGCTGCTTTAATCGCGTGCTTTTGGCGACCATAAAGATGCTAATCAGCAGCGCCCCGGTAAAGCCCGTGCCGCCGGCAATCAAATACACATCCCTGAACTGCTGGGTAATGATATTGGTGGCGGCGAGTCCGGCCTGCGTCTGCG
This sequence comes from Kluyvera sp. 142486, assembly GCF_046569695.1. NCBI lineage: Bacteria > Pseudomonadati > Pseudomonadota > Gammaproteobacteria > Enterobacterales > Enterobacteriaceae > Kluyvera > Kluyvera sp. 142486. The sequence continues at coordinate 133,051 of NZ_JBKHUI010000013.1, forward strand.
CCAGATTCTGCGCGCTGAGCGTTTGCCAGATTGGCCCCATTACCGACGTCATGATTGAGTCGCCGTGGATCCCAAAGAACCAGAAGAAGCTGATCATCATCTCGGCAATCAACTGTGATAAAAGGGAATTTCCCAGATACAGCAGCGGCTGTTGCAGCATGACGCTGATAAATTTCCCCGGTGTACCGAAGTGCGTGTGCTCGAACAGCACCTTGACGATAATCCAGAACAGCAGCACCACTAAGATAGGCACCAGCGATTTAAATGACTTAGCAATCTCTGGTGGGACGCTAGCGGGCATCTTGATGGTGAAAGCCCTGCTTTCCAGAAGCTGGACCATCTTGATGGTGATGACGGTAACGATAATCCCTAAGAACATCGACTCGGAGCTAAAGTCGACAAGCGCGTAGGCATCAGCAACGATCTCCCCAGACCCGGTGGTGATGCTGCCCGGCGACATTAAAAAGAAGATGGCAACCGGCAGAATGGCGGTACTTTGGCTGAGATTGAGCTTTTCAACCAGCTCCTTTGAGAAGGTGATAATAACCAGCAGCGTCATTAATCCGTAGCTGGCGTTAATGCCGTAATTGAGTTTATCCAGCGTACCTTCCCCTAACAGCGAACTCATAAACTCGTGATAGCCGTTAATCGGAAAGTTGGTTAATAACACGAAAAATGAACCGACAATCAAAAAGGGAATCAGGGCGATAAACGCATTTTTGAGGGCGGTCAGGTAGATGTTTGACGAGATTTTCTCGGCCAATGGCAACATCTTTTGTTCGAGTAGAGAGGTTATGCTCATTGCCGATTACCCTTTAAGGTCTTTCGTAATGTAATAATTAACCTGCGGGAACTGCTTGATATAGATGGCAGGAACCTGGGTGTGATGCGCATCGCCGTTAACAATCTGCTGGTAAATGTCTTTCTTCGCGTCGTGGTTGATGATGACAATCACCTTGCCTGCCTTGATGATTTTATTCAGGCCGACGGTAATACCCTCACTGAGGGTGACATCTCCGGAGAAGTATTTGTGGCTAGCGACGTTAATCGTTACATCATCCAGTTTGGTCTGTAGATAATCCGCATCAAACGGCACGCCCGGCTCGTTTAAGCCGATATGCCCGTTCATTCCCACGCCCAGAATCACATAGTCAAACTCTTCGCCGTTGAGTGCGGTTTGGTAATGGGTAATATTTTGTGTCGTTGAGGCAAACGGATCGAAATGGACTAACCGCACCGGATAGGTGCATTTGTGCACAAAGTCCTGATTAATCATGCTCAGACAGCTACCGTCTGACTCGCTGGGAACGTTAACCCACTCGTCCAACGCGAAGAAGGTCAGGTGCTCGGCAATCGGGGTTGCTGCTAGCGCGTCGTACACCCAGTGCGGCGTGCTACCGGATGGGATCAGCACGCGAGAGTGTGGTTTTAGCGCGGAAAGCTCGCTGACGACCTGTTCGGCCAGCGCGGTATTGGTATCAAAAGTTGTACATTTCATCCGTTTCATCCCGCGATTAAAGTGATTCAATCTTTTTGGCGAATAAAGGCAGATACTTTTTATTCGCCAGCAGCATCTCTTTGACTAACGCCACGCCGTTATTATCGCTTGAGCATAATGGGTTAAAAATAAAGCCAGCGATCAGTGCCTGATAATCACCGGTGGCGGCGGCTTTAACGATCTGCGCTTCATAGTCTTTCATCATTGAAACGATCCCTTTGGCGGGAGAAGGGATTTCGCCGGTACAGATTGGGATAGGGCCATTACGGGTGAGAACGCAGTTCACTTCCACCACCGCGTCTTCCGGTAAGTTGGTGATTGCGCCGCCGTTGCGAACGTTGACGGTTTGAATGCTCTTATCGTCGAGGTAAATAGCACGAATGACGTTCAGTGCGGCGGTGGAATAGAGTGCGCCGCCGCGGGCTTCCAGCTCTTTAGGTTTATCCTGAAGCGTAACGTCGCTGTATTTTTTAAATAGCTCAGCTTCGATATTTTTGACAATCTCACCGCGCGAAAGCTCTGCTTCTTCTTGCTCGGCCAGCATTTCGGTAGTCTTGAGATAGTATTTTAAATAGGAAGAGGGGATCAGGTTAGTGGCGGCCAGCAGCTCTTTATTAAATTGCTCATTGCTGACGTTTTTAAAGCTCAGAGCATCGACGTCGGCGGCGTTAATCATCTCGATGGTTTCACGAGTGCGGTCGATGCCGTTGTGCAGAATTTTGGTAATAAAGTTCATGTGGTTGGAGCCTTTGAACTCGACGTATAAATCCTCAACGTTGACGTTCAGCAGGCGAGCCACCTGATGGGTCATATTGATAGGCCCGTTACACAGACCAATGACCCGATTGTTATTGCTGTACTTGAGTACCGCTTCCGTCACCATGGAAGCTGGGTTAGTGAAGTTAATCAGCCACGCATCCGGGCAAATCTCCTTCATTTCGTTAGCAATTTCAATGATGACCGGAATAGTGCGCAGGGCTTTGAACATCCCGCCCGCGCCGTTTGTTTCCTGGCCAATAAAACCGTGTGATTTTGGCAGTTTCTCATCAACGATTCGCGCATCAATGCCGCCAACGCGCAGCTGAGTTACCACGAAATCTGCACCCTGCAGCGCTGTTTTGCGGTCAAAGGTTTGGGTAACCTCAATCGGTAAGTCCGCTTTGGCGAGCATTCTTTTGGTGAGCTCGAAAATGATGTTCATTTTCTCTTTGCCCATTTCTACGTCGACAAACGCGATATGCGAGATAGGGAGCTGGTGGTGGTTTTTAATCACCCCTTCAATAAGCTCTGGCGTATAACTACTTCCTGCACCAATCACCACAAGTTTTACGGTTTTCATTAATCTTCTACCTTTGAATTAAATTTTAACGACACTTTTCGGACATTGGATAAATGGAAAAGCATGATATCTACGATGGCTATCTGGATCGGATAGCTAATATTTTCGAAAGCGGTATCTTTAATAATGGCGTTTTTGTAAATCAAAGCAGCATCGGCCTGAAGCGCCAGCGTGGAGTTTTCCCGGCTGGTAATCGCGGCTACCTTGATGCCATTTTTTCTGGCGTTAAAAATGATCTCTTCCAGCATTTCTGATTCACCGCTGTTGGAGACAATTAGCATGCAGTCGTTGGCGGTGAGAAAGCGACTACGGACGTTGCAGTTGGTGTAGTCCGTCTCGTTGAGGATATTAAAGCCCAGCACCATCAGGTTATAGCTAACGTAGTTCGCCACGCTATCCGAGGTGCCGTATCCCCAGGTAATAATGGTATTGCAGCCGGATAAAAAGTCACAAAAGGCTTTCACTTTACTCTCTGACACCTTGGTTAAGGCGTCCTGCATTTCACGGATATACTCGCTAACAAACGTGTTATGGTGCTGCGAGTTTTGCGATTTGGAGAAGACGTCCCTGACGTCGACCTTAAATTCCTGGAAATTATTAAAGCCTAATTTTTTCACCAGCTTCGAAATAGACGGTGCGGTGGTGTAAACGCGCTCAGCCAGTTCATGAATTTTCATCCTATAAACGTCAGTCGGATTTTCCTGACAGAATTTATAAATTCGCAGTTCATTACTGGTTAAGTCTTTTCGCATGGAGTGCACCTTTTATTATGCGGCTCTCGGGAGGGATGTTAACAAGGGAGAATTGGAAATAGGTTTTATGATTTAGAAATTAATTTCCGTGATCCGCGTTATAAATTTCCATGCGGAGACTTTCCATATCATTGGAAAGCGTGAGGCCTTGTAGGCCGGATAAGGCAACGCCGCCATCCGGCAATATCGGCGCAGGTTGCCGGATGGCGCTTCGCTTATCCGGCCTACATACACCCATAGCTCGGACGAGGCCTCTCGATTCCAAAATTTTTTTACCCACAACCGAAACCTTCAGGCCTTAGCGTGCGAACTATTATGTACAGAGCACCTTTATCCCCCTGATGGAGTCGACCATGAATCGTTTGAAAGCCTTATCAGCCGCCGCCGTACTCAGCCTTTCTCTCTTCGCCGTGAATGCGAACGCCGCCCTTGAACCAGGTGCAAAAGCCCCGGACTTCAGCCTGCAAGGCGCGCTCGGCGGTAAGCCGTTGACCTTCTCCTTGCAACAGGCATTGCAGAAAGGCCCGGTGGTGCTCTATTTCTTCCCGGCCGCGTTCACCAAAGGCTGTACCCTTGAAGCGCACGCCTTTGCTGAAGCCACCGATAATTTCAAAAAGCTCGGTGCAACCGTGGTGGGCGTGACCGCCGGGAACGTCGACCAGGTGGATGAATTCTCAAAACTGGAGTGCCGGGATAAATTTGCCGTGGCGGCAGACCCAGGCGCGAAAGTGGCGGCGCAGTACCAGACGCTGATGCAGATGAACGGCAAAACGGTGTCCGACCGTACCTCGTTTGTGATTGCTCCGGACGGCAAAATCCTGATGAGCTACACCGACCGCAACCCTGATCAGCACATCCAGAAAGCGATGGATGCCGTGAAGCAGTACGCGCAATCGCACTCGTAATTTAGCCGCCGGGGTTCGCTATGTTTACTGCCATTCTGGCCGCCTTTGTCGGCGGCATTATCCTCAACCTGATGCCCTGCGTGTTCCCGGTCATTTCACTGAAGGCGCTGGGTATTTTGCGCCATGAGGGCGATGCCAAAAGCGCACGCACCGAAGGGTTGGGCTTTTTGCTCGGCGTGATTTTTACCATGCAGGTGCTGGCGGGCATACTGCTGGCGCTACGCGCCGGTGGCACCGCCGTCGGCTGGGGGTTCCAGCTTCAGTCGCCGATGGTGATTGCCGTGCTGGCGCTGATTATTCTTGGCGCGGCGCTGAACCTGCTCGGCGTGTTTGAAGTGGGCTTGTCATTGCAGCGAGCCGGGGAAATTTCGGTAGGCAGCGGGGCTTTTGTGCGCTCGGCGCTAACCGGCGCGCTGGCGATTGTGGTGGCGACACCCTGCTCGGCACCCTTTATGGCGGGCGCGGTAGGCTACGCGCTGGTGCAGCCGCCGGTAGCCTCGCTGGCGATTTTCCTGTCGCTGGCGATAGGCTTTGCCGCACCGTTTACCCTGGTTTCGCTGTTCCCGGCCATCGCCAAACGCCTGCCACGACCGGGCGCATGGATGGATATCCTCAAGCGCGGCCTGGCGTTCCCGATGCTTGGGGCGTTTGCCTGGCTGGTGTGGGTGCTGACGCAGCAGGCGGGGACGACCGCGCTGTTAGCGATGCTAATTTGCGCCGTCGTGGTGAGCTTTGCCGCGTGGCTGTACGGCATGGCCCAGCGCCGACGCTATATTGGGCAATCCTATAAAGGGCTGTTGGCGGTGACGGTGGTGCTGTTTATCGCCGCGGTCAGCCCGCTGCCCGGCGTGATGCACGTCCAGCCATCGCAGCCGGAACTTGCGCGTGTGGAAAACATTACCCACGTGAAGTGGTCGCCGCAGACAGTGGCGGAGATGCGTGGGCATGGCAAGGCTATCTTTGTTGATTTCACCGCTTCCTGGTGCATTACCTGTCAGGTGAACGAGCGCACGTCGCTCTCCACGACGGCGGTGAAGCAGGCGTTGGCGAGCACGAACACGATCTACATGGTGGCGGACTCCACCAAATTTAACGCCGATATTGATGATGCGATGACCGCGTTCGGGCAGGGTGGTTTGCCGCTCTACGTGGTCTACCCGGCAGATGGCAGCGCACCAAAAGTGCTGCCGCAGGTGCTGACCCCGACGATTGTGGTCGACGCCCTGAATCAGGCATCCGGTAAAAAAGCATGAGGTAACGGGCATGGCGGAATATGGATAACGGTTTAGCGCCGCGTGAAGCATGGCCTGCGCTGATGGCAAGCGCGCAGGCGGGGGATCGCGATGCCTATACCCAGCTGCTGCGGGCCATTGTGCCGGTGATTCGGGCAATGGTCCGCAAGCAGATTGCCGACAGCGTGCTGGTTGACGACGTTATCCAGGACGTTCTGTTGGCTGTCCATCGGGTGCGCCACACCTACGATCCCGCCTGTCCGTTTTTACCCTGGCTGATGGCCATCACCCAGGCCCGCACCGTTGACGCGCTGCGCAAGCGTGGCCGCCACTGGCTGCGTGAAGCCGATGAGGAAGAGGCCGTTGAGCCTGCCGCCGAACACATCCCGGAAGAGGATGAACGAGAAGAGACGCTGGCGCTGATCCTCGACCAGCTTCCCTCGCGCCAGCGGCAGATTGTGGAGCATATCCACCTGCAGGAGATGAGCCTCGCCGAGGCCGCTGCCCGCCATAATTTAAGCGTTTCGGCGGTGAAATCGCTATTACACAGAGCACTAACCAACCTTCGCCGGATGGGAGCGAACCATGACCGATCATGATCTTTTTATTGCGAAGCTTAGCCGCGACGCCGGGCCGATACGCCGCCCCTGGGCCAGCAACCGACGGGTCGCCGCCTGGCTGCTGATGGCGCTGCCGTGCGGTTGGCTCAGCAGCCTGGTGTTTCACCGGGTGGCAACAGACTGGACGCAGTCCGGCGCGCTGCTGGCGGCGCTACAGCTGACCGTGGCTTTTGTGATGGGCATACTGGCGATACGCAACGCCTTCCTGCTGAGCATCGCCGGACGAAAACCGCTGGGCTGGCGCTGGTTTGCACCATTGATTGCGCTGTGGTTAGGCGGCGTTATCTTCAGCCTTGGCACAACGCACGCGCCGGAAAGTCATTCCGACGAGGTGAACTGCTACGCGTTTATGATGGCGGTGAGTACGCCGATGATGGTCATTATGATGGGCTACCTGCGCCGCACACGGGCCCTGTACCCGCTGCGCACGCTGGCGACGTCAGGAGTGGGAATCGCCTGTATGGCGCTGACGATGCTGTCGTTTTGCCACCCGGTGGAGGTGCATCCGCTGGATTTCCTGCTGCATATGGCAGCGGGGGTAACGATCGTGCTGGTGATGATGGCGGTGGGGTGGCGGTGGGTGAGGATTGGGTGATGAGCGTTGCGGCATTGCCGGATGGCGCTGCGCTTATCCGGCCTACATGCGTTGTTTGATAACGATGTATTTATCTTTGTAGCCCGGCTGAGGCGCAATGCGCCAACGCCGGGGCGGCTCTTTCTAAACCCCTTCAACCTCATCCAACCGCCGCTTCAACGCCGCCAGCTGAAACTCGCTAAACACCTCAATTCCATGCTGGCGCAACAGCGCCACCGCGACCCCTTCGCCCGGCAATTTCACCCCGCTGAACGCACCGTCATACACGTTCTGGCTGCCGCAGGTTGGGCTACCGTCGGTCAAAATCGCAAACCGACAGCCGTGACTCTGCGCGGCTTTTAACGCCAGCCAGGCCGCCAGCACGTACGGCTGCGTCACATCACGCCCGTCGCTTTCCACCACCTGCGCCCGCCCGCTCAACACCTCGATACCCTGACCGTTAACCATTTCCGCCGACAGACGCGGCGTTTCAAGTCCCGCCGCCAGCTCCGGGCAATGGGCGACCAGGCGACCTTCATCGCGCCACTGTTGCAGCAGATTTGCGGTACAGGATTTATCGGTGCCGTTGTAGCGCACGGGATGCCCGGCGAGGCAGGCACTGAGGAGGATTTTGTGTTTGGTGGTCATGGAGAACCTTGAGGATGCGTGGCAAGGCGGTTGTCGCGATGCCTGCGGTTATAGGGTAACAGATAATCAGTCTCGGGGGCGGTCAGACCTTCGGGGGGACTAGATAAGTACAAGGATTGATGCACCTTAAAACAGACGTTAACTGTATTTTGCCTGTTTTAAGGTGCGTAAATAATGTTAACCGAACAATCATCCGTGTGGTTTTGCGAGGCGGATTCCAGAATAACCATCGTGTTTTCAGGAAGTCCGGGGGCGGATTGCGGCGCGTTAGCTATAGGAGTACTTTCTTCACGCACCTGCAAAATCAGGTGTCGGGATTAGCCTCTCTGATAGAATGTTACGGGCGACATATGACGAGCAAACGTCTCAAAATATGTCGTACGCACGGCTACACCTCAATGGTGGGCCAGGCGGGGGCGTCGCAAGACGCGCCGGTTCCCTGTAACACCGGTAAGGCTAACCCCGTCTGGTTCCGCCACCCGTGAGATTAGCCTCTCCTGCGGCGGACGTTTAACCCGTTACAGGAGGATGCCCACATGGCAACGATCCCTACCCAGACTCACCCATCATCCGAAAAACCGGCCAAAACTGAGCGCCGCTACACCGTCAGCTACGTTCCCAGCCAGAACGGCCCTAGCACGCCAGCGATTAACCTGAGCGGCAAATGGCTCAAAGACGCTGGCTTCGATACCGGTACTGGCGTCACAGTTAAGATTGCCGGAGACTGCATTGTACTTATTCCCGACGGCGATGAAGTGCAGACTCTGCGCGAGCAGCTTAAACAGATGAAGCTGGCGATAAAAACGGTGAAAGCGGAAGTGTTGAACGCGCTTTGAGAGGCTGAGTCAGCGTAACGATTGGGATGCAAAAAAGTAAAAACCCAGCCATAGGCTGGGTTCTTTGAAGCATTGCGACGGTAATATCATTTTTGCAGACGCATGGAACGAGCGCCAAACGGCGTAATGAGGAACGAATGGATGCGGTTGAAGAAATAAACGGGACATACTTTTATCACGGGCATACCCATGTGGTACCTGGAGAACGGTTTGACCAGAGCTTCATTGAGCAACTTGCAGATGCATTAGGAATGACCGCTGAAGCTGTCAGCATGATTTTGATTGGCCAGCCGCTCGTCCCGATATCAGGGAAACTATCCGCCGCCACTCTAATAATTACGGTTCAGCTTGTTGCGAAACGTACGCCTGAAAAATACAACCTGATTGCCCGATCGAAAGACCGTATACAATGGACTTCATTCTAATGGACAGAGACTATGAAGCAGAAGTTATCGGGTACATCATGGCACGTTACCCGATTCGAAAAAGAAGGTTTAAACCTGAAATTCAACAGGTCACCAAGGAATGGACCTTACTTGATGATTTTCAGTTTGTACCGGAAGATGCGCATGATTTTTTGTCGGATTTATTCGCGCATTTTGATATTGAGCATTCAAACTTTGATGGTAGGAATTACTTCGAATACGAGTATCCAGTCTGGCAAAAAAGACCCATGCCGGAACCAGAAATTAAACCGCTGACCGTTGCGATGATTATCGAGTCTGCGAAGGCGGGGAGATGGTTGTATGACTGAATAGATAAGGTGTCTACCGGAGTCTCAGAAAGCAAAAAAACCGCCATAGGCGGGTTCTTCTAAATAGTGGTGCCGGACTCGGAATCATATCCACGATTAACATGCTGTTTATTATTGGTTTTGTTGATATTTATCGCAAATAGAGCCCCCACGAAGGTCCCCATAAAAAATTGCTTTTTTTTGAGATGGTTATCACGAAAAAAACGTTATTTTGCGAATAGGAACCTCGTTATATGTGGAGTCAGGTCCACATATAACGTGTTCTAAAAACACCGACTCACTTTCCGTTAATTCTCTACCATCAACCGGGCAAGCTTGGCAAAAATCGAACTCTTGCTGCTTTCACCGCTCCTGACCATATCCAGGGTAAAGCTATTGAGGTGAACGCCGGTTAACGGATGACTAAATACATCTACGGCATTGCCTTGGGCATCCCATATCAGCAGATTTTCCACTAGGTAAGGCCGTGCAATAGTAGGATTTGTAGGCTGAGCATCACTCACCAGAACAGTGGCTTGTAGACGTTTTTCGCTACATCAATGTCCAAAGTCAATGCAGCAATTAATCTCGAGTTTTTGCGAGCCATGCCAGAGATTTGCTGTTGTATCAACAAATTGAAGGCAGTATTTTAGTTGTTACACTCTCAACTCAAAGCATGGTAGAACCAATGAATCTGGACATCATTTCTTTGGACCGGTCCTTTACCGCAGTACCTAAAGATAGCCTTGGTAATGAGGATGAAAAATCCACCTCTATGGGTATCTTGATGGGATCAATTAAATGGTCTCAGCTTGAGGAGGAGTATCGTGTTGTGATTCTTGCGGCTGCAGGGGCAGGCAAGACTGTAGAGATGCGCTCTCGCGCGGAAAACATCAAGCAAAGTGGAAGATTAGCTTTTTTTATTCGTATAGAAGATTTGGATGAGGCGGATTTTGCATGGGGTTTGGAAGTAGGCTCTGCGGAGGAGTTTGAGGCTTGGCTGGACTCTACTGATGAGGCTTGGTTCTTTCTGGATTCCGTTGATGAGGCGCGTCTGGTAGCACCGACAGCTTTCGAAAAAGCAGTAAAACGATTTGCTTACGCAATAAAAAAATCTCGACATAGAGCACATATATATATTTCTGGTAGGCCTTATACATGGAGTTTCGCAACTGATTGTGAAACGGTTGAGCGCCATTTACCCTTTTCTAATCAAAACGTAGTTGAGGGGGGTTATAGAGACAACCCTTTGACCATCTATAGCCTTAACCCGTTGAGTCTGGATGATATCCGTTTTTATGCATCCCGGCGTGAAGTTAGAGATGCAACTGAATTTGTTGATGAAATTGAACGGGCAAATTTACAAGCGATGGCGTCTCGCCCCTTTGACCTGGATTTTCTGATTACTACATGGAATAAGGATGGAAAGCTTGGTTCTCGTTTCGAATTATTTGAGCGAAACGTTACAACGAGGCTTGATGAAATCGACCCTTCAAGGCGTCAGGCAAGACCTCTTCAGGCATCAAAAGCGCTTGAAGGGGCTTCTCTGCTTGCGGGGGCAGTTACCTTCACTGGAAAAAGTGGCATTCAGATTAATGATAAGCTGACAGAACGAGTTGGTGTGAATGCTGAAGTTATTTTAGATAGTTGGGAACCTCAAAATGTATGGGCTCTTCTAGAGAGAGGGATTTTCAGTGATGCGATATACAATATGGTTGGTTTCCGTCACCGAGAAATTCGGGATTATTTAACAGCAAAATGGCTTAACTCATTGTTGGAGAAAGGGCATTCAAGAAGAGTCGTTGAGTCACTGATATTTCGCGACATATATGGCGAGAAAGTAATTACTCCTAGACTAAGTACGTTAGTCCCTTGGCTGATATTGATGGATGATAAAATAAGGGATAAAGCATTAAGCATTCAGCCTGAAATAGCGCTTAATGGTGGGGATGTCTCTCATTTACCTCTGTCTGTACGAGTTGGCATGCTTAGAAATATTGTCAGTCGTATTGCAAGCGATACAGACGAAAAACGAGTAAGGTACAATGATGCTATTGGAATGATAGCTAAATTAGATTTAGTAGAAGAAATATCATCTCTTATCAAAGAGTACTTTTATAATGATGATGTTATTTTCTTTTTGTCAAGGATGCTATGGCAAATTAATAAGCCAGTTTGCCTGGAAGAATTAATGTCAATTGCGGTTGATCAAAAGCGATATCTTTACGCGCGTATTGGTGCCGTTAGAGTATTGGTTACTACCGCAACAGCTGAGGTTTTGACATCATTATGGCAAACCTTGAATAAGAATTCAGATAATTTATCACGACGTATTCTGGCTGATCTCGTGAATAACGCTGATTTTAACATACAGAATGTTAACTATTTATTGGGTTCATTTAAAAAATTAGAGCCTTATAAGCAATTCGAAACAACGGGATTGGTTGAGGGAATCAAGGCGTTCATAGAAAAGGTACCCCACATTAATGCCTCCAATTATGAGAAAACATTAATTATTCTTCTAAACGGTTTTTACGATTTAATTAAACTTGCTCCTTACTGTGAGCAACCTGATATAGGAATATCGGAAGAAAATGTGTGGCTGTTGCCTTCAGCCATGGATCTTATTGAAAAGTTGGTGTCATTACGCTCGGATATATGCTTAGAGAAAAAAGTGCTAGATTTAATGCTGGCTTTTGTCCAAACCAGAGATTGGCATGCCGATCATATTCGGGAATACAAAGGGGCATTGTCTGAACTAGTTCCCGCATGGCCGGAGTTAAACGATGCTCTTTTCTGGCGTGCAGTAGAAAACAGAAGAACCGAAACGCAATTCAAAAACCGCAGATTGATTGATGACTGGCATGTCCAATGGCCAGGGCATTTCTTTAAGTTTGATGTGGAAAGTTTTGAGCGAATTTTGAGCTATGTTAGTCAAAAAGAATTGCTTGATGATCGGTTGGTTGCGTTGTCTTTGGCTCTGCGTGTTTATACGCAGTCTAATAATAGTGAACAATTTTTATCGGGAATTAATGAAGTATCCCAACAACATCATGAGTTAGTACAGAAAGTTGCATTTTATTTAAACCCTCCGATTGATCCTGAAAGAGAAGAGTTAAACAAGCAACAGGCTGATTTAATAAAAAAGGCAGAGGAAAAACGAGCGCAGAATGAATGTGAGCGTATTAAGTGGATTGACCATGTTAAAGCAAATCCTCAAGCTATAAAAAACCCACCCGGACTGGCGACAGGTGAGACCAGCAATGGACAATATTGGTTATACCAGGAAATAAATAAAAATAATCACGATCATCTTGCAACTAATCATGACTGGCGTGATCTTATTGAAACATTTGGTATGGACGTTGCCTGTGCGTTTCGTGATGCGGCCATGGCATATTGGCGGATTTACAGGCCTGAAGACCAAAGCTCAACCTCAATACCATTTAATCTTATTTTTGGATTGCTTGGGCTGGAGATCGAATATAAAGAGAACCCGAGTTTTGCTGACTATCTTCCACCCGATGAAGTACAGCATGCTCTTTTATATTTAACAAAAGAAATGAATGGCTTTCCTGGCTGGCTGGAAAAGATGTATCAAACTTATCCGGAGACTGTTGTAAATGCACTCTGGAAAGAACTGGAGCAGGAACTTTCAAATAATAATCAACCCAGTCAAATGTATCCACTCTTGCATGATGTTGTTTATCAGGCTCCCTGGAGCCATATAGAGTTGGCTCCCGCACTTTATAAGTGGCTTGAAGGGAATGAGCCGAAATCTAATCAGAGCTTGAGAAGCTGTATTCGTATTATGGTTAATGGCGGTATTGGTTTTGCTGAGTTAGCCCACTTGGCTAGTAAAAAAATCGATGCTCCTTCTCTGGAGGAGAATCTTCCAACCTGGTTTGCCTTATATGTTGATACCTCTCCGGATGAGGCGATACCCAAGTTAAAAACCTGGCTCGAGCAATTATCAGAAGATAGAGCATGTATATTTTCACAACATTTTATAACGACGCTCACCGGGAAATTCCGCCATGGTGAAGAGAGAGCCTCTTTTACGGGCGGGGTGCGTAATCCTGTTAGTTTAAAAGCGTTATTTTTGCTTATGACCACGTTTATCAAGCCGGAGGATGATTTAGATCATTCAGCCGTTACTACATATACTCCGACGCTTAGAGATGATGCACAAAGTGCCCGTGAACTACTTTTTCAGTGGCTAGCAGATATTCCGGGTAAAGAAGCCTATATCACTATAATGGAGCTTATTAATGAATACCCTTATGAAGGTTACAAGCATTGGATGGTAAGGGCTGCACGCAACAGGGCAGTGTCCGATGCTGATTTCGAGCTATGGACTGATGAGCAGGTACGAGATTTTGATGCCAGTTTAGTGTTTACACCTAATACTCCAGCACAGCTATACCAAATGGGTGTCCATTATTTACTGGATTTCAAGGATTGGCTCGAACGCGGTAATGATAGTTTGGCTAAAACCTATCAAAACATTACCAGCGAAACTGAGATGCGCAATGTTGTTGCTCATCATATCAAAACCACTGCAAAGGGGCGATTAACCTGCGCTCAGGAAGCTGAACTCGCAAATAGTCAACGGCCAGACCTATGGCTTCAACATCAAAATGTTGGTGTTCCCATTCCTGTTGAGCTGAAACTGTTGGATAAATCCTGGTCAGGAAGTGATCTGTGTGAGCGTTTGGAAAATCAGTTGGTAGGGGATTACTTACGTGAAAATCAAGCCGATTTTGGTGTGTTTTTACTGATTTGGCAGGGTAAAGATCAACCAGTTAAAAATTGGATTATTAATGGTGCTAAAGTAAATCTCAATGAACTTGAAAATGCATTAACTCAACATTGGTTATCTATCTCGCCTAATTATCCAAAAATTAAAGATGTAAAAATCATTGTCATCGATTTAAGTATTCGCGAGAGAAGGTCTGCTGAATAAGGTTTAATGAATTAGTATTCCAAGGCTCCTTTCCCCTGAATATTGCGTATGTTCAGGGGAAAAAGGGCCGCTCTTTTAGCGACGAGAGGGTTTGAATTGCGACCCCGCTTCATGAATCTTGCAACTTCCCGATCCTCTTCTCCTAAATTGTCACATTTTTATTTCTTTTTTTGCTGAATAAATCCAACGCTTTTGTCACGCTTTGCCCTTTATACTGTAAGCACACCCGTTTTGCCGGGATACTTACAATAGGTTCCCGATTTGCAGGAAGTGTCCACATCGCATTATCCAGGTCGATCTCCGACCAGCGGGCAAAACGTAATTCACTGGAGCGAATAAAAATCAGCAAATTAAGCTGTACCGCCAGCTTTGTCAGCAGTCTGCCTGAATAGCTGTCTATTCTTTCCAGTAGTTCAGGTAATTTTTCCAGCGGCAGGGCAGGGTAATGATTTTTCGGTGGTGGGGTGAGAGCGCCGCAGAGGTCATTGGCCGGGTTGCTTGTAATCAATCCTTCCTGTACGGCGTAACGCATGATGACTGTGGTACGTTGCTGTATTCGTGCTGCGGTTTCCAGACAACCTTTTTTCTCTGCCATCCGTAGCGGGATAAGCAGATCGGCAGTTTTCAGGTCAGTCACAAGGGCATTGCCGATGAGCGGGAAAATGTGCAACTCCAGTGAGCGCAGGACTCTGGTGGCGTGTGCCTCACTCCAGCGAATGTTCGCGGCTACCCACTGACGGGAGACGGTCTCGAAGGTAATGCCGTTTTTTCTCGCCTGCTTGTCCTGCTGTTTCTTTACACCGGGATCGGCACCTGTGCTCAGTATTGTACGGGCTTCCTGGCGCAGTTTACGGGCCGTTGCCAGCGAGACAGTCGGGTAAGCGCCAAACGCCAGCTTTTTCTCTTTTCCGCCAAAGCGGTACTTAAGGTGCCAGAGTTTGGAACCGTTGGGTTTAATCAGCAGGTATAAACCTTGCGTGTCGCTGAGTTTGTAAGGTTTTTCGAGAGGTTTGGCGTGGCGGGTGGCGGTATCAGTCAGAGGCATTGTGGGGGCTCCGTAGTTTATCAAACCGGCAGGCCCCCAATTAAGCCCCCAAAAACTACGGATGTCAAAAAATCTGGCAGTACCTTTCGGTACTCCAGATTTTCATCAACTTACTGATTTTTCTATGTTCCCGGACGTATAGGAACGTCCCAAAACTAAAATAGTGGTGCCCGGACTCGGAATCGAACCAAGGACACGGGGATTTTCAATCCCCTGCTCTACCGACTGAGCTATCCGGGCAACGAGGCGCATTAAACCGTAGTCGCTCCCTCACGTCAACCAAATTCACCGAAAAGCTGTTCAACTGCTTACTATTGCGGCAATCTACGCGTTTGCGCCGGATGATTGCACAAATCTTCCAGACATCGGCGCGGCAATCGGGCAATGCTGGCGGTGAGAGGGGGGCGGTATGGCAACGAAAGACTGGCTTGAGCTGCGACAGCATGCCGATACGGGCATTGAGACAATCAAAGCGCACTTTGAAGGGTACGCGTTCGACCCGCACTGGCACGATAGCTATCTGGTGGGGATCACGCTGTCTGGCACCCAGCAGTTTCACTGTCGTCGCGAGCGTCACCATAGCGTGCCGGGCGATGCCTTCCTGCTGGAGCCGGGGGAAATTCACGACGGTGAAGCGCCGGTGGCCGGTGGCTTTACCTATCTCACCTTTTACCTCGATGAACGCTGGCTGACCAGCACCCTGCGCGGGCTATATGACGCCACGCCGGACAGCTATTCGCTGCACTTTAACCAAACGCTCACCCGCGAACCGCAGCTGGTGCGGGCGATTGGCGAGACGTTCAGCACGCTGCATACCGATGAGATGCGCATTGTGCAGCAGAGCAGTATGGACGGCCTGTTGGCGCAGCTGACCGCGCACTGCCAGTGGCGCAAGCGGCTGCCGTCGGCGATTCAAAGCTCGGCGATTGCTCATCGGGCGCGGGACTATCTGCATGCGCATATGGGCGACAATATTGGGCTCTCTGATTTAGCGCGGGAGACGGGCACCGACCGTTTTACCCTGACGCGCAGCTTTAAGCGTGAGTTCAACATGGCCCCACACGCGTGGTTGATCCAGCTGCGGCTGGCGAAAGCGCGCCAGCTATTGTCGTTGGGCGAACAGCCGGTTGACGTGGCGGCGACGCTCGGCTTTGCCGACCAGAGCCACCTCGGGCGCTGGTTCCAGCGTGCGTATCGTATCTCGCCAGCGCATTACCGTCGGTTGTGCACAAACCTTCCAGACGTTTCCAATAAATAACGGCACAGTCGGGACTCTAATAATAAGGAGTCACCTGTGAATATCATGCCGTTTCTGCTGTTTGCCTTCGTTGCGTCGATAACGCCGGGGCCGACCAATATCCTTGTTCTGACCAATAGCCAGCACTATGGCGTGCGGGCGACTATTCCAGCGCTGGTCAGCGGTTGCGCGGCGGCGAGCGCGATTGTGCTGGTATCCGGCGCGGGCGCGGGGGAAGTGCTGCGTCAGTATCCGCTGGTGCGCCTGGTGATGAGCTGGGCGGGCGTGCTGTGGCTGACGTGGATGAGCTGGCAGCTGTTCTGCGCGCCGGCGGCGAATATTGCCGGGCAGTCACATCATCGCTTTACCGCTAAAGCGGCAGCGCTGTTGCAGGTGATAAACCCGAAAACCTGGATGATGGCGCTGGCGGTTGTCAGCCTGTTTGCTCCGGCGGGCGAGCATGCGCTGCGTGAAGTGGCGCTGATGGCGCTATGGTTTTTACTGATCTCGGTAGCGTGTCTGATGTGCTGGGCGTGGCTGGGGAAGGCGGTGAATCGGGTGTTCCGCACCACCGTGGCGATGGTGCGGTTTCAGCGGCTGATGGCGCTGTGCCTGCTGGTCTCCGCGTGGGCGGGGATGCTGGCTTAGGTCAGCGCGCCGTTCTGGCGGCACTGGGCAAAGCGCAGGATGTCTTCGGCAAGACGGTGCGCGGTGTCCACGTCGGCCTGGCTGCGGCTGACCAGCATGCGGCTCAGGCAGCCTTCCAGCACCAGCTGCATCTGTTTGGCGACCATCGCTGGGTCGTCCACTTCCAGCTGGGTCAGCAGCTCATGGCTGTACGCATAGGCGGCCTGCTTTTGCTGCTCGGCGAGCTGGTGAATCGGGTGGTCTGCCTCCGGGTAGAAGGTACAGGCGGCGATAAACAGGCAGCCGGGGTAGCGATTTTTCGTCACGCATTCGGTCAGCGCAGTGTAGCGGGCCAGCAGTTTTTGCTCGGGGGTCAGCTCTTCGTTGAGCATCAACTGGCGACGCCAGGTCTCCACCTGCTGACTCAGGTAGCGCAGCGCGTCATACAGCAGCGCTTCGCTGTCTGGCCAGAAACGGCGCAGTTCGTCCAGCGGGCGGTCTACGCGTTCGGCAACCATCTCCAGCGTGGTGCTCGCAATCCCTTCTTGCTCAAGGAGCTGTAGGGCTTCTCCTAGTACGTCTTCGCGTTGCACGTGTCTCTCCTCCGTTGACGGCTATCCGTCTAAAAGTGTTGTCTACGGTTGGCGATCGCGCAAATGTGCGCGGAACGCGGCGGCATCCTTGAAGCCGGTGACCCGTAGTGCGGGCTGTTCGTTGCCGTTCTCATCAAAGAAGAGAATGGTTGGCAGGCCCAGAACCTGTAAATGTTTTAGCAGCGCCACGTCCTCGGCGCTGTTGGCGGTCACGTCCGCCTGTAGCAGTACGGTGTTTTGCAGCGCCTGCTGTACCTGCGGGTCGCTGAAGGTGTACTTCTCAAACTCTTTGCAGGCCACGCACCAGTCGGCGTAAAGGTCGAGCATCACCGGCTTACCCTGAGCGCTGGCCAGTGCCGCGTTCAGCGTCTCAACGTTGCTGATGCGGGTAAAGTTGAGGTGCGATTGGCTCTGCGCCACGGTGGTGCCAAAGGCCCAATCCTGAAGCGGGCGCACGCTAATCAACGCGGCGGTGAGCAGGAGTATTTGCCCGATGCGCTGCCACGGCTTTTTCAAACCGAGGCTGGTGATAAACGCCCAGCCGAAGAACGCCACGCCGAGCATCGACCACAGCCGCAGCCCCCAGACGTCGCCAATAATACGTTCCAGCAGGAACACCGGCAGGGCGAGGATCACAAAGCCAAAGGCAGTTTTGACGTGCGCCATCCACGGCCCGCTTTTCGGCAGCAGGCGGTTGCCGAATACTGTCACCAGAATCAGCGGCAGACCCATCCCCAGCGCGTAGAGGTACAGCGTACCGCCGCCGAGCCACAGATTACCGCTTTGGGCGATGTACAGCAGAATGGCGCTGAGCGGCGCGGTGGTGCACGGCGAGCAGATAAGCCCGGCAATCGCGCCCATCGCAAATACGCCGCCCATCGAGCCGCCCTGCTGGCGGTTGCTCATCAGGGTGAGGCGGGTCTGTAGCGACGACGGCAATTGCAGCGAGAAGGCACCAAACATCGACAGTGCCAGCAGGATAAACACCGCCGACAGGCCAATCAGCACGTACGGATGTTGAAGCGCCGCCTGGAACTGCATCCCGGCGGCGGCCACCACCAGGCCGAGTGCGGTGTAGGTGAGCGCCATGCCTTGCACATAGATAAAGGCCAGCAGCAGCGCGCGGGCGGTGGAGAGGCGCTGTTTACCGCCGAGGACGATACCGGAGATCAGCGGGTACATCGGCAGGACGCAGGGGGTGAAGGCGATGCCGATGCCGATTAATAGGGCCCAGAGGGCGGAGAAGGGTAAGTCCGCGCTGGGGTTGCCCCTCACCCCGGCTCTCTCCCCGGAGGGGAGAGGGGGAGGAGTCTGCGCGGCTTGCGCGACCGCGCTCAATGGTACGGTTTTGGTTTCCGGCGGGTAGCAGAAGCCCGCGTCGGCGCAGCCCTGGTAGGTGACGGTGAGCGTCGCGCCTGCGTTGGCCTGGGTCAGCGTCACCGGTACGGTCAGGCTGTGGCGATAGATTTCGCTTTTGCCGTAGAACTCGTCGCTATGCCACTCGCCGTTGGGCATCTTGAGCGGGGCGATGCTGGCGTTGGCTGGGGTCACCAGCACCTGCTTGCGGTAGAGGTAGTAGCCGTCTTTCACCTGCCAGGTGAGGTTCACATCGTGCTGGTTTTGCTGAAAATCAAAAACGAAAGCCTGATCGGCAGGAACAAAATTAGTGCGGCCGGGCGCGTCAAACAGCCCGGCAAAGGTCGAGGTGCTGCACAGCAGCAGAATCAGCGTAAGGAAGCGTTGAGCCATGAGAGGTAATCGGTATCTGCGTGAGTAACGG
The DNA here is from genome assembly GCF_046569695.1 of Kluyvera sp. 142486. Lineage (NCBI taxonomy): Bacteria > Pseudomonadati > Pseudomonadota > Gammaproteobacteria > Enterobacterales > Enterobacteriaceae > Kluyvera > Kluyvera sp. 142486. The sequence goes on from NZ_JBKHUI010000013.1 coordinate 152,436, forward strand.
GTAAAACCAGAAGTTCGGGCGTTTGATACGGGTGGTGAGCCTTCAGACAGTCGAGCAGCGCCTGCTGGTGCGCGTGGTCGGTTTTCAGCAGCATCTGCACTTCATACTCCTGTTCGAGTTTCCCCTCCCAGTAGTAGAGCGAGGTGGCACCAGGCAATAGCGTGGCGCAGGCCGCCAGCTTTTCCGCCAGCACTTTCGCCGCCAGGTCCTGGGCGGTAGCTTCATCAGGAGCAGTACAGAGAACCACAACAGCGTCGGGAGTACTCATTGCAAACCTCGTATCGATGAAAAGAGGCACTATAGCACGGCGGGGAAAGGGGGTTGAGTGAATCGGGCCGCAGAGCGGCCCGACTTTAACGATTTTTACAGCGGATTAGAGCATCAGGCCGCCGAAGATGAAACCAAGGATCACGCACAGAGTAATGGCGATAACGCCCGGGATCAGGAAGGCGTGGTTAAACACGTATTTGCCGATACGGGTGGAGCCAGTGTCATCCATCTCTACCGCCGCCAGCAGCGTTGGGTAGGTTGGCAGCACGAACAGTGCGGAGACCGCCGCAAAAGAGGCAATGGCTGTTAATGGGGTGACGCCGAGCATCAGCGCCGCAGGCATCAGCGCTTTGGTGGTCGCCGCCTGGGAGTACAGTAGGGTAGCAGCAAAGAACAGCACCACTGCCAGCAGCCACGGGTAGTTGTTCAGCAGGTCGCCCGCGATGGCCTGAATGTCGGCAATATGCGCTTTGACGAAGGTATCGCCCAGCCACGCGACGCCCAGTACACACACGCAGGCGCTCATGCCGGACTTAAAGGTGCTGGCGTTGAGGATCTCGCCGGTATCGACTTTACAGGTGATGCAAATCAGCGTGGCGATGGTCAGCATGAACACCACAATCGCTTCGTTGCGCGGCAGTACCGGGTTCTGAATCAGCCCGACGGTGTCGCTGATGGCGGTGGCGTAGAACATTACCGCCACGATACCAATCAGGAAAAGCAGGACGGAGCGCTTGGCATGCGGCTTCAGCTCAAACACTTTGCTGCCGCGCAGGCGCACTTCGCCTTTTGCCAGACGCTCCTGATACACCGGGTCATCTTTCAGCTCGCAGCCGAGGAAGTTACAGACAACCGCGGTGAGCATGACAGCAATCAGCGTGACCGGAATACAGATAGCCAGCAGCGTCAGATAGCTCACACCCATCGGTTCAAGGATACCCGCGAAGAACACGACTGCCGCAGAGATTGGCGAGGCGGTAATCGCAATCTGCGAGGCCACCACGGCAATAGAAAGTGGACGAGAAGGGCGGATACCCTGCTCTTTAGCGACTTCGGTGATCACCGGCAGCGTAGAGAACGCGGTGTGCCCGGTGCCCGCCAGGATGGTCATAAACCAGGTGACCAGCGGCGCTAAGAAGGTGATGTATTTGGGGTGACGGCGGAGCAGTCGCTCGGCCAGGCTGACGAGGTAATCCATCCCGCCGGCGATTTGCATCGCGGCTATCGCGGCGATAACCGCCATGATGATTTCAATAACGTCAAAGGGTATCGCGCCGGGTTTAATTTGAAAAATGAGCGTCAGCACCAGCACGCCGAAACCGCCGGCGAAGCCGATGCCAATGCCGCCAAGTCTTGCCCCCAGATAAATGGCAAGAAGCACAATGACCAGTTCTGCTCCAAACATAGTAGCCTTCCTTGTTTAACAAGTTGATATGTAATTGTTGTGTTTTCGTGAATTATAGAAACAAAAAAGGCATGTCATCATGACATGCCTCAGTTTATTAGTCAGAAAGACTACTGTTCGCTTTCATCGGTATAGCGCTTCGCTTTATAGGCCGGATGCATCAGGTTTTGTGGGGAGAAGATATCGTCCAGCTCCGCCTCCGTCAGCAGGCCGCGCTCCAGCACCACTTCACGCACGCTCTTACCGGTTTCGGCACAAATTTTACCGACGATGTCGCCGTTGTGGTGGCCGATGAACGGGTTGAGGTAGGTGACGATACCAATCGAGTTATAGACGTAGCTTTCGCACACTTCTTTGTTCGCGGTGATGCCGTCGATGCATTTTTCCAGCAGGTTGTAGCAGGCGTTAGTCAGGATGTGGATAGACTCAAACAGCGCCTGACCAATCACTGGCTCCATCACGTTCAGCTGCAGCTGACCGGCTTCAGAAGCCATAGTGACGGTGGTGTCGTTGCCGATAACCTTGAAGCACACCTGGTTTACCACTTCTGGCACCACCGGGTTGACTTTGGCTGGCATGATGGACGAGCCCGCCTGCAGTTCCGGCAGGTTGATTTCGTTCAGGCCAGCGCGTGGGCCGGAGGAGAGCAGGCGAAGGTCATTACAGATCTTCGACATTTTCACCGCCAGGCGTTTCAGCGAGCTGTGCACCATCACGTAAGCGCCGCAGTCGGAGGTCGCTTCAATCAGGTCTTCCGCCGGAACCACCGCCAGGTTACTGACTTCCGCCAGCTTCTGAACTGCCAGCTGCTGATAGCCGTCTGGGGTGTTCAGGCGGGTACCGATAGCGGTCGCGCCGAGGTTCACTTCCAGCAGCAGTTCTGCGGTGCGTAGCAGGTTTTTGGTCTCTTCGGTCAGCAGCACGTTGAACGCGTGGAACTCCTGGCCCAGAGTCATCGGGACCGCGTCCTGCAGCTGGGTACGACCCATCTTCAGGATGTCCTGGAATTCCGCTGCTTTGCGCTGGAAGCCTTCGCCCAGCTGATTAATCGCATCAATCAGCTTCAGAATAGAGGTGTACACCGCGATGCGGAAACCGGTTGGGTAGGCATCGTTGGTGGACTGGCATTTGTTGACGTGGTCGTTCGGGTTCAGGTACTGGTATTCGCCTTTCTGGTGGCCCATCAGCTCCAGGCCGATGTTCGCCAGTACCTCGTTGGTGTTCATGTTAACGGAGGTGCCTGCACCGCCCTGGTAAACGTCTACCGGGAACTGATCCATGCATTTGCCGTTATTCAGGACTTCATCACAGGCAGCAATAATGGCATTCGCCACGCCTTTAGGGATTGTTTGCAGTTCTTTGTTCGCCAGGGCCGCTGCTTTTTTCACCATCACCATCCCACGAACAAATTCCGGGATGTCGCTGATTTTGCTATTGCTGATGTAAAAGTTTTCAATCGCTCTCAGAGTATGAACGCCGTAGTAAGCGTCAGCCGGAACTTCCCTGGTACCCAACAGATCTTCTTCGATACGAATGTTGTTTAGCATGTGAACCTTCTATTTGCGAGCTGCCAATGATTTCACCAAATACGCATAATCAGAATGGTTATGCGTTTTATGACCGCAGATTATTTCCTTAATCGGCCCAGTGTCTATGATGATATGCTGATAATAGCGGATTGCAGTAATCTGGATCACTTATTATCAGACGGAACGGATAAGAATTATTTATTTGTGAAATGAGTCACCGCTTGACCATTGTTGACAAAAATATGGATGCACGCTGATTGAAATGCGGCGAATCACCACCATTTAAAAGTAGTGCAGCGGGACGTTAATCGCTGCAAACGCGCGAACCGCGTGATTTTTCGAACAGGAGATGCCAGTGCGCTGGATACCGTTAATTGCCATTTTTCTCTATGTTTACATTGAGATATCGATTTTTATCCAGGTCGCCCATGTGTTTGGCGTCCTGCTGACGTTAGTGCTGGTCATTTTTACCTCCGTTATCGGCATGTCGCTGGTGCGCAATCAGGGCTTCAAAAACCTGATGCTGATGCAGGAAAAAATGCAGGCGGGCGAAAGCCCGGCAGCCGAGATGATCAAAAGCGTGTCGCTGATCCTCGCCGGTTTGCTGCTGCTGTTGCCAGGCTTTTTTACCGACTTCTTAGGTCTGGTGCTGTTGCTGCCGCCGGTGCAGAAACACCTCACCGTGAAGCTGATGCCATACCTGCACTTTAATCGGATGCCGGGCGGCGGGTTTGCGGGCGGTACCACGAGCGGGCAGACGTTTGACGGTGAGTATCAGCGTAAGGACGAGCGTCCTGACCAGCTGGATAATAAAGACGATAATCGCCCGTAAGTGAGGGTGATAATAAAAAGCCGGAGCGCGTTGCGTCTCCGGCTTTTTTTATGCCTGTGACCCGTCCTGAATAGCGTTGACACGTTCCTGACTTAAATCCGGAGAACGTGATGATGACTGAGTTCAAACGCACCCAACGTGATTATTCTCT